>JAEUHB010000406.1 GCA_016794665.1 Opitutaceae bacterium
AGCACGGCGCCGACGTTGGGGTGCACCATGAAGCCGCCGAGCGTGCGCAGGGTCTCGAGCGTGTTGTTGCCCTCGCCGGTGCCGCCGCCCTCGGTGTGCGCGATGGCCACGATGCCGTCGATCGTCGGGTGCACGCGCGCAAGCGGCTGGAGCCGCGCGACGAGCTGCCGCGCAAAGCTCGCGGTGCGCGACGACGTGCCGAGGACGACGAGGGTGTTGCGCGTGCCGACGCCGCGGTTGGCCCCGCGGCGGTAGCCGAGGAAGGTGCGCGCCGGCGACGCCCGTGGCACGGCCGGGGCGGGACGGATTTTCTTTTCGTCGAGCACGAAGGCTTCGAGCGAGTCCTCGAAATTGGCCTCGGCCGGCAGCGTCGCGCCGCCGGTGTTGCGGACGGCGAGGCCCTCGAGCATCGCGTGGTTGGCCACGTAGTCGCCCGGCGCGATCGCGCGCGTGGCGCGGCCGAAGGGCAGGCCCCAGGAGAGCAGCGACGCGCCGGCCGCGATCGGAGCCACGGCGAAACGGTGCCCCTCGAGCACGGTATGCGGCAGTGCGCGCGCGCCGGTCGCCAGCGCCAGCACCTCGCCCGCCTCGATGCGGCGAATCGCGATGGCGACATTGTCGCCCGGGGCAGGCAGGCGGGAGACGGCGGCAAGCGAGAGCGGCGCGGACGGCATGGGCGCTAACAGAAGCGGGCGTGGCGTGCGTGTCGAGTGCAGGGCCGGCGCGCGCCGCGGGATGGTCCTACAGGTGCGCGAGCACCGGCCAGTCCGCCGGCGCAAGATCGTAGGATTTCAAGCCGGCGATCCCGGCCCACGCCAGCGCCGTGTGCTCGCGCGCGTGCGGCGGCGGGCTGCGCGGCGCGAGCTCGCAGACAAACGGGATCATCTCAATCACGACGGTGCCGTAGTCGTGCGTGAAGCGCGGCAACGCGCGCCGGATGAAGATATCGCAGCCCAGCTCCTCGCGAATCTCGCGGACGAGCGCGACCTCGGGCGCCTCGCCGGCCTCGACCTTGCCGCCGGGAAACTCCCACTTCCCGCCGAGGTGCTTGTGCGCCGGCCGCTGCGCGAGCAGCGCGCGCCTCGCGGCGTCGAGGATGACGGCGGCTACGACGGGAACGAGGGCGGGGCTGGGCATGGCGACACGTTGGGCGGCGGTTCCCCGGGCGGCGAGTTTTTGCGCGACGCCGCGCGCGGGCCGCGCTCAGACTCGCGCCTCCCCATGCGATTTGTTCTCCCCGCCCTCGTCCTGCTCGCCCCGCTCGCTCCGGCCTTGCCGCTGGGCGCCGCGGCGGCGCGGCCCAACATCCTGCTCATCGTGTCCGACGACCATGGCCGCGAGGCGCTCGGTTGCTACGGCAACGTGGTCGTGAAGACGCCGCACCTCGATGCGCTCGCAGCCGACGGCACGCGGTTCACGCACGCGTTCTGCACGGCGGCGAGCTGCAGCCCGTCGCGCTCCGTGCTCCTCACCGGCCAGCACAACCACCGCAACGGCATGTATGGCCTCCAGCACGATGATCACCATTTCCAGTCGTATGCGCACGTGAAGACCCTGCCCGCGCGGCTCGCGGCCGCGGGCTATCGCACGGCCCGCATCGGCAAGTTCCACGTCGCGCCGGAGTCCGCGTATGCGTTCCAGACGGTGCTGTCCGCCGGCGCCGCCAACGATCCCGCGACCATCGGCCGCAGCCCCGTCGAGATGGCGGAGCAGGCGCGCGCCGTGATCGCCGCGCGCGATGAGGGGCCCTTCTTCCTGTATTTCGCGACGGATGATCCGCACCGCGCCAACGCCGTGCTGCCTGACGGCCGCCCGACCTTCGACACGTGGCCGCGGCCGAACTCCTTTGGCAACCGCCCCGCGGGCTACCCCGGCATCACGCCGATCACGTTCCGCCCCGAGGATGTGCCCGTGCCCTCGTGGCTGCCGGACACGCCGGCGACCCGCGCCGAGATCGCGGAGTATTACCAAGCCATCGCGCGGCTCGACCAAGGCATCGGCAAACTCATCGGCATCCTCAAAGCCGCGGGAAAATACAACGACACCCTCATCGTCTACCTCTCCGACAATGGCGCGGCGTTTCCCGGCGCCAAGACCACGCTCTACGACCCTGGCATCCGCCTGCCCCTGATTGTGCGCGCGCCCGGCCGCGCGCGCCCGGGCGCGGTGCAGGACGCGATGGTGACATGGGCCGACCTCACGCCGACGCTGCTCGACGCGGCGGGGGCGCCGCCCGCGGCCGGCGAGTGCGACGGCCGCTCCTTTCGCGCCGGCCTGGATGGCGGCGCGCTGCGCGGTTGGGACGAGACCTATGCCTCCCACTCGCTGCACGAGATCACGATGTATTACCCGATGCGCGCCGTCCGCACGCGCACGCACAAGCTCATCGTCAACCTCGCGCACGAGATCACCTGGCCCTCGGCTCTCGACCTCATCAAGTCGCCCACCTGGATCGGGGCGACGACGGGTGCCGGCGGAGGAAAGCTCGGGCGGCGCCCGATCGAGCGGTTCCTGCGACGGCCCAAGTTCGAGCTCTACGATCTCGCCCGTGATCCCGACGAGGTGGACAACCTCGCCGACGATCCGGCGCACGCCGCGCTGAAGGCGGAGCTGCTGGCGAAGGTGCAGGCCTTCCAGCTCGCGACGAAGGATCCGTGGGCGAGGAAGTGGAGCCACGAATGATCGCCGCCGGAGCCGGGTGGCTGAGGTTCTTGCAACTTTTCGCGCGCGGCCGGGTTTTTCCGCGCATGAAGACCTTCCTGAAGATTTTCCTCCTGGTGTTGCTGGCGCTCGTCGCGCTCAAGCTCCTGCCGCTTACGCTCGCCCTCGGCTGCATCATGGCGATTGTGCTCGCGGGGCTGGTCATGCTGGGCCTCGGCGTGGCCGTGGTGCTTGCGCCCCTGTGGGTCCCGGCCCTCGTGATCACGGGGATCGTGTCGCTCATCGTGCGGACGGGACGGCGGGCGACGGCGTAGATTTTCAGCCTCGCGCGACCCGGCGGCGCGGGTTTTCTCGCGAGGCATGGCAGAAACCCTCCCGTCGCGCGTCGTCGCGAGCATCGCGTTCGTCGGACGAGCCGGAGGGCAGGTGAAGGCCTTGGGTGGTTTCAAGAAAGGGCACCACACGGTGCCCGACGCGGCCAACGCCACGACCAACGCGTTCCTGGGGAAAATTTGCGACACGGAGCTCGCGGACGAGGCGGAGAAGCTATTCCAGGCGGTGCGCGCGGGGCTGGGCTACAAGCGCAAGGACGTCGCGCTGAGCGTGACGAGCCCGATCGCGGTGCTGACGGCGCGGGACTTCACGCTGGAGATTTTCTACGCGCTCGAGGAGCGCGACGCCGCGCGCTACGCCGTGACCACCACGCTGCGCGACCTGCGGGATGCTGACCTCGCGCGGCGCGACGAGTTTGGGCGGATCTTCGCGGGGATGTTCTCGGAGATTTCGTTTGCGCTGAAGAAAGGCGTGCGGGTCGAGGCCGTGATCGACGCGATCGAGGCGCTCGATGGCGAGGGTGGGCTGGCGGTGAGCTATCCCTCGGATTGCAGCGAGTGCACCATCCGCGTCGAGGGCGTCGAGGCGGACGTGCGCTGCACCGGCGCGGCGCTCGAGGTGCGTTTCCCGCGCGGCTGCGCGCCGGCGGAGCTGATCGAGGCCTTCGGCGCGGTGCGGGAGGCGTTCCAGATCAGCAAGGCGCTGAGCGGGCTGATCGTGTAGGCAGGTTCACGGCGCGCCGGCGCGGAGCAGCTTGCCGGCGGCGTCGAGCTCGGCCCGGTGGGTGACGGCGCCGTCGACGGCGTGGTGCTGCACGAGCAGGCGCGAGGCGGCGGCGGTGGCGCCGGGCTGGGTCGCGATGCTGAGATAGCCGCCCTTGAGGCGGAAAAATTTCTGGATGGCCTCGTCGCCGGGCTGCGGGCTGTAGCCGCCGGCGTGGACATCGGACATCGGGCCGCAGCCGAACTCGCGCAGGCCCGTCGCCGGATCGATGGAGAAATACTGCCAGTGGCGATCGCCGTTGGTCGTGATGAGGTTCTTGTGCGCGGCGAGGGCGCGGCGGAGCTCGTCGCCCTCGTGGCGGAAGCCGGCGTTGGCGTGATTGTCGTTCTTGTTGCCGCGATCGGGGCCGACGATGGGGGTCGGGGAGAGCAGGACCTTGAACGTGGCGTCGGAGGCCGCGAGGGTGCGGAGGAGCCACGCCTTTTGCTCGGCGCCCAGGATGGTCTTGGCCGGGCCGTCGGGCGCGTTGTTGGGCGAGCGCCAGCGGCGGCCCTCGACGATCCAGATCTGCACGTCGCGCCCATAGCGGAAGGTCCGATACGGGAGGGGCGATACGGGGACCTGCTCGTCCCAGATGGCAAGGCCTTCCGCCCAGGTCAGGCGGCCGTGGGTCTGGCCGGGCCAGCAGTCGTTGGTCAGGATGTCGTGGTCGTCGTTGGTGTAGTAGACGGGCGTGGTGCGGTGGAACTCGCGCGGGAAGGGCAGGGCGTAGAGGCGGTTCCACTTGAAGCGCGCGAGGGCGGCGGAGGTGGCCCAGGGATCGGCCTTGTCGTAATACTCCACGTCGCCGGTGTGCACGGCGAAGTCGACGCCGGCGCGGCGCATGGAGTCGTAGAGGCGGTGGCCGTTGGTGGGATCGTCGCGCCGCGGGTAGTCGCCGCAGGTGATCACGGCGAACTTCACGGGTGCCGCGACGCCGGGTGCGGGCGCGGTGCGAAACGACCCTTCGACCACCGCGCCGGCCCTACCCGCCGGATCGCGTGACTCGACGCGCACGCGGTAGGCGGTGCCGGGCTGGAGCGGCCGCAGCGTGAACTGCTTCGTATGGTCGCGCGCGGCGTCGACCGCGGTCCACGCGGTCTCGACGGGCGCGGAGCCATCCGCGGGGCGGAGCGTCACGCGCACGGAGCCGGCGGCGCCGGGCAGGGCGCCCTGCATTTGCGCGAGCGTGCGGCCCTGGGGGAGCTGCGAGTTGGGGTGGGCGACGAGGGAGAGGGCGCGTTGCCGGTTTTCCTCGTTGGTAGGGGCTTTTTTTGCGGCGGGAGCGGTCTCGCCCGCGGGCAGGCTCGGCGGGAGAAACGCAGCGCCGGACCAGTTGGCCTCGGGCGCGGCGGTGAGGCGGGTCCAGATGACGGCGGAGTCGGCGGAGACCTCGCCGATCTTGATGCCATTGCCTTGGTGGACGGAGGCGAGGGTGGCGGTGGCAAGGAGCGCAGGAGCGAACAGGAGACGTAGAGTCATGGGAGGTGTGTTCAGAAAGTGCCCTTCAAGCCAAAGGTCCAGAGCGAGCCGGCGAGCTCGCGGCTGCGGAATTGGGCGTGGGCCGGAGTGAGGGGGCCCTCGATTTCGCGCTGGTCGGGAGTGTCGCCGACGTTGCGGAGCGTGAAGTAGAGGCCGATGCGCTTGGTGAGGGAGTATTCGCCGAGCACGTCGAGGTAGACGCGCGACGACTGCCAGTTGTAGGTGCCGGGGCCGATGGAGGCGCCGGTCACTTCGCCGAGGCGGTTCTTGCTCTGGTGGCTCCAGTTGAGGCGGAAGTTCCAGCGTTCGCGCACGATGGCGGCGCCCCAGCTCGCTTTGCGCGGGATGTAGCCGTTGAAGTTGGCGGAGGCCTCGCCGACGGTGCGCTGGATGGAGGCGTTGGCGAAGACGTTCACACCGCGTGCCCAGTGCGGGAGAAACGTCAGCGCCTGCCGGTAGCTGACGTCGGCGCCGGACATGCGGACGGTGGAGTTGACGTTGTGCTGCGTGGCGACGTCGTAGCTGCCGTAGGTGCCGGCATCGAGGCCGTAGAGGGCGAGAAACTCGGCGGAAGGGCGAAACGTGACGTTGCCGAAGAAATTCTCGATGTCGCGGCGGAAGGCGCCGACGGAGACCTGCCCGACGCCCTCGAAGTAATACTCGAGGCGTGCGGTCACGCTGCGGGCGCTCCATGGCTTGATGGCGGCGTTGTTGACGGTGATGCGGTTGGTGGCGCTGTTGGGCTGCGAGTCGTCGGGCAGGGTGAGGCCGCCGGCGTATTGGTTGAAATCAGGCCGGCCGACCGAGTGGTAGTAGGCGGCGCGGGCCACGAGGTTTTCGCGGAGGTTGTAGGAGGCGTTGAGGCTCGGGAACCAGCGCAGGTATTCCTTCTCGGCGCGGGAGCCGCGGTCGAGGACGGTGAGGCGCGAGACGCCGAGGGCATCGCCGGCCGGGACGATGAGCGTGGGCTGGCCGTTCGTGAGGATGACGCGACCAGCGGCGTCGCGCCGGAAATTGCGCGTGCGATCCGTGAGCGGCCCCTGGGCCTCGACGTTGGCCTGCTCGGCGCGCACGCCGCCGACGAGGCGCAGGCGGCCGTCGATGAGGCGCAGGTCGCCGCGCACGTAGCCGGACGAGATCAGTTCCTCCGCGTATTTGGAGCCGTTGACGAAGGAGAGATACTCGGCGTTGCGGTCGAGGGTGACGTGGGTCGGGTTGGCCTGATAGTAGTCCCAGAGCTTGATGTTATCCATCCACTGCACGCGGGGGAAACCGAACGGCAGCTCGCGCTGCGAGTAGCCCGGCGCGAAGAAGCGCGAGGCTTGGTCGTCGCTGCCCACCGGTGTCGTGCTCGCGCGGCCATCTGCGCCGACGAAGCCGAAGGTGTAGTTGGCCGAGCGCTGGTCGCGCCGGTCGTGGCGGAAATCCACGCCGGCCTTCACGGTCAGCGGCACGCGCGTGGGGAGGTCGCGCTGGGCGCTGGCGTAGATGCCCTTTTGGGTGTCGTAGTTGGTGACCGGATTGGAGGTGGCTTGGGTGACGGCGTAGCTGTTGATGTTGTAGGGATCCAGCGGTGCGCCGGCGGCGTCGGTGACGGTGATGGTGCGCGGCCGCAGGTAGAAAATATCGGCAAACGCGATGGTGGCGCCGGAGCGCTGGGCGGTGGAGTTGCTGAAGTAGCCCTTGTCGACCGCGCGGAAGGTATTGCGGCCCCGGGACCAGCCGGCGCCGGACTCGAGCTTCCAGACGGGGCCGTCATGCCGCCAGACGAGCGAGGGGGAGGCGGTGGAGTTGTAGCGGTCCCGATAGACGTTGCCGAGCTGGACGTTTCCGCCGCCGGCGGTGCTGCGCGTAGCCGTGGTTGAGAAACCGCCGGGCGCGACATTCGTGATGTTGTAGGTGATCGTCCGGTTGAGGACGAGAAACTCGATGTTGTAGTGCTGGTAGGAGAAGGAGAGGCGGTCATTGGTCCCGAAGCGCCAGTCGATGGTCGTGCCGAAGGAGGTGCGCTTGGCCTTTTTGGTGCCGTCGCGGACGGCGACGGCGGTGAGGTAGGGCTGATCCGGACTTGTGTGGGGAAACGCGCCGCCGTTGGTCGCGGCGTTTACGCCGCGCCACGTGTTCTGGATGAACTCCTCCTTGGTGCCGTTGTCGCTGTGGCCGCCGGAAAGCGTGAACCCGAAGTTGCGCGTGACGGGCCGGATGTAGGAAAAGTCGAAGCCAGGCTTCACCTTGCGCGTGGCGGGCTCGAAGGGGCCGGGGGTCTTGCCGAAGTCGCGCTCGCTGTCGCGCATCGTGAGATAGACGCTGGTTTTGAACTCCGGCCGCGCCCGTTCGAACGCGCTGCGCGGCACCAGATTCACCGTGCCCGCCAGCGCGGAGCCCGGCGACTCCGGCGTGGGCGAGTAAGCGACCTCGACGCGCGCCGTCGCGGTGATCGAGGTCATGTCCATCTGCGCGGTGCGCGCGGTCACGCTGTTGCCGCCGGCGCTGGCGAGCCCGAAGCCGTTGACCGTGATGGGCACGTAGTCCGACGGCACGCCGCTGATCGAGATGCCGCGGGCCAGCGCTCCGGCCTCGTATTCGATGGAGATGCCCGGGAGAAACTTCACGAACTCGCCCACGCTGCCCTCGGAGACGGCGCCGAACTCGTCGGTGGAGACGACGCTCTTGAGGTTGGGCGCGAAGCGCTGCTCGTTGATCGCGATGGCGGCGGCGTCCATCTCGCGCGACGTCGCGACGCGGAATTCGGAGAGCTTCACGATCTCGCCGGTGCGGCCGGGTCCGGAGACGGGCGCGAGGTTGAAATCGAGCGTGGCCGTCTGTCCCGCGGCGACGTTGGCGCTGAGCGTCTGTGGCGCGAGGCCGGTGTAGAACGCCCGCACGCGCGTCGCGCCGGCGGGCACGCCGCCGAGCCGGTAGAAACCGGAGGTGTCGGTGAACGCCTCGATGGCCGTGCCCTCGACCGTCACGCGGGCGCGCTCAAGAAAATCGCCGGTCGCGGGGTTCAGGACGCGGCCCTCGACGGTGCCGGATGAGGACTGGGCCGGGGCTGAAAAGGGGAGAAGAGCGAGCAGGCTGAGAACAGCGAGCACGCGCAAACTGGCTCGATTTGCGAGGCGGGGTTTCATGTTGAGGCGGGGGGTGGGCGGATGCCAACCCGTTCCCCCTCCCAGGGCAACCCCGCAGCGTTGCCTTCGGCGCGATGCCTCGCGCCCGCCCTTATTTGATCATGTCGGCGACAAACGAGCGTTCGTCGACGAGTTCCTTGTTGGTGGCGGCGATTTTCGATTTCGCGAAGTCGTCCATCTGGTAGCTCGTGATGACCTCGTAGCTGCCGGGCGTCGTCGTGCGGACGGGCATGCCGGCCCAGACGTTGGCGTCGAAGCCGTAGCGGCCCTCGCTCTTGACGGCGAGCGAGTGGACCGCGCCGGGCGTGACGAGCGAGCGCACATGATCAACGAGGGCGTTGGCGGCGGAGGCAGCGGACGACAGGCCGCGCGCGGCGATGATGGCGGCGCCGCGTTTGCCGACCGTCTCGCAGAACGGGCCTTGGAGCCACGCGGTGTCGTTGATGACGGAGGTCGCGGGCTTCCCGTTGATGGTGGCGTGTGCGAAGGAGGGAAACATCGTCGGGCTGTGGTTGCCGTAGATGAAGATGTCCTTCACCGCGGTGAGATTGACGCCGGCTTTCTTGGCGAGCTGGGTCTGCGCGCGGTTCTGATCGAGGCGGACCATGGCGGTGAAGCGCTCCGCGGGGAGGCGCTTCGCCTGCGAGGCGGCGATCATGCAGTTGGTGTTGGCGGGATTGCCGACCACGCAGACGCGCGCATCGGCGGCGGCGACGGCGTCGATCACCTGGCCCTGGCCGATGAAGATCTTGCCGTTGTCCTTGAGCAGGTCGGCGCGCTCCATGCCGGGGCCGCGCGGCTTGGCGCCGACGAGCAGGCACCAGTTGGCCTCCTTGAAGCCGACGGCGGGATCGGAGGTCTGCACGATGCCCTTGAGCAATGGGAACGCGCAGTCATCGAGCTCCATGGCGACACCGCCAAGCGCCTGGAGCGCCTTCTCGATGGGAGCCTCGATGAGCTGGAGGATGACCGGCTGGTCGGGGCCGAACATGGCGCCGGAGGCGATGCGAAACAGCAGGGAGTAGCCGATTTGGCCGGCGGCTCCGGTTACGGCGACACGGATGGGAGTTTTCATGAAGTAAGGGAGAGAGGGCTAACCACGAAATGCACGGAAAACACGAATGAAATTTTCCGACGTTGCCGGCTCAGCGGAACCGCGATGCGAGCCGAGCGTGCAGCTCGCGCACGAGGCTCTCGGTGGTCGGCCAGTCGATGCAGCCGTCGGTGATGCTCACGCCGTAGCGGAGGCTTTCCTTGGGCTGCGGGAAGGCCTGGTTCCCCGCGCCGAGGTTGCTCTCGATCATCGCGCCCATGATCGATGTGTTGCCCGCGGCGATTTGATCGAGGAGGGCGCGGAGCACGTCGGGCTGGAGCTCAGGTTTCTTGGCGGAGTTGTCGTGCGAACAGTCGACGAGGATGGACTTGGGGAGCTTGGCGCCGGCGAGCAGCTGCTCGGTCTGCGTGATGTGCGCAGGGGAGTAGTTGGGGCCGGCGGCGCCGCCGCGCAGCACGACGTGGCAGGCCGGGTTGCCGCGGGTCACGATCGCGGAGGCGGCGCCGTCGAGGCTGATGCCGAGAAACGTCTGCGGCTGCGACGCGGCCTTGATGGCGTTGACGGCGGCGGTGAATGAGCCGTCGGTGCCGTTCTTGAATCCGAGGGGCATCGACAGGCCGCTGGCCATCTGCCGATGCGTTTGAGACTCCGTGGTGCGCGCGCCGATCGCACCCCAGCACACGAGGTCGGCGACATATTGCGGCGTGATCGGGTCGAGGAATTCCGTCGCGGTGGGCAGGCCGAGGTCGAGCACGTCGCGGAGAAACGAGCGGCCGAGGCGGAGGCCGGCGGCGATGTCGTGCGAGCCATCGAGGTGTGGGTCCATCACAAGGCCCTTCCAGCCTACCGTGGTGCGCGGCTTCTCAAAATAGACGCGCATCACCACCATCACGCGGTCCGAAACCTCGCGCGAGAGCATCGCCAAGCGCTGCGCATAGTCGCGGCCGGCCCCTAAGTCGTGAATCGAGCACGGCCCGATGATCAGAAGGAAGCGCTTGTCGTCGGTGAATATGAGCCGGTGGATTTCGCGGCGTGCGCGCGTGACGAATTCGGCCTGAAGCTCGGTCTTCGGCAGCTCGGCGAGCAACGCGGCTGGCGAAGGCAAGGGACGCGTTTCGACGACATTGATGTCGGACGTTTTCTGCATGAAGGAGCAGGTTGGCGCGCCGCGCGCGGGCGGTGCAAGCCTCGGCTCTGCGACTCGCTTCGGCTCGCGTAAGTCGGACAAAAAAGTGGCCGGCCGCTTACCCCTAAGCGGCCGGCCTTTGCTTTCTTAGTTACCCCAAAACTCCCCGCTAAGCGGGGAGAAGTGTTAAACTTGCTGTCGGAATGGATAGGGGTTTGATGGCGTTGGTCAATCACTAGTTTTCAAATTCTATCACTTTTTTTGTTAAATGCTCACAAACTGATTCTTAATGGCTATCACAATTCCTACTTCCCTGACGTTTTTTCGGTGGAGGCCGGCGTGCTGGCTACGGGTTACGGGGGAGGATGCGGCGCGTTTCCTCCAGGGACAGTTCACGAACGATCTGCGCCGGCTCAATCCGGGCGACACGGCCTATGGTCTCTGGCTTTCGGTCAAGGGCAAGGTGCTGGCCGATAGTTTTGTGCGACTCGGCGCGAACGAGGGGGTGTATTGGATCGGGAGCTACTGGTCGCCGGTCGAGACCATTCGGGCGCGGCTCGAAAGCTACGTGATTGCGGACGACGTGATGCTGGAGGACCAGACTGGCGCTTGGGCGGGCGTTAGTTTGCTGGGCAACGTGCCCGAGGCGCTCGTCGCGCAGGCGGCACAAGAAGGTGCGATCGTGTTCCGTGCGCGCCGGGACCGCGGCGATGGGATCGAGTGTGTCTACGATCGGTCACGCGGTCAGCCGGCGATCTTGGCCGCGGCGATGGCGCAAGGTCGCGAGCTGAAGCGCGATGAAATGGAGCGCCGGCGCATCGCAGCAGGGATTCCGGCCATCCCTGTTGATGCTGGTCCGGGTGATTTGCCGAACGAGGCGGCGCTTGAGGCGGACGCGATTTCCTACACCAAGGGCTGCTATCTAGGCCAGGAGGTGATGGCGCGGTTGAAGGCGATGGGCCAGGTGCGACGCCGGCTGCGGCGAGTGCAGGGGTCCGACGTCGACGTGCCGGCCGCACCGGCGCCGCTTTTTGCCGAGGGACGACAGGTCGGCGAATTGCGCTCCGCCGTCGGCGACGGGGCGGGAGGCTGGATGGGCCTCGCGATGATTTCGCTGCTAGCGCTGGGGTCGACCACCAGGGTGGCGCTGGCGGAGGCGGCCAACCGGAGCGTGGCGGTGCTCGAAGGGCCATGAGCGAGTGCGAACAGCTAGCGCAGCTTTGCGAGCACCTCGGTGCGCCGCGCGCGCAGGCCGTCACGATGGCGGCGCAGTTGATCAAGCGCGCTGATCAGCTCGCGATGGAGCGCGGTATCCCGCGAGAGACGGCCCTGGCCGGCTTGATCGAGGTGCTCGTGAAGGGGCGCGCGGGCGAAGTGCCGGTGCGATTTGCCCCTGGGCCGCCCGCGGATGACGGGAAATGAGTTTGACCGCGTCGGGTCGCGTTTCTTCGCTCGCGCTTTCCCTTACCCCCGATGAACAAGGCCTCACTGGTTGCGGACGTGCAGAAAATCCTGCGCAACGGAACCTCGAAGGCGTCAGCCGAGCGCTCGACCGACGCCGTGCTCGCCGCCATCAAGCGCGGACTGAAGCGTGACAAGGAAGTCTCGCTCGTCGGCTTCGGCACTTTTTCGGCGGCCGTGCGGCCCGCTCGCAACGGCTACAACCCGCACACGCGGCGCCCGATGAAAATTCCCGCGATCAAGACCGTGCGTTTCAAGCCCGCTGCCGAGCTGCGCGCGCAGGGATGATCGCCGCGGCTGATCGCCGGATGGCAGCGCTGCGCCGCCTCCTCTGCGCGCTGCAGCGCGACATCCGGGACGCGGTGATTGCGGCGCGCAAAAAACAAGCGGGAAAATTCGCGCGGGTCGTCGGTGTCACGACGGCCGATACCATCTACCACATCGACCGGATCAGCGAGGCGGCCGTGGTCGCGTGGTTTGCGCGGCACTGGCCGAAGTCACAGCCGGTCGAGATCGTGATGGAGGGCCTCGAGGGCGAGGCGGTGACGTTTCCCCGCGGCACTCCCGTCGCGCGCACATTGTGGAAGTGCATCCTCGATCCCATCGACGGCACGCGCGGCATCATGTATGACAAGCGTCCCGCTTGGATCCTCGCCGGGCTCGCGCCGCAACGCGGGGCGCGCACACACCTCGGCGACATCGTCGTGGCGGCGATGACCGAGCTGCCCGTCTCCAAGCAGGATCGCGCCGATCAACTCAGTGCGGTGCTCGGCGGCGGGGTGGTGGCGGAGACCCACGATCTTGCGCGCGGCACCGTGCGGGGCTGGACACCACGGCCTTCGCGGGCGTGCCATTTCGAGCATGGCTTTGCGTCGCTCGCGCGTTTTTTCCCCGAGGGGAAGGCGCTGCTCGGCGCCGTCGAGGAGGACTTGTGGCGGGCTCTCGGCGTGCTCGGGAAAAACGGCGGCCAGCTCGTCTTTGACGACCAATACATCAGCACGGGCGGCCAGCTTTTCGAACTCATCGCCGGCCACGATCGCATGCTTGGCGACCTGCGGCCCGCAGCCTACGCGAAGCTCGGCTTCTCCGCCGCCACCCTGTGCTGCCATCCCTATGACATCTGCACGGCCCTCATCGCGCGCGAGGCCGGCTGCCTCGTCGAGCGGCCCGGGGGCGGCCCGCTGCGCGAGCCACTCGACACGACCACGCCGGTCGCGTGGATGGGCTACGCCAATGCTGACCTCGCTCGCGCCGTCCGTCCCGTGCTGCGTCGCGTGATGGCGCGGCGTTTTTGAGCCGCGATCAAAAGAGCTGCGCCATCTCCGCCATCCAGCGGAGCACCGGCCCGCGGAAAAACAGGAAATAGAGCGCCCCTGCAATCGCGAGCATCGGGCCAAACGGCACGTGGGCGCCGAAACCCAGCGGCGCCGCCTCGCCCTCGGGCGTCTCCGACGGCGGCGCCACCGCGGCGCGCTTGCCCGTGCCCCTTTCCCATGCCCACGCGATGGCGAACCAGATCGTGCCCACCAGTGCGCCGCCAAAGATGGCGAAGACCGCGCCCTGCCAGCCGCAAAACGCCCCGATCGCGCCCACGAACGTCACGTCGCCGAACCCCATCGCGTCGCGCCGGAGCAACGTTTCCGCGATCAACTTGATCCAGAGGATCACGCTCGAGCCGAGGAGCAGCCCTAGCACCGCGGCGCGAGCGCCGCGCAGCCCGTCGATGAGGAAAAACCCGCTGTCGATGTCGTGCATCGCCGGCACCAGCGTCGAAAGCAACACGCCGAGCACCGCGAGCCAGATGGTGAAGACATCCGGGATGATGAAGTGATCCAGATCGATGAAGGTCGCCCCGATCAGGCAGCTCACGAAGACCCAGCCACACACCGCCACCAGCGGGGTGAATTGCAGCCAGCAGACGATGAAAAGCACGCCCGTCAGCAGCTCGACGAACGGGTAGCGGAAGGAGAAGGCCCGCCCGCAGCAGCGCGCCCGCCCGCGCAGCAGCAGCCACGAGAGGATCGGGATGTTGTCGTGCCACTTGATCGGCTGACCGCACGCGCAGTGCGAGCCCGGGGTGACGACCGATTGCTCCTTCGGCAGGCGGTAGATCACGACGTTGAGGAAACTTCCCACGCAGGCGCCGAACACAAACGCCACGACGGGAAAGAACCACGGGAACGCGGCGGTGAACTGGGCGAATTCGGAGGCGGACATCGGGCTTGTCTTGCATGGGCCGCGGCAAAGCACACGGCGAAAGTAGGGTTCAGCCGCCCATCGCCGCACGCGCGGCGGCGGCCATGTCCGGTGCCGTGCGCCCGGCGGGCACGCCACTCCAGATTTCGAGGGCCTTGGCGCCTTGGTGCACTAGCATCGCCAGGCCGTTGGCGCCGGGCGCGCTGAGTTTCGCCGCCGAACGCAGCAGCGGGGTCACGGGCGGATTGTAGATCATGTCGAACACCGCGGCGGGCCGCGGCAGCGCCGTGAGATCGATGGGAGCGGGATCGGAGGATTTCAGTCCGGCGCTGGTCGCGTTGATGACGAGCGAGCCGGCCGGCAAGTCCTGCGGGAGCCCCGACGGGGAAAACCCCCGCACGGGCACGCCCCCGGCGATGGGCGCGAGGACGGCGAGGAGCGCGTCCAGGTTTTCGCGGGTGCGGTTGGCGATCGAGAGGGACGCGCAGCCACGCTGAAGGCACTCGACCGCGGCGCCGCGCGCGGCGCCGCCTGCGCCGAGGAGGATGACATGCGCGCCGCTGAGATCGCGACCAAGCGTCTCTTTCATGGCGGCGGCGAGGCCGTAGCCATCGGTGTTGTGGCCGCGCCAGCCACGTTCGGTCCAGAGGAGGGTGTTGACGGCTCCGACCGGTTGCGCCGCGGGGTCGACCTCGGCCACCCGGTCGAACGCGATGATTTTGTGCGGCACGGTGAGGTTCACCCCGCGAAATTTCCTTTCGTGCAGCAGTTCCAGCGCGCGCGGCAGGTCGTCGGGGTGGACTTCAAATCGGAAATAACGCCAGGCGGCGAAGCGCGCATCGTCGCGCGCGAGCACGGCGAGCGCGGCGTTGTGCATCGCCGGGCTGATCGAGTGTTTGATCGGGTGGCCGAGGACGGCGAGGGAAGTGCCGGGCCGGGACCAGGACGCGAGGTCGGCGAGCGTGAGGACTTCCTGATTTTCGATGTTCGATTTCAGATTCTCGATTGAAACAGCGGCGCGCTCCACGCGCCAAATCGAAAATCGAGAATCAACGCGCGCGGATCACGTCGCGTGCTTGGCGTAGGTCGTCTCGAACTCCTCGACAAAGCCCGCAAAGAGCCGGGCCCGCGCCATGTCGCCGGCGGCGGTGTAGTGGTTCACCAGGTTGCGGCAGCTGCGGCACAGCACCTCGCGCACCGGGGTGGGGGCGAGGTCGGACGGCACGGGCGTGTGCTGGCTCGAGCGCAGCAGCTCAAACATTTCCACCGGACCGCGAAAAAGCCCGCGGTCGAAGGGATCGACGAAGAAAGGCAGCCCGTCGCTGAAGCAGCCGACGACGAAATGCCCCGGCAGCCCGACGGGCTCGAGCTCCACGCCCACGCGCTGCGCGACCAGCAGGTAGACGATGCTCAGCGAAATCGGCAGCCCGGTGCGGCGGGCCAGCACCTGATCGAGGAAGCTGTTGAGCGGGTCGGTGTAGTCGTCGACGTTGCCGTGGAAGCCCTGCTCGTGGAACAGCACGCGATTGATCACGCGGCACTTTTCGCGGGCGGAGGAGGGCTCGACGATCAGCTCGCGGCAGCGCGCGGCGATGGCGTCGAGCTGCGCGATGCAGTCGCCGGCGTCGAGCCGCGGCGACACGGTGCGCGCGAGGAGCAGGGCGCCGGTCTCGAGCTCGTAGTTCATCGAGCGGATGAAGCCGCGAAACTCGGCGACGGGATCGGTGAACTTCAGCTCGTCGAGGAACCAGGCGGCATGGCGGCCGAGCACGCGGTTGGAGCCGCGCGCGGCCGCCTGGAGCAACGCCGCGGCGACCGGCCCAAGCTCCGTGAACCGCATCAGCAGGGCGCGGCGCACCGCCGGGCTCGGATCATCGATCAGGCCGAGCAGCGCCTCCCTTTCCGCAGTGCCGAGGACTTCGGTTTCCACGGGCGCAAACGAAATTCTTTTCGTGGGCGGAGCAACTGCCAAACGGCCGGGCCGCGAGAAAATCACCGCGCGCCGAACAGCGCGGTGCCCACCCGGACCATCGTGCTGCCGGCGGCGACGGCGAGGGCGAGATCGCCGGTCATGCCCATCGAGAGCTCGGGCAGCGGCGTGCCGAAGCGGGTCGCGAGCTCATCGCGGAGGCGGCGGAGATTTGCAAAGGTCCGCTCGGCGTGCGCCGCGGTCTCGGCGGGCGTGGCGCCGAGCGGCGCGATGGTCATCAGGCCGTCGACGCGGAGGTTCTTCTGCGCAAGCGCGGCCTCGAGGAGCGCGGGAGCATCGGCTGGGTCGGCGCCGAACTTCGCGGGATCGTCGCCGGCGTTGATTTGGAGGAGGACCGGGAGGGCTCGTCCGACCTCGGCGGCGGCGCGGTCGAGGTGGACGAGGAGCTTCGGGCTGTCCGCGCTCTGGATGCGGTCGAAGTGCCGTGCGGCGAGCTTCGCCTTGTTCGACTGGAGGTGACCGATGAGCTCCCAGCGCAGGCCCGATGAGGCGGCGGCGATCTGGGCGCGCTTTTCAATGCCCTCCTGCACGCGGTTCTCGCCGACGCCGCGCAGGCCGTAACGCGCCGCGTAGTCGGCGGCGGCAGCGGGGTGGGTCTTTGTCACCGCCAGAAGCTGCACCGTCGCGGGGTCGCGGCCGGCCGGCGCGCACGCGGCGGCGATCCGGGCGCGGATGGCGTCGGCGCGGCGGGCGAATTCCTCGTAGGCGATCAGCATGGGGCGGCGGGCGAACTTGGTGGTTTACGGCGAGGCGGGACTTTCTAGGCTGCGGCAAACAAGGCCAGCCAATCATGCAGATCGAGAATTTCAAAATCTTCGCCGACCTCGTCGAGACGAAGAGCTTTTCAAAGTCGGCCAAGCTGAACGGCATCACGCAGTCCGCCGTGAGCCAGCAGGCGCGCGCGATGGAGCGGCATTTCAAGTGCCTGCTGATTGACCGCAGCCAGAAGCAGTTCCAGCTCACGCGCGAGGGCACGCGCGTCTACGACGCGGCGAAGGAAATCCTGCACACCTACGAAAAGCTCCTCTCCGAGCTGCAGGAGATGAAAAAGGTCATCAGCGGGACGATTCGCATCTCGACCATCTATTCGATCGGGCTCCACGAGCTGCCCCCGTTCATCAAGAAATTCCTGCACGACTTCCCCTCCGTGAACGTGCGCGTGGAATACCGCCGGTCCAACCTCGTCTACGAGGACATCCTGCACAACGCCGTCGACTTTGGCCTGGTCGCCTTCCCGGTGAAGCAGCGGCAGATCGAGGTGCTGCCGTTTCGCGACGACCACCTCGTGCTCATCACGCACCCGCAGCACCCGCTGGCCAAACGCAGCGACATCGAGGTCAAGGACCTCGCCTCGCAGAAATTCATCGGCTTCGATCCGGATATCCCGACGCGCAAGGCCGTCGACGCCATCTTCCGCGAGCACAAGCTCGAGATCGATCCGGTGATGGAGTTCGACAACATCGAGACGGTGAAGCGCGCCGTCGAGATTGACCATGGCATCGCGATTGTGCCGCAGGCCACCGTGATGCAGGAGCACAAGCAGGGCACGCTCGCCGTGCTGCACTTCAAGGGCAAGGGATTCACCCGGCCGCTCGCCATCCTCCACCGCAAGGGCCGCGTGCTCACGCCCGCGATGAAGAAGTTCATCGAGACGCTCGGGCTCGACCTGCCGGAGTCCCACGGCAAATGACGCGGCGGCGCGCCGGCCGGGCGGCGGAATTCGCGGAAGAAAATTTGCCGCCGCGGCTCCCATGGCAAGGTTTCGGCCGCCCTCTCCCTTCATGAAAATCACGCACCTTGTTCCCGTCGTCCCGCTCGCGTTTGGCGCACTCCTGCTCACCGGCTGCGGCAAGCCCGCGACCACGGGAGACGCCGCCACCAAGCCGGTATCCTCGGCCCTTGCCGCTTTGCCGAAGATCGGCCCCGCCCCCGCATGGAAGCTCAAGGATGTGGATGGCAAGGACGTCGCCTTTGCGCAGCTCAAGGGGAAGGTCGTGGTCGTCGACTTCTGGGCGACCTGGTGCGGGCCGTGCCGCGTGGAGATTCCCGGCTATGTGGCGATGCAAAAGAAATACGGCGACCAACTGGCAATTGTCGGGGTCTCGCTCGACCAAGGCGGGCCCGAGGTTGTGAAGGCGTTCGCCGCGAAATACGGCATCAACTACGCGCTCGTGATGGGCGACGACGAGATTCAAAAGGCCTTCGGTGGGATTGAGGCAATCCCGACGACGTTCCTGATCGATCGCGACGGCCAGATCCGCGACCGCAAGGTGGGCGCGGAGCACAGCGAGACCTACGAGCAGAAGGTCGCCGCAGTGCTGGGCGAGGGCGCGAAGAAGTCGTGATGTTTTCCGGCCGGTGGGTGGCCGGTGTCACAGTTTGAGGAAGATTCTGCGCCGATACATCCACCACAGGACGAGCCAGAGAATCGCAAGCGTGGCGCCGCCGAGCAGCAGCGATTCGTAGGCGGGGCCGAGGATCTTGAAGGTGCCGGCGCCGAGGTGCGTCGTCAGCGCCTTGGACACGTAGCTGTCGAAGCCGTGCGC
>JAEUHB010000423.1 GCA_016794665.1 Opitutaceae bacterium
GAGACCAGCAACCGCACCTACATGGCCGAGGCCGGCGTCGCCGATCCCCACCACCCGCTCTCCCACCACGGCAACGACCCCGAGAAGATCGCCCGCATGGCGAAGATCAACGCCTTCCACGTCTCGCTCTTCGCCTACTACTTGGACCGCCTGAAGAACACGCCCGACGGCGACGGCTCGCTCCTCGACCACACGCTGCTCCTCTACGGCTCCGGCATCGGCAACCCCAACATCCACGATCACACGAACCTCCCGACGCTCGTCGCCGGCGGCCGCGCCTTCGGCGTGAAGGGCAACCGCCACCTCACTTACAAGGAGCCGGTGCCGCTCGCGAACCTGCACCTCACGCTCCTCGACAAAGCCGGCGTGAAAATCGACTCCTTCGCCGACAGCACGGGCAAGGTGAACGACCTGTTCACGCCGCTGACGGTGTGAGGTGGAAACCGTTCGAGCACCAAATTTTCACTTCAACTGACATTCACTATGGGTGCTTGGAGTGAATTGCCCTTCGGAAACGACACCGCGTGTGACTGGGCCTACGGCCTAGAGGATTCAGAAGACCTCTCATACATTGAAGAAACGTTACAGACTGTTCTCGATGCGGGTGACGATTACCTCGAGGCCCCTGCAGGCGACGAAGCAATCGCAGCCGCGGAGGTCGTAGCTTGGCTCCACGGAAAACCGTCGCCGCGCGACGCCTACTCGGAGGACGTTTCAACATGGGTCGAGGCCCATCCCATCAAACCAACAGCCGCACTGATTAAGAAAGCAATTGCAGCTCTCGACCGTATCAAACGCGAACCGTCAGAACTGCTGAGTCTGTGGGAAGGCAACGAGAAGTGGGCTGTCTCTGTTGCTGAATTACGTGCTCGGCTCGCGAGCTGACCGAAACCTTTCGTCAAATCATGAACCACAGAGGCACAGAGACACAGAGCAGACTCAATCCGCCCCGGCCTTTCTCCGTGCCTCTGTGCCTCTGTGGTTCACTGCTGCTCGGCTTGTCCCTGCTCTCCGCGGCCACAGCGTTCGCCGCGGCGCCGCTCGCCGATGCCGTTGAGCGCAAGGACACCGCTGCGATCCGCGCCCTCTTGCCCGACTCCGCCATTGACGCTGCGCAATCCGACGGCACCACCGCGCTCCACTGGGCCGCGCGCCACGACGATCTCGCGACCGCGAAAGTGCTCCTCGCCGCCAAGGCCAATCCCAACGCCCAGAACCGCTACGGCGTCACCCCGCTCTCTCTCGCCTGCACCAACGGCAACGCCGCGCTCGTGACCGCGCTGCTCGACGCCGGCGCCGACGCCAACCTCGCGCTCCGCGGCGGCGAGACGCCGCTCATGACCGCCGCGCGCACCGGCCGCCTCGCCGCGGTGCAGGCCCTCCTCGCCAAGGGCGCGCGCGCCGACGACAAGCTCCCCGCCGGCGGCCAGACTGCGCTGATGTGGGCCGCGCATCACGGCCATGCCACCGTCGTTGAGGCGCTGATCGCCGCGGGCGCGGATTTCCGCGCGCCCAGCGACTCGGGCTTCACGCCGCTCCTCTTCGCCGTGCGCACCGGCCGCACCGCCACCGTGCAGGCGTTGCTCAAGGCCGGCGTCGATCTCAACGAAGCCACCAAGCCCGCGCGCACCAACGTCCGCAAGGGCGCACGCACCGGCACCAGCGCACTCATCGTCGCCGTCGAGAACGCCCACTTCGAGCTCGCCGCCCAGCTCCTCGACCTCGGCGCCGATCCCAACGACATGCGCTCCGGCTACGCGCCGCTCCACGTGCTCTCGTGGGTGCGCAAGCCCGACAGCGGCGAGGACGATGGCCAGCCCGTGCCCGACACCGCCGGGCTCTTCACGAGCGACGATCTCATCCGCAAACTCGTCGCCAAGGGCGCCAACCCCAACCTCCGCCTCACCGGCGGCCCGAGCGGCGGCGGCCGCGTCGCGCGCAAGGGCTGCACGCCCTTCATGCTCGCGGCCGACACCGCCGACACACCGTTCATGAAGCTCCTCCTCTCGCTCGGCGCCGACCCCACAATGACGAACGCCGACGGCATCACGCCGCTCATGGCCGCCGCGGGTCTCGGCACGCGCGCCGTCGAGGAGGAAGCCGGCACGGAGGACGAGGCCGTCGAGGCCGTGAACTACCTTCTCTCGCTCGGCGCCGACATCAACGCCGTATCCAACAACGGCGACACCGCGATGCACGGCGCCGCGTTCGCAAATTTTCCCAAGGTCATCAAGCTGCTCGACGAAAAGGGGGCGAAGCTCGAGGTCTGGAACACGAAGAACAAACGCGGCTGGACCCCGCTGCTCGTCGCCGAAGGGCACCGTTTCGGCAACTTCAAGCCCGGCTTCTCCACCATCGCCGCGTTTCACGACCTTTATCGCAAATATGGCCTGCCCATCCCGCCTCCGACGCCGCGCGTCGAGGTGTTGGGCTACGAGGCGCCAAACTGACCGCCTCGCCCGCACGCGCAGGCCCGACCAGTTGTCCGCCCAGCCCTGCGGGTGGCTGCGGAAGGTGCTTGAGCCGAAGGGGCCTTTGGGCCCCGGCCCGCTTCAGGCCTTCCCGCCGTCGTATCGTCCCGGCGCGATTTGCTCCGGACACGAAAAATCAAACCTGGCTCGTTGCTATGAGCCAAGATGGAGTGGCCGGCGGCAAAAGCCGCCGGGGTTCACCGCGCGACGCGCAGCGTCAGGCTGCGCGCCTTACTTCTTGGCGCGCTTGGCGGCCTTCTTTTCCTTCGCGGTCTTGGCGGGCGCTTTGCGGACTTGCTTCTTCGAGTTCTGTGTTTTGGCCATGGGTTCTTTCGCTGGGTTGCCCGGGCTTCATGCCCGGGAAATATTGGGTGGATGCCGTTCAGCGGCGTCGCGCGGCAAGCTCGTCGGGGGTCGCCAGCTCGTAGCTGATCTTGCGCTCGATGATTTCCCGCAACGCGGTGTCCTCCGCCGAAAGCTTTTCCAGCGATTCGACCAGCGCGCGGTTGCCGCGCCTGAGCTGTTTCACCCGGCGCGAGACGACATTGATGAGCACATTCGGGTCCTCGATGACCTCGAGGGCGGCTCTCACATATTCGTCGCGCATGAAGGGGAAGTCAGCCGCGCCTGAAACGACCCGGCGGAATGCCGCGTCGCCCCGGAGGTGCTGGCTGAGTTCACGATCCTAAAAACGATCGCGGCCAAACACGATGACCAATTGCAAATTCGCCGCGCACACGGCCATGACGTTCGCCGGCGAGCCGATTAGGACGCAAATAGCCGCTCGCCGCGCTCAGCCGCGCCCCGCGTAGGGCATCTTCGTGGCCATCACGGTGATCGTCGGGACATTCGCGTCGAGCGGCAGCCCGGCCATGTAGAGCACGGCGTCCGCGACGTGCTTCACGTCAAACGTCGGCTCGGGCGCGATCGTGCCGTTGGCCTGCATCACGCCTTTCTTCATCCGGCCGGCCATCGGTGTCTCGGTGTTGCCGATGTCGATTTGCCCGCAGGCGATGTCAAAGGGGCGGCCGTCGAGCATCAACGTCTTCGTCAGGCCGCTCACGCCGTGCTTGGCGGCGTTGTAGGCGACGGCGCCCGGCCGCGGCACGTGGGCCGAGATGGAGCCGTTGTTGATGATGCGGCCGCCGCGTGGCGTCTGCGTCTTCATCAGGCGAAACGCCGCCTGCGCGCACAGAAACGCACCGGTCAGATTCGTGTCGATCACCTCGCGCCACCTCTCGACCGGCAAATCCTCGAACGGCATCGCGGGGGCGTTCACGCCGGCATTGTTGAAAAGCACATCGATCCGACCGAAGCGTTCGCGGACCAGGTCGAACACCGCGCGCACCGCCGCCGGGTTCGTGATGTCCGCCGGCGCCACGAGGGCGCGCGCAGCCTCCGCCGCGTTGCCGGCGCGCGCGGTTTCCTCCAGCGCCTCCGCTCGCCGTCCGACCAGCACGACGGCATAACCCGCGCCCAGCATCGCCTGCGCGACCGCGCGGCCGATGCCCGAGCCGGCGCCAGTGACGAGGACGACTTTGGGGGACGTTTGCATCGCACGAACGTGCGCAGTCGCGCCTCCGGATCCGAGTTTTTTCCAACGCTTGCTTGCGCGCGTTCAGCCGCCGCAGTTGCTTCGGCGGGTGGACTCGGTGCAGCAAATCCAGCCGACCGCGCCCGATGCCGCGCCGTTCGCGGCCGCGCCGGCGTCGTGGTATCACCTCGGCACGTTGGCGCAGTTGCGCCGCGGGCCGGTGCGCTGCGCGGTGCCCCCGGGCCAAGCGTTCGTCGGTTTCCTCGCCGAGGGCGGAGTGCCCGCCGTCATTTCCGGCCGCTGCGCGCACATGGGCGCGGACCTCGCATGCGGCACGATCCGTGGCGGGCGCCTCGCGTGTCCGCTGCACGGCTGGGAATACGGCGCTGACGGCCGCTGTGCGCACATGCCGGCGGGCGAACCGATCCCGAATTGGGCGCGGCAGACAAGCTTCCCGATGGCCCGCCTAGGGGAACACGTTTTCTTTTTCAACCGTCCGCAGGCCCGCTTTCCGCTGCCCGATTTTGACGGCGCGAGCGCGGACGGTCTACTCGCGGCCAAGCCTTTC
>JAEUHB010000440.1 GCA_016794665.1 Opitutaceae bacterium
AGCCGCGCCGTCAGCGATTCCGAGAACGCATTGATGACCGCGAGCAGGTTGCTGAAGTCGTGCGCCACGCCGCCGGCGAGGCGGCCGAGCGCGTCGAGCCGCTGCGCCCGCGCGAGCGCCTCCTGCAGCCGGCGCTTCTCCGTCTGGTCGCGGTAGCTCGCGACGACGTGCGTGAGCCGCCCGCGCCGGTCGAACAGCGGGTCAAAGTTCCACGCCGCGCTCACCGTGCGGCCGTCGCGGTGCAAAAGGAAGCCCTCGCCGGCGAGCGACTCGCCCGGCACGGCGCGGATCAGCCACCGGCGCAGGCGCGCGACCTCGGCGCGATCGGCGTGGAAGTCCGCGGGCGTGCGCCCTGCAAGCTCGGCCGGGGCGCAGCCCGTGAGCGCAGCGAGACTGTCGTTGGCAAAGACGATTCGCAGCGTGCGGTCGGCGATGCTGACGCCTTCGCTCTGCGCGCGCAGCGCCGCGGCCAGCAGCGCCGCGGGAATCGGTTTCCGCGGGTTGGATTTTTTGGCGACGCGGGTCCGGCTCACGGCGCGAGGCGCTCGACCATCCAACCGTCGGCCTGCCGCCGGTAGCGCAGGCGATCGTGCAGGCGGCTGCGGCGGCCCTGCCAGAACTCCACGGTCTCCGGCGCCAGCCGCCAGCCGCCCCAGTGCGGCGGCAACGGCACGGTCTGGCCGTCGTATTTTTGCTCCAGCGCCTTCATGCCGTCCTCCAGCACGGCGCGGCCGGCGATGATCGAGCTTTGCTGCGAACCCCAGGCGCCGAGCTGGCTCGCGCGCGGCCGCGAGTGGAAATACGCCTCGCTCTCCTCGCGCGAGGTGCGCGCCACCGCGCCCTCGATGATTACCTGACGCTCGAACGCGAACCACGGAAACACCAGCGTCGCGCGCGGGTTGGCCGCAATCTCGCGGCCCTTGCGGCTTTCGTAGTTCGAGTAGAAGACAAACCCGCGGCCATCGGCGCCCTTGAGCAGGACGGTCCGCGCCGAGGGCCGGCCGTCGGGCGTGGCGGTGGCAAGCACACAGGCGTTGGGCTCGACAAGCTTGGAGGCCTCCGCCTCCTGAAACCACTTTTCGAACTGCCGGAAAGGATCCCGCGCGAGATCCTTCTCGGCGAGGCCGGCCAGCGAGTAGTCTTTGCGGAGATCGGCGAGGCTCACGCGCGTGAACGTGGCGCGCGCGCGGCGGGCGTGACAAGACTATCCTTTGACGCGCCCGCGCGATCGCGTTTGTTGATCGCCCATGACCGCCGCCATCGCCGCCGATGAGATCGAAGCCGAGGCCGACCGCCTCCTCCGCGCGCTCCTGCATGTGGACTGCGATCCGCGCGGCAAGACCTGGAATTACGAGGCTTGCCGCGCCATCGCGCCCCTCACGCTCGAGATCAACCGGCTGAAAAAAGAAAAGGACGCTGTGATCCTCACGCACTCCTACGTGGAGCCGGAGATCGTCTACGGCGTCGGGGACTTCAAGGGCGACTCCTACTTCCTCAGCCTCGCCGCCAAGAAGGCCCGCGCGAAGGTGATCGTGTTCGCGGGCGTCGTCTTCATGGCGGAGACCGCGAAAATCCTCTCGCCCGACGCCACCGTCGTCGTGCCCGACCGCGGCTCCGGCTGCTCGCTCGCCGACTCGATCGACGGCGACGGCGTGCGCAAGCTCAAGGCCCTCTACCCAGACGCCACGGTCGTCTGCTATATCAACAGCACGGCCGACGTGAAGGCCGAGTCCGACGTGTGCGTCACCTCGGGCAACGTCTACCACATCGTGCAGAATCTCCCCGCGCGCCGCATCCTCTTCGTGCCCGATCGGCTGATGGGGCAGAACGTGCGGGACGAGCTCCGGCGCCGCGGCGTGGACAAGGAGATCATCACGTCCGACGGCACGTGCATGGTGCACGACCAATTCGGGCCGGCCGACATCGCGGCGGCGCGCGCGCAGTTCCCCGGGCTCAAGGTCGTCTCGCACCCCGAGTGCACGCCGGAGGTCGCCGCCGTGTCCGACTTCGTCGGCAGCACGGGCGCGATGATGAAATACGTGAAGACCACGGGGGCGCCCTACTACCTCATGCTCACGGAGTGCGGCCTCGTCGGCCGCCTGCAAGTGGAGGCGCCGGAAAAAAACTTCATCGGGGGCTGCCGCCTCTGCCCCTACATGAAACTCAACTCGCTCGAGAAAGTGCGCGACGCCCTCAAGTCGCCGCGCCCCGATCAAATCGTGACGCTCGACGAGGGCATGCGTCAGCGCGCAGCGCGGTGCATCGAGCGTATGTTTGAGCTGGCGCCGACGGACTGAGGGCGAGCGGGTTCTTGCAGCCCGCTTCGTGAGCAGCGGGACGACACGCGGAAAGATATTCACATCGGTCCGACCCACGCTCGACGGCGGATCGAAACCGTGCGCCGATGCGCCCGCCCGCCGCACTCGCGCTCCCGGATGAAGACGATCCGGTCGCGATTCCGGTCCGGGCCGCTCAGGGGCGCCGGGTCACGCCGGCCCGGCGTCCCGGGCCTCGTGCTGGTGCCGCGGCTTGTCATCGGCCGCCTTCCCCGCTCCCCTCGGCGCCCATGATCTCACCGCGCACCGACCACCTGATCGACCTCGCGCTCGAGGAGGACGCCGGGCTCGGCGACGTCACCAGCCGCGCGATCTTCCCGGCGGCGCACCGGTCGCGGGCGTTTATCGACGCAAAGCAGGACCTCGTCGTGTGCGGGCTGGACGTGGCGGCGCGGGTCTTCGCGCGCGTGGATCCCGCGCTGAAGACCAAGCTCCTCGCCCGCGACGGCGCGCGCGTGAAGCGCGGCGCGCGCGTGCTGCGCGTCGACGGCCCCACGGGCGCGATGCTCACCGCCGAGCGCACGGCGCTTAATTTTCTCCAGCGGCTCTCCGGTATCGCGACCAAGGCGCGGGCCTTTGCCGACGCCGTGGCCGGCACGGGCGTGCGCGTGGCCGATACCCGCAAGACCACGCCGGGCTGGCGCGCGCTGGAAAAATACGCCGTGCGCTGCGGCGGCTGCTTCAACCACCGCTCGTCGCTGGGCGAGCACGTGCTCATCAAGGACAACCACATCGCCGCCGCCGGCTCGCTTACGCGCGCCGTGGAAAAATGCCGCGCCGCCGCCCCGCATGGCGCCAAGATCGAGGTCGAGGCCAAGACGCTCGCCGAGGTGAAGGAGGCGCTCCGCGCCCGCGCGGAGATCATCCTGCTCGACAACATGCCGCCCGAGATGATCCGCCGCGCCGTCGCGCTCATTGCCGGCGCCGCGGTGGTCGAGGTCTCGGGCGGCGTGCGCCTGGAGACGA
>JAEUHB010000448.1 GCA_016794665.1 Opitutaceae bacterium
CCGTCGGGCTGCTGCGGCATGGCGGGATCCTTTGGCTACGAGGCCGAGCACTTCGCGCTCTCCCAGCAAATCGGCGAGCTCGTGCTCTTTCCCGCCGTGCGCGCCGCCGCGCCCGAGACCGCGATCTGCGCCCCGGGCACCAGCTGCCGCCACCAAATCAAGGATGCGACCGGCCGCATCGCCGTCCATCCGGCGGAGATCCTGCGCGCGGCGCTCGCGTGAGGTGGCCGCGCTTCCGACGTTCATGACTCACCGCCGCCGCGATTTCCTCCGCCGTTCGGCGCTGCTCGCCGGACTCTCGATCGCGCCGCGCAGCCTGCTGCGCGCGTCGCCCGCGCCAACCCACCCCTACGCACCCGGCCGCGCGCTCGACGACATCGTGTCGCTCGCCGATGCCGAGTCCGCCGCGGGCCAGATCACGCCGCGCGATTTTTTCGAGTTCGTGCAGAGCGGCGCGGCCGACGAGCGGACACTCCGCTGGAATACCGAGCGCTTTCAGGAGATCATGCTCCGCCCACGCGTGCTCAACGACGTGAGCGCGCTCGACACCACGGTGCGCCTCTTTGGCGTCGAGTTGTCCGCGCCCATCCTCCTCGCGCCCACGTCGTCGAACCGCATCTTGCATCCCGAAGGGGAACTGGCCGTCGCGCGTGGTGCGGACCGCACCGGCACGGCCTACGTGCTCAGCACGCTCTCCAACACACCCATCGAGCAGGTCGCCGCCGCTACCAAGGCCCCGCTATGGTTCCAAGTCTATCCGCGCCCTGAGCTCGCGCACACCAAGGACATGATGCGCCGCGCCGAGGCCGCGGGCGCGCGCGCGCACTGCATCACGGTCGACAGCCCGGTGCCCGGCGCCCGCAACCGCGAGGAGCGCGCGGGCTTTCGCCTGCCGCCGGAGCTGGGCTATCCGCACCTCACTTCGCGTTTCGAGCCCGGCCGCTTCTCGCTCGAACGCGTCCGGCCAATCCGCCTCGTCTGGGCCGAGGTCGCGGAGCTCATCGCCCACGCCACGGTGCCCGTCCTCCTCAAGGGCATCATGACGCCCGAGGATGCCACCGAGGCCCTGAAAATCGGCGCCTCCGGCATCATCGTCTCCAACCACGGCGGCCGGGCCCTCGACACCGTGCCGGCCACCATCGACGCGCTCCCCGCCGTCGCCGACGCGGTCGCCGGCCGCGCGCCGGTGCTGATGGACGGCGGCGTCCGCCGCGGCACGGATATCGTGAAAGCCCTCGCGCTCGGCGCCCAGGCCGTGCTCATCGGGCGGCCCTACCTGCACGGCCTTACGCTCGCCGGTGCCGACGGCGTCGCGCACATCCAGCGCCTGCTGCTCCGCGAACTCCGCATGGCGCTCGCCCTCCTCGGTTGCAAAGACCTCGCTGGCGTCACGCCGGCGGTGATTGCCCCGCGGTCATGGCGATGAACCCCGCCCGCCTCATCCTCATCGCGCTGCTCGGCGCAATCGATGGCTTCGCCCAGCGCTACGAGCAGGATCAGTTCGCCCCGCCCGAGGCGTTCCTGCCCGGCGATCCCCTGCCGTATTTCGGCAGCGAGAATCCGTTCAACCGCCGATTCTTCACCAACGAAAAACCGCCGCGCATCGGCCAGCCGCAGCTGCTCCACCTGATCGAAGGCCGCGTCGCCGAGGCCATCGCGCTCTGCCGCGAGCGCCTCGCCACGGATCCGCTCGACGCGGAGTCGCACTATGTCCTGGCGCTTGCGCATGGTCGCCTGGGTGACACCGCCGCGGCCGAGCAATCAGTCGAGGCAGCGCTCGCCTCCGGCCTCCCCCCGGAGCGCGTGCTCCTGCCACTCGGAGAACTCACCGCACCGCTCGGCCTGACCGCCGCTTACCGACGTCTCCGCGCGGAGACATCGCGTCTGCTGCACGGCCCGCTGCTCGGCGCCGTCACCCCGGCGAGCGCGCGCTTCTGGGTGCGCACGCTCGGCGAGGCGCGCGTCGACGTGCACGTGAGCGCCCGCGGGGATTTCGCGTCGCCCGATGCCATCGGCGCCGGCCGGACGCGCGCCGCGGACGACCACACCGGCGTGATCGAGGTGACCGGGCTAAAGCCCGCGACGCGCTACCGTTACCAACTCGCGATCGATGGCCGCGCGCTCCCACGCCCGCCCGAGTGGGAGTTCGCGACGTTTCCCGCGGAAGCGGGCGCGGCAACGGTGCGCATCGCGTTCGGCGGCTGCGCGCGCTACGAGCCGGCAAACGAGCGCATGTGGGACACGATCCGCCTGCGCCGGCCCGACGCGTTCATGATTCTCGGCGACAACGTCTACCTCGACCTCCCTGAGCGCACCGGCCCGTTTCACGACTATACCTACTACCAGCGCCAGTCCCGTCCCGAGTTCCGCCGCCTCGCCGCGTCCGTGCCAACCTTTGCGATCTGGGACGACCATGACGCGGGCATCGACGACGTGTTCCTCGGCCCGTTCACCGACAAGCCCGCTTGGAAAGTGGATCACCTCGCGCTCTTCCGCCGCAACTGGAACAACCCCACCCATGGCGCTGAACCGGCACGACCCGGCGTGTGGCACGCGTTTCGCGCCGGCCCGGTCGAATGTTTTCTCCTCGACGGCCGCACCTACCGGGAAAATTTCCTGAAGCCCGGCGCCTCGATGCTCGGGCCCGTGCAAAAGGCCTGGCTGCTCGACGCACTGAAAAAATCCACCGCGCCGTTCAAGCTCCTCGTCTCTCCGGTCGCGTGGGCCGACGATGCGAAGGTCGACATCGGCCCCGCGGGCGAGCGGCTCCACACGCGCGACACGTGGTATGGCTACCGCACTGAACGCGAGGAGCTCTTCGACTTCATCGGCGCCCAGCGGATCTCCGGCGTCGTCCTCATCTCGAGCGATCGCCATCGCAACGACGTGCGTCTCCACCGCCGCACGCGCGGCTACCCGCTGCTGGAAATCGAGAGCGGCTGGCTCACCAACGCCGTGGGCACCGGCCGTTCCGGCGAGACGCTGTTCGAGTATCTCGACGGCCCGGCCTTCGGCTTCGTCACCGCAACCCCCGGCACCGATCCCACCGCGACAATCGAGATCGTGACGATTCACGGCGAAAGCGTCTTCCGCCGCGAGCTGCGCGCTTCGGAGTTGCGCGCCCCCTGAAACCGCCGAGCCTTGGCTACGTTCCCCGTCCGC
>JAEUHB010000457.1 GCA_016794665.1 Opitutaceae bacterium
CGGCTTCAAGAACTGCACCCTGCGGATCGGCGCGCTGAATCGCACGCACACGCTCCGCGTCAGCCGCAGCGGAAAAATCCTCTTCGAGGAAGACCTCTTTGCCCTCCGCGCCATCTGGTCCGACGTCACCCGCCGCATCGCAGGCCTGCGCGACAACCCCGCCTGCGCCGAACAAGAGCACGCGCTCCGCCTCGATCCGAAAAACCCGGGCATCAGGCCGAAGGTCACGTTCGAGGTAGGGCGAGGCGTCCCGGCCGAGCCGCGGCTCACCGGGGACGGTTCGCCCTACCTAAACACCAAAGCCCACCCTCCCGTCGCGATCCTCCGCGAGCAGGGCGTCAACGGCGAGGTCGAGATGGCCGCGGCGTTCACGCGCGCGGGTTTCCGCGCCGTCGATGTCCACATGACCGACATCCTTTCCGGCCGCGTGTCGCTGCGCGATTTCCGCGGCTTCGCGGCGTGCGGCGGCTTCAGCTACGGCGACGTGCTTGGCGCCGGCGAAGGCTGGGCCAAGAGCATCCTCTTCAACGAGCGCGCGCGCGCGGAGTTCGCGGCCTTCTTCGCCCGCGAGGATGCGTTCGCGCTCGGCGTGTGCAACGGCTGCCAGATGGTGAGCAACCTCAAGTCGATCATCCCGGGGGCGGAGAAATGGCCGCGCTTCGTGCAGAACAAGTCCGAGCGCTACGAGGGCCGCTTCGTCTCCCTGAAAATCGAGCCGAGCCCGAGCGTGCTCTTCCGCGGCATGGCCGGCTCCGTGATCCCGATCGCCGTCGCGCATGGCGAGGGCTACGCCGAGTTCCCCGACCCAACGGCGGCGACCACGTTCAGCGCTTCCGGTCTCGTGTCCGGCCGGTTTGTCGACAACCACCACCAGCCGACCGAGCTCTATCCGTTCAATCCCAACAGCTCGCCCTTCGGCATGACCGCGCTCACGACGACTAGCGGCCGCGTGACCATCATGATGCCGCACCCCGAGCGCGTCTTCCGCAGCGCCTGCATGAGCTGGTCGCCCAAGGAATGGGGCGAGGACTCGCCGTGGATGCAGCTCTTCTACAACGCGCGGGCGTGGGTGGGTTGAGCTCATATTCGCTGGGAGATGGCCGACGAGAACCAGTTCGATTTCGAGCCACCAAGCGCTGAAACCGTTGCGCGACGTGCCTTGATCTTGGCCGCAATTTCGTATCGAGGGTTTGTCGATCTCGTCACCGACGATCCGAAAATCCCGCAACGCATCGCAACCACTACCGCATCACTTACCCGGCTGGGCCTTGATGCTGACATGACGCCTTGGGAAAAGGACGTGCTGAAAACCAATCTCGGCGCACTCACACCAAGAGATCGCATTAACTCAAGCTGGGTCAGCGAAGGCCTCGTCGTTCTCGCATGGGCACTTCAGAAATCCGAGCTTCCTGCTTTTGACGACCAATGTGACCCACATCAGGTGGCCCTAAGCATAGGGTTCACAACTCCCGACGGCCTAGCTCTGCTACAGAATCCTCGGCTTCGTGCAGATTCGGAGCTACAGGAGTTCGGCGAGTTCATCTACAATGTTCACTGGCGGCTGCGTGATTTTTCAGTATCTGGACGCGCCTACAATTTTCGCTCGTTGGCAACGAGAGCTCGGGGTGAGCCAATTCTCCGCTTTGGCCTGCAACTCTCTGAAGACGACATCGCCACTGGTGGACAATCTCTCAGCCGAGCTGAACCCAACGCGCGACAAAACCTGACAAGCATCACACAGGAACGTCACCGTGCTTCCAGCTGGCTTCTCGGACTTGGCTCCAGCGATTTCTACGAAGCCTCGACAGACACCTGAGGCTGCCATTTTTCACGCCCGAATCTGATCGAGGTAGAGGGTCCTTGCCCGCGCTTTACTTCGCGCGCCGCGGGCGCGAGCCTCGCACCGCCCCATGAACCGCCGCGATTTTCTCCGCACCGGCGGCGCCGTCGCTGCTCTCGCCACCGCGCCGCGCGCGTTGGCGCAGTGGCAGCCGAGCCCCCGCTACCCCGATCCCGCGATCAAGGTCCTCGACGCCAGCTTCGCCAAATACCGCCTCAACGCCGCCAAGGTCGAGCGCCTCGCCACCGGCCAGCGCTGGGCCGAGGGGCCGGTATGGTTTGGCGACGGGCGCTTCCTGCTCTGGAGCGACATCCCCAGCAACCGGGTGATGCGGTGGGAAGAGGAGACCGGCGCGGTCTCCGTCTTTCGCCAGCCGTCGCAGAACACCAACGGCCACACGCGCGACCGCCAGGGCCGGCTCTTGTCGTGCGAACACCTCACCCGCCGCGTCACGCGCACGGAATACGATGGCACGATCACCGTCATCGCCGACCGGTTCGACGGCAAGCCGCTCAACTCGCCCAACGACATCGTCTGCAAGTCCGACGGCTCGATCTGGTTCACCGATCCGCCGTTCGGCGTCATTGGCTTCTACGAGGGCGAGAAGGCCGAGCCGCAGCTGCCGACGAATGTCTATCGCTGGGATCCCGCGACGAAGAAGCTCGCCGTCGTCGCCGGCGACATCGCGCGGCCCAACGGCCTCGCGTTCTCCCCGGACGAAGCGGTGCTCTACCTCGTCGAGGCTGGCGTGAGCCCGCGTGTGATCCGCGCCTACGATGTGACCGCCGGCGGCACGCAGCTCGCGCGCCCGCGCACGTTCATCACGGCCGAGCCGGCGGGCACGCCCGACGGCCTGCGCGTCGACATCGACGGCAACCTCTGGGTCGGCTGGGGCATGGGCGCCGAGGGCCTCGACGGCGTCAACGTCTTCAACCCCGGCGGCAAACTGATCGGCCGCATCGAACTGCCCGAGCGCTGCGCCAACGTCTGCTTCGGCGGCCGCCACCGCAACCGGCTCTTCATGGCCGCCTCGACCTCGATCTACTCGATCTTCGTCAACACGCAGGGAGTGGCCGGCGGATAAGGAGGTCGTGTAGGGCCGGCGCTTGTCGCCGTGCCGCGGCTGCCGACAAGCGCCCGCCCTACAATCTCCGGGCGCGCCCTACGGGCCGCTCGAGTCCGTGACCGTGAGCGTGTTGAAATCGATCACGCGCTTCAGCTTCCCGTGGGTGAGCGTGAGCTTCCGGCCGCCGACCTCGGCATTCAGATACGGGCCGGCGAAGAGTTTCCACTCCTTCGCGTGATCGACCACGCGGCCGTCCACGCGCGGCGCCGCGCCGTAGGTGGCCTCGATCTTCTTGCCCCGCAGGCTCGTGAAGGCGACGCGCAGCGTGGGCTCGCGCGCGATGGAAAGCGGCAGGGCGCGAATCCTCGCCTTGAACTCGTCCCAGCTCGCGAACTCGCGCGCCGCGGCGGCCTGCAGGATCGTGCCGTTCTTCGCGTGCGGCGAGAGCAGGCGCTTGCCGCCCTTCTCCAAGGGGCGCCACTCGTAGGGCGCAAGCGGGCGGTAGGCGATGTAAGCCCGGCCGCCTTGCGCGAAGAGCCAGCCCGACGCGTCCTCCTCGAGCCGCGCGAGGTCCTTCGAGAAAAACCCGTTGATCTGTTTCCACGGCGCGCTCGCCGGGATGTCGCTGAGCGTGATGAGCGTGTCGTCCTGCTGGAAGATCTGCTCGTAGGGCGAGCCGCCGAGGAGCTTGGCCTCGCTGATGTAGGTGGGCTTGCCCTGGAAAGTCACGGAGGCCGGCATGTAGTCCGGCATCTCGGCGAAATACATCATGAGTTCCTCCGGCCCGAAGAACGGCTGCACCGAAAAGATGGTGTTGTGCACGCCGCGCGGATCGGGCACGGACCACGTGAGGTCCCACGAGTGCTGCTGGATCGGCTGAAGCAAGCCGCCTTGGTCTGAGCCGAGCGCGTAGTCGGGCGTGATGTAGGCGGTCTTGTAGACGGGGGCGTTGCGCACATCACTGTTGCGCCAGCGGTGGCGCGTGCGCTTGCGCTCGGTGTGCGTGAACGACCCGCTGCGATCGGTGCCGATGCGGTAGATGACCTCGGGCAGCTCGTAGTGCTCGGCGATCGTGGAAAAATAAATACCCCAGCCGCCGTAGGCTGCAGGCGGCGGGCAGTTGCCGAGCAGCTGCCACGCGAAATACGACGAGAGCGCGTTCCATTTCTCCAGCACGGTCGTGTCGTCGGTGCGCGCGTGCGAGCCGATGTAGGCGCCGTTGAGCGTCTCGACGGCGAAGTCGGCGAAAATCCAGTCGAGCATCATGCGCCCGCGCTGGCGCATCTGGGGATCCTTCGCCCACGTCGCGAGGTAGAGCATCGGGATCGCATACTCGCCGAGGTAGTGCGTGCAGTCGTATTCGCCCTGCCCGATGGTCGTCGTGAGGTCGATCCAGTGCAGCAGCCACGCGCGCGACTCGGCGGAAATCTCGGCGGACGACTTGCCGTTGAACCAACGGTTGGCGCCCTCGCCCGGCCACAAGTCGGCCATGAGGTGCATCGTGGTGTAATACATCACCCAGTGGTTCTCGGTGTCGCCCCGCAGCGGGAAATAGGTGCGCCACGCCTCGCGGATCGCGGCCTTGGCCTCCGGCGTGAGTTGATCGCGGCCGAGGTAGGAGATGGCCGTCGCCGGGAACATCCAGAACATGTCGCCCGTCGGCGTCTTCATCAGCTCGACGATCCGCACCGAACACGCCGCGGCGTCCTCGCGCAGCGCGAGCTTGGCCGCGATCTCCGCAAGTCCGAGCTTTGCGGGCTCGCCCGGCACCGCCTGATCCGTGCGCCAGCGCAGCGACTCCATGCGACGCGCCAGATACTGCGCGCGGCGCTGCGCTGAGTCGGCCACCGGCGCGGTCGAGGGCGGCGGGGCGGTGAAGGCGGGCTGCGCGAAGCCGACGGGCGCGGAGAGGAGAAAGGCGAACGCGAGAATCGTCTTCATGGTCATTTCCGCGGCACGAAAACCAGATCGAACACCGTGGCTTTGCCAAACTCCAGCGGCCGCCAGGTGCGCCCAAAGTCGTCCGAGGCAAACAGCGGCTCCTGGTAGGGCCCGGCGTAAATGCGCTCCGGCACGTCGGGATCGACGGCCACGCGCCAGACCTCGCGCCGCGGGAGCCCGGTCGTGCGATCCTGCCACGTCGCGCCGTCGTCCTCGGAGATCTGCACCCCCGCGCCCCACCCGCAGTAGACGAGCCGGCGCGGGTTGTGCGGATCAAATTCGATGTTGTGCAGCGTGCGCTCGCTCGGCACGGACGGGATTCTCCTCCACGTCGCGCCGCGGTCGGTGGAGCGAAAGGCGCCGTTGGCCGAGGTTGTCGCGAGGAAAACCTTCGGATCGTGCGGCGACTGGCGAATGGCGTAGGTCACCTTGTCGGTCGCCTGCACGAGGCGCCACGTGCGCGCCCCGTCCTCCGTGAGGTAGATGCCGAGTTCCGTGCCCGCGAGCACGCGCCCCGCCTGCGTGCGATCGACGAGGATCGACTCGGTGTAGGCGCGGCGGATGCCGGCATTCATGCGCGTCCACGTTTGCCCGCGGTCGTGTGAGACCGCGATGCCATCGGGGATGCCGGCATACACATGCTCCGGCCGCGAAGGATCGACCGAGATGGACTTGCCCTCCTGCATATCCCAGCCGGTCACGATGCGGAGCGTCTTCATGCGATCCGACGTGCGCAAAATGCCGTCAAGCAGGCCGACATAGAGGCGCGCCGGGTCCGCAGGATCAAACGTGACGGTGAAGGTGCGGATGTGGTGCGGCCCGATGTGCTCGAAGCGCTCACGGTCGGCCGAGCGAAACAGCCCGCTGCGCACCGGCCCCGTGCTGCGGCCCATCACGCCGCCCTGGCCGCTGACATTCGCGCATACGTAGAGGTCGTGCTTCAGCTCCGCGCCGGAGGCGGCGGAGGCCAGCAGCGTAATCGCCACAAAAAAAAGTCGTCGCCCGGCGATCATGTTCTCAACGTCGCGCCACCATGCGCCTCCCCACCCTCGCCGCCATCCTTGTTTTTGCCGCCCTCGTCCTCGCGCCGCTGCGCGCCGCCGATGCCGCCGGTTCGCCCGAAGCCAAGATCGCCGCGCTCGGCCACAAGCTGCCGCCGACGAGCAAGCCCGTCGCCAACTACATCCCCGCGGTGCGCACGGGGAATCTCGTTTTTCTCGCCGGTCACATCTCGCGCGGCGCCGATGGCAAGGTGATCACCGGCAAGCTCGGGCGCGACCTCACCGTCGAGCAGGGCGCGGCCGCCGCGCAGCACACCGCGCTCGCGCTGCTCGCCACGCTGAAGCAGGAGATCGGCGACCTCGCCAAGGTGAAGCGCATCGTGCGCGTGGGCGGGTTCGTGAACTCCGTGGAGAACTTCACCCAGCAGCCGCAGGTGATGAACGGCTGCTCCGACCTGCTCGTCGCGGTCTTCGGCGAAAAGGGCAAGCACGCGCGCGCCGCCCTCGGCATGGCCGCCCTGCCCCTCGACTGCGCGGTCGAGATCGAGATGGTCGTCGAGGTCGAGTGAGGCGTGCATCGCGGCTCAGCCGACAGCCCTCACCGCGGCGACGAGCCCGTCGATCTCGGCGGGTGAGTTGAAGAGGTGGGCCGAGACGCGGAGCGCGTTCAGCTTTTGCTCGGAGACCGGCCGGCAGCGGAAGGCGCCGTCCTTCATCAGGCGCGAAAAGAGGTCGGTGTAGCCGAGCTTCGCGTGGCGAAACGTCAGCATCGCCGCCGAGTCCGCGGCGCCCGCCGGCGTGAGAATCTCCACGCCCGGCAGCGGCGCGAGGCCGGCCCGCAGGCGCGCGATGAGGGCGCGACCCCGCGCCGCGATGCGCTCGCGGCCCACGCGCTCCTGAAACTTCACCGCCTCGGCGAGGCCCACGATCGCCGCGGCGCTGCGCGTGCCATACTCATGCCGGATCGCGGTGGGCGCGAGCCGCAGCTCGCCCGGCAGAAAATCCAGATCGCCCGAATAGGCCCCGACGAGCGGCGGCGCCACGTCGTTGAGGCGGTCGCGGCGGATGTGCAGCACCCCGGTCTCGAGCGGGCCGCCCATCCACTTGTGACCGCTCGCGGCGAACGAGTCGCAACCGATCTCGCGCAGCGAAAACGGAAACATCCCCGCCGACTGCGCCCCGTCGATATGGAACCAGAGCCCGCGCTCGCGGCAAAGCCGCGCGATGGCGTCGACGGGCATCACGACCCCCGTCGGGGCCGTGACATGCGAGACCTGCACCACCCGCGTGCGCGGCGTGATCAGCGCGGCGATGCGGTCGAGGTTGGCCGCGGCGGTGTCCGCCGGGTCGAACAGCTTCAGCTTCAGCCCGCGCACCGTCTCCTGCTGCGCCCACGGAAACGATCCGCCGGGATGCGCGTGCGTCTCGAATATCACTTCGTCGCCCGGCGCGAGCCGCAGGCCGGCCGCGATGATGCCGTTGGCCTCGGTGGCGTTGCGCACAAACGCGATCTCGCCGGGCTCCGCGCCGAGGAACCGCGCCAACACCTCGCGCGCGCCGGCGTGCAACGCATGGCCGTGCTCGGACCGCTCCTGCAGCTGGCGCGTGACCTCGGCGACCTTGGCCAGCACGGGCGACGACGCCGGGCCGAGCCCGCCGGTGTTGAAATACTTGAGCTGCCGCGTGAGCGGAAACTGGTCGCGCACCGCCCGCCAGAACGCCTCGGGCTCGCGGTCGTCAAAGGCCGGCAACGCCCCCGCCGCCTCCGCCGCGGGCAGCTGCGTCACGACCGCGACGCCAGCGGCGCCGAGCGAGGCCTGGCGCAGGAACGTGCGGCGATCGAGGCTCATGGGGCAGTGAACGAAAGCAGGTGGTCGAGGCGCAGCGTGGCGCCGGCGGGGAGCAGGTGGGTTTTGTCGCGATGGAACGCGAAGGCCGCGAGCGGATTCTTTGCCCGCACAAACCACGGCAGCGGACCAGCCGGGTGCTCAAATCGGATGCGTGTGCGGCGCAGCGTGCCGTCGTGCTGGCACAGCCACTCCATCCACCGCGCCGCCGCCCCGTGCACCGCCGCCTCGCCCGCGAGGCCACCCTCAGCCCGGATGCCGATCGCGGTGTCGCCGTGCTCATCCAGCAGATCGCGCGCGCCGCGGAACTGCAGCCCGGTGTAGTGCGAGCCGGCGAGCCCGCCGAGCGCGTGGTAGTTGCCGAGCTCAAGATCGCGGCCGGTCGCGTTGCGCAGCTCGCTCGTCCAACGGAGCGACCAGCCGCCCGGCACCAACGCAGCGGCGAGCGTGCGCTGCTCGTGCAGCAACACGCGTCCGGCGCGCGGCCCGATCCAATCGAGGCGCTGCTCGAGTTTCCCGGCCGAGAGCGTGAGCCACTCGCGGTGGACCTGCGCGCCCTGGTCGTCGCGCCACTGATAGCCGTCGGCGGCGCGGTGCGAGGGGCCGCCCCAAAAATTCACGCCGTCGACGCTCGTGAGCGTGACGCTCAGCGCGTGGTGCCACGGGTGATCGTTCGGGCGGAAATTCGTGAGCACGTCGCCGGCGAGCGAGCGCACCGGGTGCGCGTAGGGGCGCGGCGACTCGTTGGCCGGCGTGGCCGGCGCGTAGACGTAGCGCAAGAGCGTCGCTCCGTCCGCCGTCTCGATCTCGACGTGCCGGCCGGGCTCGTGGCGGAGCTGGAGCCCGGCATTCACGCGAGCTCCTGTTCCGCGCGAAACTGGCCGCCCCCGAAGAACTGCACGCGCCCGCCCGGCAGCTGCACGCGAACCGGCGTGGCCGCCGGCGACTCGATTTCGAGGGTGAACTTCCCGCCGGCGGCGCGCCACGCGACCTTCACGGGACCGCGCGGCGTGCAGACCTCACCGCTAGCGTGCGCGAGTCCGCTGCGCTGCGGCGCGATGTCGATCATCGTGAAGCCGGGCGCGGCGGGCGCGACCCCCAGGATGCGCGTCATGAATTCCAGCGCGGGGTGCGCGCTCCACGCGTGGCAGAGCGATCGCCAGTAGCTGTTTTCCTCCACAAACGTGTCGAGGCCCGCATCAATCATCTCGTGCCACGGCCCGAGGAACTCCGGCATGCGTTCGTAGGCGCCGCACAGCGCCAGGGCGCGAAAGCCCGTGTGCCACCAGAAGAACGATCCCGGGGCGAGCTTCGGGTCGTGCGGAAAGCGCGCGAGCATCCGCGCGCGCGTCGCGGCATCGGCGGCGCCGCACACCACGGCCCACGCGTTGCCGTATTGGCTGATCTCCGGGCCGCCGGGGCGGTCGAGGTAGAGGCCCTCGGACTCGGACCAGAAGCGGGCGTGAATCTTTGTCCGCAGCGCGTCGGCCTCGTCCCGGAGACTTTGGGCCTCGGCCTCGCGCCCGAGCAGCCGGCAGAGATCGGCGAGTTCGTCGAGGGCGACGACGTATTGCGCCGCGATGATGCAGGTCGGGCCGGTGTCGGAGCCCGGCACGACGCCGCGCGGCCACCACGGGCACCAGTCGGTGATGTTCCAGAACGGGAGCTTGGCGGGCAGGCCCTCCGCGTCGCCGTGGCGCCGGAACCAGTCGAGCGCCGCGCGCATCCCGGGCAGCACGGCGCGCACGGTCGCGAGGTCGCCGGAGCACAGCGCGTAGTCGCGCACCATCGTGATCCAGTGGAGCGACCACGACGGGATGATCTGCACGAGCCGCGAGGGAAAGCGGCTCTGCGTGAGCCCGTCCGCCAGCCGCGACCAGTCGAAGTGATGAATCGCCTGCCGCGCGAGGGCGTAGTCGCCCGCGGTGAGCATCGCGAGCTTGGCCGTGATCATCGTGTCACCTGCATACTGCATCTGCTCGTAATACGGGCAGTCCTCGAACGTCTCGTGCGAGCACAGCCGCATCGTGCGCAGCGAGGCGCGCCAGATTTTTTCGAGCCGCGGGTCCGAGCAGCTGAACTCCGCCGCGACGCGCAGCGGGTAGGCGGTGAAGCGATGGCGCACGGCGCGCACCTGCAAGGGCGCGCTGCCCGTCGTGATCGTGATGCCCAGGTAGCGGAAGGTCCGCCAATGCAGCGGCTCAAACCCCTCGCCCTCCGACCCCGCGTGGCCGGCGGGCTCCCAGCGATCGCGCCAGCCGGTGATTTTTCCGCGGCGGTCAAAGGTCCAGCCGGTGCTTTCGTCGGCGAAGTGCGACGCCAGGTTCGCCAGCGGCTGCGGGCGGCCGAGGAGCTTCGCTCCCGGCGTGCTCCACGGCAGGCGCAGCGCCTCCGCGTAAGTGAGCAGCACGGTGCTGCCGGCGCCGTCCGCGATGACAAGCTGCGGAAAGGCGGTCGTGAGTTCGCCCGCGTCGAGGATCACGTCCACCGTCGTCCGCGGCGGGAGGGTGATCGGTCTTTCGTTCGCGATGAGGTCGCGCCACGCGGCGGGCGCTTCGCCGCCCCCAGGCAGGAACACCGCGCGAAACGCGGCGCCCGTCGCGTGCTCCTCCAGCATCGGGATCATCCGCGGCACCAAGCCGTAGGGGCTGGTGGGGTCGCGGCGATTCTCGAGGCGCTCCGCTTGATAAAGCACGGTGGCGGCGGGCCACGCGGAATCGTCGAACCCCGCGTCCGTCCAGCCCCGGGGGATCAGCTTCGAGACGCGATGCTCAAAATAACCATGGTAGCCCTCGAAGGTCGTCTGCTCGTTTTGAAACCGGTGCGCGGTGTCGACCGCGACCTTCCAGCGCGCATCGGTGCTGAGGTCGCCGCCATCGAGCACAAAACCGCCGGCATACGTCATCACCGAGCACGGCGCGCCGAGCTGGGTGGGCCGGTGCGCGACGCGCGACATGTCGAGCACGAGCGCAGCGAGGACGTTGCGGCCCGCCCGCAGATGCGGCGCGAGATCGTGGGTGTCGTAGAAGTGGTGGTTGACGTCGCCCTTGGCCGGACCGCGCCCGAGCAGCACGCCGTTGCAAAAGAAAAGGTAGCGGCTGTCGGCGGAGACGTGGACCTCACGGGGCCCGCCCGATTTCTCCCCGGCGTCAAAGGTCCGCCGAAACAGGCGCACCTGGTAATGCGACGGCGTAGCCGCGTCCGGCAGCGCAGCCGCGTGCGAGCCCTCGGCAGACCAGATCCAAAAGACGCGCGAGGCAAACGGGAGCGACATGCGGGGAAGAAGCCGGCCGGAATAAGCTGGCGCGGTCCTGAAATTCAACCTCCGTTTTCAGGGATTTTCAGCCACCGCATGAAAACCCGCCGCCCCGCCCCGCGACTCGTGATGTGCGCCACCCCCTGGTCGATGATCGGCTGGCCGTCGCCGCGGCGCGAATGGTCCGTCGCACGCAAGATCGCCGCGATCGCGGAGGCGGGTTTCGACGGCGTGTGCGCATTCATCACCCCGGAAATCCGCGACGCCGCGACGCGCCACGGGCTCGAGGTCATGAGCGGCTTCGATGCGCAGGGCGCCGCCGATGCCCTCCCCCGCCTCCGCGCCCAGCGCGACCTCGGCGTGCGCTTCATCAACATCCAGCTGCTCGATCACGACACGAGCCCGGCGGTCGCGGCGCGCGCGGCCGTGCGCCTCATCCGCGCCTCGCGCCGGCTCGGCGTCTCCGTGCACATCGAAACCCACCGCGACACCGCGACCGAAACGCCGGAGAAATTCACCGAGATCGCGCGCCGCTACCGCCGCGCCACGGGCGAGCTCATGCCGGTCACTTGGGACCACTCCCACTTCGCCGTCTCGAAGCACATGATGCCGGCCGAATACCCGGCGCGGCTGCTCGCGTGGCCCGAGCTGATTCAGGCCTCGCAGCTTTTCCACCTGCGGCCGTTCAGCAGCCAGCATTGTCAGGTGCCGGTGACTGACGGCCATGGCCGCCTCACACCCGAGTTTGGCGACTACCTGCGCTTCACCGAGGACTTGTTCGCGTGCTGGCTCGCCGGACCGCGTCCAGGCGGAGAATTGTGGGTCTGCCCCGAGCTCGGCATGAGCCACGGCTACCACGTGAGCACCGATCCGCACTGCTGGCCCGACGCAGTCCGGGCGCGCACCGAGCTGCTGGGTGCGTGGCGCCGGGCTTCGCGTCGCTCCCGCTAGGGGCCCCCGCCCGGGTCCAAACCCGAGGCGCCGGGAAAGCTCTTGACCGGGCGGGCGGCATTTCATTCGTTTTCCTGAAATTTTCAGCCGAGTCGCCCCCTCCATGCTCATCACCGAGATCGCGAAGAAAGCGAAGGTCTCGCCCGCCACTGTGTCGCGGGCGATCAACCAGCCGCAGATCGTCGCGCCCGCGAGCCTCGCCCGCATCCGCTCGGTCATGGAGAAGCACAACTACGTGCCGGCGCCCCTTGAGCGCCGGCGTGGGCCCAAGACCCGCCTCTCCGAGCAGCGCCGCATCGGCGTGTGGTTCGTCGGCGCACGGGCCAACAATCCGAGCCACAACTGGTTTCAGGATCAGTTGCTCCAGGTGCAGTCGGCCGACACCCGTTTCCGCGTCGATCTGCGGGTGCTGTTCTCGAGTTCACCCGACGAGCTGCCGCCCAGCCTGGCGACCGAGAAGCTCGATGGCCTTGTCATCCAGGGCATGGAGCCTTCCGCCGCCAGCTTGGCCAAGCTGCGCGACCTCCCGCACGTCTGGTTCATGACGCGGCGCTCAACCGGCTATCCCGGCGACTACGTGGAGCCGAACAACGAGGAAAACGGCCGCATCGCCGCCGACTACCTCGCGCAACGCGGCCACAAGGCGCTCGCGGTCATCAGCACCGATCCCGACTACAGCGCGGTTGCGCGCCGCGTGCGGGCGTTCCTGGATCGCGCCGGCGAGCTGAAGCTCCCCGCGCACGTGATCCTCGGAAAATCGAATCCGGGCGTCAGCTACCTTGAGTTCACCCCGGTGCACGAGGACACCGACACCCTCGTGCGCACACTCCTCGGCGCGGCGCCCCGTGCATCCGGCCTCTACATGCCCGTCGATCACTTCTGCGGGAGCTTTTTCCGGGCGCTGCGCGAGGCGGGCAAGAAGCCGGGCCGCGACTTCGAGGCGATCCTCGGCAACTACAACCCGATCATCTACCACAACCTCGACCACCACCCCGCGGCGATCGACATCAACCTGACCACGCTCGTGCGTCAGGTCGTGGATCACCTGATCTGGCGGATCGAAAACCGCCGCGCGCCGGGCCGCATCGGCCTGACCGTCTCTCCCACCCTCCGCCCGGCGGAGACCAACGGCCACGCGCCACACTGAACTTTGTTGTCCCCGAACGCCCTAGCCCACACCCAAAGAAACATCCGAATGTTCCCTACCATGAAACCCAAAACCCACCAAGCAACGGCCGCGCGGCGCACGCTCGCGGTCTCGCTGGCGGCGCTGATGGCGGCACCCTTTGCCCTCGGGCAATCCGGTGACGCCGCCGCGCTCCGCCGGCTTCAGGAAGAAAACGCCGCCCTCCGCCGGCAGCTAGCGGAGGCCCAGGCCGCCCGCGGCGCCACCGCGCCCACGATCACGCCAGCAGCATCCCCCGCGAGCGCGCCCGCCGCGCGCGCCGGCGCCCCGGCGCTCGCCACCGACGAGGGCGTGCAGGTCCTGTCGCCGTTCGAGGTCAAGTCCGACAAGGACTACGGCTACCTGAAGACCAACGCGGTCTCCGCAACCAAGATCGGCATGGAGATTCAGAACATCCCGCTGAACATCTCCGTCATCTCGCGCGAATTCCTAGACGACACCAACTCCCGCTCGCTCACCGATCTGTTCCGCTACACGGCGGCCACCTCGGGCGACACCCGCTTCGCGATGCGCGTGCCGGCCAACTCGGCCACGCCGCAGGGCTCGTTTACCTCGCGCGGCTTCGTCGTGAATAGCCTGATGCGCAACGGCATCTTCCGCTACACCTCCTACAACCTCGAGAACATCGAGCGCGTGGAGTTCATCAAGGGTCCGGCGGCCGTGTTCTTCGGCCAGGGCTATCCGGGCGGCGTCATCAACTACATCTCCAAGCTGCCCGAGTTCGGCCGCAACGCCACCGGCATGGACTACGCCGTGAACAGCAACTCCGGCCAGAAGGTGAACCTCGATCACAACGCCGCGCTCGGGAAGAACGCCGCGCTGCGCATCGTCGGCACGTGGGAGGACACGCAGGGCGAGCGTCGCTTTGAGTTCCGCCGCTCAAACAGCTTCAACCCTTCCGTCGCAATGATCCCCTTCGCCAGCGGCAAGGTGAAGATCACCGCCGAAGCGGAATTCATCCGCGAGAAATTCAGTTGGAATGACTTCGACTGGATCTTCAGCGACTTCTCCGGCTGGAGAAACGCCGCCGCCACCGGTGCGTTCGGTTCCTCCACCGCCACCCTGTCCAACACCATCGTCGCCAACGCCGGCAACGGTCTCACGGCGAATGTCATCCAAAGCACCACGACGCCCACCCTCGCCTACGCGACCTACATCAATAACAAGCGTATCGCGACCAGCGATTGGTCCCTGCCCGCCTATACCAGCGTGAAGCGCGGCGCGTTCTATACCAATGCCGCCGGCCAGTTCATCCACGACGAGGCCTTCAACTACACGTCCCGCGGCGCGAACTTCAAGAACACCATCGACAACGTCTCGCTGACCGCGGACATGAGCCCCTTCAGCTGGCTCGACGTCCGCTACAACTACTTCAACGAGAAGTCCGAGAACTACTCGGTCGGCCAAGGTGGCGCGCTTCTCCAACCCTACGCCAACGGCGTGAATTGGAGCATGGGCACCGGCAATCTTTCCGGCTACTATCGCTACGCCCAGACCCACAACATCGATACTGTGCTCAAATTCGACAAGTTCGGCGTGAAGAGCAAGCTGCTCGCCGGCTTCCAGCGCATCAATCCCTACCAGCAGTTCCTCGGCGGCCAGCTCTTCACGGACGCGCAGTGGGCGTTCCTCCCGGGCGCGCGAAACACGACGTCGAACCCCGACTACCGCGGCACCAACGTCGGCATCTATAATCACGGCAACGTGCCCGTGAATCAGGTCATCCGTGACCGGAATGGCGCCATCAAGCCCGTCCGCCAGATCTTCTCGAACTTCGATCCGGGCTTCGAGATTTACCCTGACATCACGGTCTACCATCAAGACGACCGCAATGCCCTCGACGGCTACAAGGACAAGCAGCACTCCGTCTACCTGAACTATCAGGCTACGCTGCTCAACGACCGCCTGACCGTGCTCGGTGGCTACCGCAAGGAGCGCCGCTGGGCCCGCGGCCAATACCAGCCGAACAATTATCCGTGGTTCATTTACTTCCCGGACATGCACCTTCGCCCGGACCTCTATCCGGAGGATGTCTGGGGCCATTCGATCAACTACCAGCGCGGCCTCTCGACCGATCAGGAGGGAAATTCCTGGATGGGCGGCGCTTCCTTTGCCGTCACAAAGGAGCTCAGCGTCTACGCGTCCACCTCGAAGACCTTCAAGTTCAACAGCGGCCGCGTGGGCGGCCTCTTCGTGGGTGACGAAGTCCTCTGGTATAACGAAGCCCGCGCTTTCGGCGCCGGCGGCACGCCGGGTCAGTCGTTCAGCTACCTGGGGCAGACAATCACCTCGCTGCAGCAGTTCCAGCAGGTGCTCGCCGGCCGCGGCGTATACGACGTGATCAAGAACGAGCAGGGCATGAACTGGGAAGTCGGCGCCAAGCTCTCCAAGGCCGACGGCCGCCTCGTCGGCACGCTCTCGTTCTTCCGCGGCGAGCGCGAGAACCAGATGCTCGACGACGGCGCCAAGCAGTCGAACCTCGAGGAGCCGCTGAATTTCAGCACCACGCTGTTCCCGGTCGGCTCACCCTACCGCAACACCCGCCTGCTTCGCTGGCGCACGACCGACCTGAAGAACCGCATCGAGGGTGGCGAGGCCGAGGTCATCTGGACCCCGCGCCGCAACTTCCAGGCCGTCATCAACGGCTCGTGGCTCTGGACCGCCAAGACCGTCTATGACCGCACCCGCGCGGCCCCAGGCACCACCGCCTACAACGCGCTCACGCCCGCCGGCAAGGTCGCGTCTGACATCTACTACAAGGCCCGCATCGAGAACGTGCCGGAGTATCGCTTCAACTTCTTCGGCAAATACACGTTTACCGAGGGCATCATGAACGGCTTCGGCCGCGGCGCCATGCTCGGCCTCGGTGCCCGCTACTCGTCGAAGACCGTCGTGTCCCGCGCAGTCGACTGGAACCCGCTTGCGGGCGGTTACCAAGCCGGCAACTACCTGGTGTTCGACCTCACCGTCGGCTATCCGTGGGAGCTGCTCGGCTACCGCGTGCACTCCAACTTCGGTCTCTACAACGCGACCGACGAGAAGTATTCCGAAGGCTCCTACGTGCAGTCGCCTGCCCGCAATTGGGTCTTCCGCAACACGCTGAAATTCTAATCGGCGCCACCGAGCGCAGATTCCAAGGCGGGGGCCCCACGGCTCCCGCCTTTTTTTTTCACACCTCACCCCCGGCCGCGATTCGCCCATCGCCCCCGCGCCCTGGCTCCACCCGCGCACTTGCCAATCCCGCGGGCGCGCTCCACGTTCGCGGCCTATGCATTTCGACAACCTCCAGCCCGGCCTCTCCGCCCCGCTCCCGCGCCTCGACGACGATGAGGACGACGACGATGCCCCGGAGGAATCCGCCGCGCAGAAAAAGCAGGGCGGCCCCGTGGCGATGCTCATCCAGCGCAAGTTCCTCCAGCAGCGGAAAATCTTCCTGTGGGGCGCGGTCACCGATGCCACCGCCAAGGACCTGACCGAGAAGCTCCTCTACCTCGAAGGCGTCGCGCCCGGAAAGGAGATTACGTTTTACCTCAACTCGCCCGGCGGCTCGATTACCGCCGGCATGGCGATCTTCGACACGATGAAGCTCATCAGCTCGCCCATCACGGTGGTCGTCACCGGCATGGCTGCGTCGATGGGCTCGATTCTGCTCTGTGGCGCCGCCAAGGGCCGCCGCCTGCTCTACCCTCACTCGCGCGTCCTCATCCACCAGCCGCTCATCTCGGGCCGCATGATCGGGCCGGCGAGCGACATCAACATTCAGGCGAAGGAGATGGAGAAACTCCGCGCCGAGCTGAACCAGATCCTCGCCACCACCTCCGGCCAGTCCATCGAGCAGATCAACAAGGACACCGACCGCGATTTCTATCTTAACGCCCCGGAGGCAATCGCCTACGGGTTGGCGGACCGCATCGTCGACAAAGTGTAGCGCTGGCGTCCGTCACCGGGCCGGGGGAGCTAGTTCGCTTCACCCCAGACCGCCGGCACCTTGAAGTCAGCCGCTCGCGGAGCCTGCTTGGCCGGCACGGCTGCCTTGGCGTAGGCGTCGAGGCGCGCGCGCATCGCTTTCACTCGCTCCGGCTCCGCCGTCGCGAGGTTCTTCTTTTCATATGGATCCGCCGCGAGGTTGAAGAGCTCGATCGCGTCGCCTGGTCCGCCGGAGTTTTTCTTGCCGGCTTTTTTCTTCTTCGCCGTTTCGGCCGCCTCCGGGCCGTCGGTCTCGGAATACTGCCCGCCGACGACGAGTTTCCAGTCTCCCACGCGGATGGCGCCGCCTGCGGGCGTGATGTTATGCAGGATGTCTTGATGCGGCGACGGCGCGCCATGTGCGATCGCGGGCCACGCGTCGCGCCCGTCCAGCGGGTGCCGCTGCGTGAGCGACACGCCCGCGAGTTTCAGCAACGTGGGATACCAGTCCACGATATGCAGCGGCGCGTCGACGACGGAGCCGGCCTTGATCCTGCCGGTCCAGGCGGCGACCGCGGGGACGCGCACACCGCCTTCGTAGAGCGTGCCTTTGCTCGCACGGAGCGGGCCGTTGCTCGTGACCACACCGGGCGCGGGCCCGCCGTTGTCCGAGCAGAAAAAAATCAGGGTGTTGTCCCGGAGACCTTTCGTTTCGAGCGCCCCCACGATGCGGCCGATAGCTTCGTCCATCGCGGCCAGCATGCCTGCGTAGAGGCGCCGGTTTCCCTGCATGTGCGCATAGGGCTCCGTGTAGCGCGCCGGCACCTGAAAGGGCGAATGCACCGCGTTGAATGGCACGTAGAGGAAAAGTGGGCGGCGCGCGTCGTGCTCCGAGATGAGCCGGGAGGCTTCGCGCGCGAGCAGGTGCGTGGCGTAACCCTCGTCGCGGTTCACTTTGTCGTCACGGTGCCAGTCATGCCCGCCGTCACGCTCGTGGGTGTTGTAGTCGAGCGCGCCGTTGTAGTGGCCGTATTGACGGTCGAAGCCGCGGTGCGTCGGCAGATAGGCCGGCTCAAAGTGCCCGAGATGCCACTTGCCCACGATTGCGGTCGCGTAGCCGGCCTCCTTGAGCGCCTGCGGCAGCGTGCGCTCATCGAGCGGCAACCCATAATGCGCCCACGGCCGCACCACGCCCGTCTGCAGGCCATAGCGGATTGGATAGCGGCCGGTCATCAAGGCCGCCCGCGTCGGCGAGCAGACCGGCTGGACATAAAACTGGTTCAGCCGCGCGCCAGCCTTGGCGAGGGCGTCGATATGCGGGGTCTTGATCTCGCCACCGTGGAATCCGACGTCCGCCCACCCGAGATCATCCGCGAGCAGGAAGAGGATGTGGGGCTTGGCCAGGCCGGCGGGCTCGGCCGCGCGCGCGGCGCCAAAGCATAGCATCGCAACCAGGGAGAATTCGCGAAGGGGCATCATGACGCGGTCGTAGCAGGCCATCGCGGCGAAGCAAGCGCCAGCCCCGGCGGTGGAGTTCCGGTTTGCCCGCCATCTTGGCCCCCGTCTTGCTGAACTTCCCTCGCCACCACCGCATATCTCCGCATGGGCCCGCCACCGTCCCCCGCCGCTCCCGCCACCGCCTACACCGGCGAGGACGATGCGCGCCTCGTCGCCTACCTGAACCTGAAGCTCCGCGAAATCGGGCAGCCGGCCGTCGCCGCCACGGCGGGCGCCGACGGCCTCGCGCCGATGGTCGATCACTTTCTGGCGCTCTCGCGCGAGAAGGACCGCGCCCTCCAGCGCCATCTCTGCCCCGTCGATCAGCGGATCCAGAATTTTCTCTACGACATCCTCGAGTCGCACGACGGGCCCGAGATCCCGCGCCTGCCGGTCTCGACGCTGGTGCTCGATCGCCCCGGGCTCGCGCGTGTGCTCTCGCTCCCGCCGGCCGCCGACCAGCACCAGAGCGACATCCTCTCGTCGCACCGCGTGCGGCAGGGTGTCCTGCACAACCCGAAAAGCGATCGCCGCACCACGCAGGGCATCTTCCACGTCACCGACGTCGGCCTGCCCGTGCCCGACGACAAGAAAGCCGTGCCACCCGCGGTCTTTGCGCGCCTGCTCGCCCACGCGCTCAACCCGCCCGCGGAACTGCGGCGCCTGCCGTTCGGCGCCCTCGAACCGCAGCCGCCCGCGGGCATCGTGTCGCTGCATCTGCGCCCCGTCGTCTGCCCCGCCGTGCCGGGCTTCACGCCGCAGCGCGCGATGGAGACGCGTTTCTTCGTCCCCGGCGCGCTCGTCGCCAACCTGGATTTCGTCGAGCGCATCTTTGGCAACGCCGGCGATCCGCACCTGCCGGAAAACGACGCCGCCCTCGACCCGGCCCACTGGAGCGGCCACACGGGCTGCGTCATCCTCGCGACCCACCTCAACCAGTTCACGAAGCGCGAGCTCGGCCTCCCCGCATGGGACGCCGCGACGCCGCGCCAACGCCGTGACGGCATGTGCTGGAAAACCTCTGACGAGCGCTACAACGACGGGAGCGCCTTCAAGCTCACGCTCCGCGACGCCCGCGGTGTCATCGTCACGCTCATCGCGGACAACTATTTCGGCTACTGCAAGAAGGAGGTGAAGACCCAGCTCTCCTTTGCCGCCAACCTCCTCGGCCGCTGCGAGGAGGAGCACGCCGGCGGCGCAATCGTCTTCCCGAGCTACGATCTCGGCGAGGACTTCCAGCTGAGCAAACACCTCGCGATCGTCGACCACACGTTCGCCGAGGCGCTCACCCAGCTCGGTGATCGAGCCGTGCTCCAGCCCGCAGGCCACGCGCGCGATCGGCGCTACGCCGACATCCACTACGTCCCGCAGGACGCCTTCTTCGCGCTCCGCGCCCAGACCATCTCGTGGCTCGACGACGCGGGCGCGAAAAGATCCATCCGCCTCGAGCCGCGGCACACCTACGTGCTCCCCTCCGGCTACAAAGTCGAGATGGTGAAGCCCGACGACGGCCGCCGCTGGCGCCTCCGCGGCACGACCGCCGAGGGCGTGCTCTGCCACAAACCCTGCACCGTCTCCGGCGGCGGCAAATCGGAGATTTCCAAGTCGATCGCCGACGCGATCTTCACCGCCCCCAACTTCGTCCGGGATCCCGTCGCCGACTTCGACGAAATCGACAAGATCATCCACAAGGAATACGGCCAGCGCTTCCTTGATCCCGCCCGCAACAAGGCCAAGGGCCGCGCGCTCCTGAGCCCCGAGCGCTCGCTCGGCTCGGTCGTCAAACTGCTCAGCCGCAGCCCCGACTACACGCCGGCCTACAACGAGTGGCTCGCCGCCATCCCGCGCTACATCCTCGATCTGGTGCTGCTCATCAAGCGCGTCTACCGCCCCGAGTGGAACGGCGACTGGCGCAAGCACTTCACCGTCGACACGATTAACGGCCGCCCGGGCAACGAGCTGAAGTTCAACGGCGAAAAGGCCATGACCCACTTCCTGCGCGTCGGCTTCATGCCCGACGGCGGCTGGCGCACCTTCAGCCTGCGCAAGGACTTCCATCCGGCGGTGAAAATCCAGGCCGAGGACGACATCACCGCATCCGTCGTCGTGCCCGCCGGCCGCCTTGCGGGACTCTCCGCCAGCGCCGCAAAGAGCGGCGCCTCGCTCAAATTCGTCCAGAATTGCGAGACGTCGCTCTTCCAACGCCCGGACGAGGCGATCCATCGCGGCTACGACAAGCGCACCGAGCGTGATTTCTCCCGACCCGGCAACTTCTTCTCCAACTACGAGCCGCTCACACGCGAAGCCGCGCGAAAAATCGTCGGCGACGCGATTGGCTTCGACGCCTTCACCGAGCCCGTGCGCGCGCTCTTCGAGCAGTTTGTCGACGCCGATCGACCGGCCTACCTCGCCTCGCCCGCGCACCCGCGCCTCGTCGAGGGCAAGCCCTCGAAAAACCCGCGCTACCTTCAGCTCCGCCCCGATCTCGAGGAGCCGCGCACCAGCTACCTTGCCCAGATCGGCGCGCAGCTCTACCGGCGAGCGCCGGAGGGAGCGGCCGCGCTGTTCCCCGTGGGCGCCGTGCTCGCCGGCCGCCGCCTCAACCCGCCCGAGCCCGGCGTGAAGCCGATGTGCGTGTTCGGCCCGATCCACTACCAGGAGCTGCCGGAGGCGTTCATGGACTTCATCGCGAGCCTCACCGGCAAGTCGCCCTCGACGACCGGCGCCGGCTCCGAGGGCGCGTTGACCAAGGGCCCCTTCAACGCCCTCCCGCCCATCCACGATCTCAACGCGGCGTTTGTCTCCTACGTGCTCACGGATCTGCCGGTGTTTTCTTCCGCCGCCGGCTGGGTCGGGCCGCACTGCCGCGTCGACCACGACATCAGCCTGCTCGTCCCCGAAATCTGGGCACGCATGTCGCCCGAGGAGCGCACGCCGCGCCACCTGATCGAGAATGGCTACCTTGAGCGCTGCGAGGATTGGACCCACGGGGACCGGCCCGTGCTCGCGAGCCGCCTCGGCTGGCGCGTCACGTCCCGTTTCGTGCAGACCTTTTGCGGCCGCGTGCTGGGCAACCCGAGCACGCTCTTCGACGAGGAGCTGCTGCGCCCCGAGAAGCAGGACCCCGCCGTCTTCGCCGAGGGCATGGAAAACATCTGCGCCGCCATGCGCGAGGCCGCCGCCTGCTATTTCGCCGACGGCTCGATCGCGCAGGCGGTGCCGCCGCTCGCCGCGCTGCTCCACATCATGCGGGACGGCGCGTGGCGGGGGCTGGGCCCGGCCAGCCCGGAATTCCGCGCGCTCTTCGCCCGCGACACAGTCCTCGCCAGCGACTGGTATCGGGCCCGGCTCGGGGCCCAGCAGCAACGCGACGCCGCGGAGTGGGCGACCCGCGCCGCCTATCTGGAAAAATTCCTGGCGCGCCCGAACTACGCGGACGTCGCCGCCAAGCTCAATATCCGCGAACGCCTCGACCAAGCGCGCGCCGCCGCCGCCGCCGCGCGCGGGCCGCACTACCTTGCGACCCTCGCAGGCACCCTCGGCGTCGATCCGGCCCTGATGCCCGCGTAAAGGCGGGCGACTGGATCAGCCCGGCGAACCGCGCGACCGCCTCGGCCTTGACGCGCCCGCGGCGTTCTGTGGTTCTGGCAAGCGTCCTGCTAAACGGACGCTTCCCAAACCCTTCCGTGTCGATCCTCAACCCGCACTACGACTCCGGCGCTTTTTTTGACGAGATGGTTGCGACCAGCGAGCCCGGTGGCGTGCGGCCCCATTACCACCGTCTGGCCGAGCGTCTCGGCCGCCTCGAGGTCGACGAGTTCGACCGGCGGCGTGCGGCCGTCGACGCGGCCTTCCTTCGCCGCGGTGTCACATTTACCGTCTACAACGACGCGCAGGGCACGGAGCGCATCTTCCCCTTCGACCTGATCCCTCGCATCATCCCGGACAAGGAGTGGCGTCGCATCGAGGCGGGACTTATCCAGCGGCTGCACGCGCTGAACCTCTTCCTCGACGATGTCTACCACGGGCAAAAATGCCTGAAGGACAAAATCGTGCCGCCGGCCCTCATTCTCGGGGCGAAGCACTTCCGGCGCGAGTTCATGAACTTTTCGGTGCCACGCGGCATCTACGTCCACATCTGCGGCTCCGACCTCATCCGCGATGCCCAGGGCAACTACCTCGTGCTCGAGGACAACCTCCGCTGCCCTTCCGGCGCGAGCTACATGATCGAGAACCGTGCCGCCATGCGCCGCGCGTTTCCCAACCTTTTCCAGAGCTATGGCGTCCGCCCCGTCGAGGGCTACGGCGACGATCTGCTCAAGGCCCTGCTGCACCTCGCGCCGGGCAAGGACAAGCCGAGCGTCGTGCTCCTCACGCCCGGCGTCTACAACAGCGCCTACTTCGAGCACTGCTTCCTCGCCCGGCAGATGGGCATCCCGATCGTCGAGGGCCGCGACCTCGTCGTGCGCGACGCGCACGTCTACATGCGCACGACCGCCGGCCTCGTCCCGGTGGATGTCATCTATCGCCGCATCGACGATGACTTCCTCGATCCCACGATTTTCCGGCCGGATTCCATGCTCGGCGTGCCCGGCCTCGTGAACGCTTACCGCGCCGGCAACGTCGCGCTCGCCAATTCCATCGGCACCGGCATTGCCGACGACAAGGTCATCTACGCCTACGTCCCCAAGCTCATCAAATACTACCTCGGCGAGGAGCCGCTCCTGCCGAACGTAAACACCTACCTCGCATCCGAGCCGCTCGACCGCAAATTCATCCTCGAGAACATCGAGAAACTCGTCGTGAAGTCCGCCAACGAGGCCGGCGGCTACGGCATGCTGATCGGCCCGCACTCCTCGAAGGAGGAATGCGCCAAGTTCCGCGAGATGGTCGCCGCCAACCCGCGCAACTTCATCGGCCAGGACCCCATCCAGCTCTCACGCTCACCCACCTGGTGCGACGGCCACCTCGAGGGCCGGCACATCGACCTGCGCCCCTACATCCTCTACGGCGAGAAAATCACCGTCACGCCCGGCGGCCTGACCCGCGTCGCGCTGCGCAAGGGCTCGCTCGTCGTCAACTCATCCCAGGGTGGCGGCTCGAAGGACACCTGGGTGCTGCACGGGGACGCCTGACCATGGCCGCCAACAAATCGCCCCTCCCCGCCTCGCGCCCGCAGGCCACCACGATGCTCTCGCGCGTCGCGCACTCGCTCTACTGGATGAGCCGTTACATCGAGCGCGCCGAGAACACCGCGCGCCTGCTCGAGGTGAACTTGCAGTTCATCGCCGATTTCCAGGCGACGGCCGACGCCGGGCAGAATCAGCACTGGGAATCGCTCATCCTCAGCACCGGCGACGAGGAGCTTTTCGAGCAGCACTACGAGACTGCCGACAGCCGCACCGTCACCGAATTCCTCGCCTTCGATCTCAAGAACCCGAGTTCGATCCTCTCGTGCGTCTATGCCGCGCGCGAAAACGCCCGCATGATCCGCGATCAAATCTCCGTCGAGATGTGGGAGGCGGTGAACGAGCTGCACCTCTTCCTCAAGACCCGCTCGACCTCCGCTGTCTGGAAGGACGGGCCGAACGAGTTTTTCGGCTCCATCAAGCAGGCCTCGCACCTCTTTCAGGGCCTCACCGCCTCGACCTTCTCGCGCTCGGAGGGCTGGGAGTTCATCGAGTTCGGCAAGTTCCTCGAGCGCGCCGACAAGACCACGCGGATCCTCGATGTGAAATACCATATCCTCCTCCCCAGCGCGACCGACGTGGGCGGGGCCATCGACACCGCGCAGTGGCAGGCCGTGCTCCGCTCCGCCTCCGCGCTGGAGGCCTACCGCCGCTACTATGTCCGTGAGATCCTCGCCTGGAAGGCCGCCGAATTCCTCATCTTCTCGGACTCCTTCCCACGCTCGCTCCACTTCTGCGTCGCGCAGGTGGACGACTACCTCCGCCGCATCCTGGGCGAGACCGGCGCGCGTCCCCGCACGGAAGCCGCGCGCGTCTCGCGCCGCCTCCTCGCCGACCTGCAGTCGCTGTCCATCACCGACGTGCTGGAGCAGGGCCTGCACGAGTTCCTCGAGGAAACCCAAGCCGCCCTCGACACCATCAGCAACGAAGTCGCCGAGACGACGATGTTCTATCCCGCGGAGTCCGCAATCGAGGAGCAGCAGCAGCAACAGCAGCAATCCTGAGCGCTGCGCCACCTTCGCCCTTGCGCGCCGCGCGAATCCGCGGTGCAAGCAGGTCCGAGTCCATGCAACTCCGCGTCCATCACCGCACCACCTACACCTACGCCGGCAAGGCGCACGACAGCTTCAACGAGGTGAGGCTCCGCCCGATCGACGACGACACGCAGCGGTGCCACGCGTTCAAGCTATGCCTCACGCCGTCCGTCACGTCGCGCGAATACAGCGACTTCTACGGCAACACCGTCCACTACTTCGAGGTGCCGGATGACCATCGCAAACTGGCCATCGAGGCCGTCTCCACCGTCGAGACCACGCCCATGGCCGCGCGCCCGCCGGTGCCCCGCGTCCCGATCGAGGAACTGGAAAAATCCTCCGAGCGCGAGATGCAGGCGGAGTTCTACAACGCCTCCCATTACGTCCCGCTCGACGTCGAGCTCTGGCGCGAGGCGCAGGACGCGCTGGCCGAGGGCCGCAGCGACGTGTGGGGCGATGTGCGCCGGCTCGGCGAGCACATCTACCGCCGCTTTGCCTACCGGCCCAAGACCACCGGGGTGAACACACGTGCCACCGACGTGCTGAAGCTCCGCATGGGCGTGTGCCAGGATTTCGCCCACGTCCACCTCGGCCTCTGCCGCAGCATGGGCATCCCCGCGCGCTACGTGAGCGGCTACTTTTTCAACACCACGCGACGGCCCCGCGAGATTGAGGCGTCCCATGCGTGGATCGAGGCATGGGTGCCCGGTTTTGGCTGGGCCGCCTTTGACCCCACGCACGACCGCGTGGCCGACGAACGCTATGTGAAGATCGCCGTCGGCCGCGACTACGCCGACATCCGCCCCGTCAACGGCACCTACCGCGGCGCGCCCACGCGCTCGCTCAAGGTCGACGTCTCCGTCCGCGAGGCACCCGCGCTCGTCGAGGCGACCTGAGCCCACCCGGGGAACCACCGCACCGCGCATGTTTCTCCGCCTCACCCATCTCACGCGCTACGACTATTCGGCCCCGGTGTCGTTTGCGCCGCACGCGCTCTACCTCCGGCCGCGCGAGTCGCCGCGGCAGCGGCTTCACGAGTTCTCGCTCACGATTTGTCCGGCCGCGCGCCGCATCGCGACCAATGACCCGCTCGACAACGCCCTCGACTGGGCCTACTTCGCACCCGACACCACCGCCGCGCGCCTCGAGTTCCGCAGCGAGCTGATGGTCGAGACCCTCGACGAGAATCCGTTCGATTTCTTCCTGCGCCCCGCGGCCATCGCGTTTCCTTTCGCCTACGAGGAAGCCGACCGTCTCGCCCTCGCGCCCTGCCTTGCGCTGCGCGCCGAGACATCCCCGGCCGATTTGCGCGCCTGGCTGGCCGCGAATCTGCCCGCTCCACCCGGCGACACCGTGCAGATGCTCACGGCGCTCAACCGCGCCGTGCGGCAGGCCCTCCGCTATACCCGGAGGGAGGAGGCCGGCATCCAGCCGGTCGCCGATACACTCGCGCGCGGCAGCGGCTCATGCCGCGACTACGCCGTCTTTCTCATCGAACTCTGCCGGCACCTGGGCCTCGCCGCGCGCTTCGTCAGCGGCTACCTGCACGAGCCACCTGATCCCATGATTGCGAATCCACTGCCGCCCACGACCCACGCGTGGGTCGAGGTTTACCTGCCTGGTGGCGGCTGGCGCGGCCTGGATCCCACGCGCGGGATCTTTTGCAACGACGCCTACGTGCCCGTCGCGCACGCCGCAGTCGCCGAAAGCGTCAGCCCGGTCCAAGGCGGATTCTTCGGCCAGCGCGGGGTCACTTCCCGGCTCACCATCCAGCTCACGGTCGAGCGCCTCTAGCCATGAACGCCGCTCCCTACTCCGACGCCGTCTGGAAAAAAATCCTCGAGTGCGGCGCCGCCACGGAGGCCTCGCTCAGCCGGACCGGCGTGCTGCTCACGATGGGCGGCGAACCCACGTTTGTGCCGGTCGCGCCCAGCGGCGCCGAGTGGCAGACGGCCGCGCTCGGCCCCACCAAGCTCGCCTATGCGCGCAAGCTCGCGCGCGAGCTGATCCGCACCGCCTTTCCCGGCGCCGCCATCCTCGAGACTTCCGGCAAGCACTACCCCGGCGAGCCGCTGCCCCGCTGGGCGCTGCTCATTCAACGTCTCGCCGACGGCCGGCCGCTCTGGCGCGATCCCGCGCTCTTCCGCGGCGACACCGCGCCCGGCACTCACACCGCCGCCGACGCGAAGAAATTCGTCGTCGCGCTGGCGAAGGCCCTTTCCGTCGATTCCACGCACTGCCTCCCGCTCGCCGAAAACGCCGCGCCCACTACCGCCACTGGCTACGTGCTGCCGCTCGATCACGCCGGCGCGAAATGGGTCACCGACAATTGGACCCCCGCGCTCGGGGCCGGTCCGCTGCCGCTTTTTCCCGGCGAAAGCCCCGCCGGCCTCCGGCTGCCGCTGGCGAAACTCGGTGAAACGAATCTCCATCGCGCCCTGACCGCCGAGGTCCGCACTGGCACGCTCACCATTTTCATCCCGCCGCTCCTGCTCGCGCCTTATTGCGCGCTTCTGCCGAAGATCGAGGAGACCCTCGCCGCGCTTAAGCTCCGCGACGTCGTCCTCGCCGGCTACGCGCCGCCGCACGACGCCGCGCTGCCCACGATCGGCCTCGCGAGTGATCCCGGCGTGCTTGAGATCAACGTCTCGCCCTGCGCCACGTGGGCCGACTACGACACGCAGCTCGGCCAGCTCTACGCCGCCGCCAAGGCCGTCGGCCTCGTCGCGCGCAAACTCCAGTTCAACGGCCGCGAGGTCGGCACCGGCGGCGGCGCACATCTCGTGTTCGGCGGACCCGCCGGCCTCCTCTCGCCGTTCTTCGCGTTCCCCGCGCTGCTGCCGTCGATTATCCGCTACTGGCAGCGGCATCCGGCGCTGAGCTACGCGTTCACCGGCGCCTACATGGGCCCGAGCTCGCAGGCGCCGCGCATCGACGAGTCCACGTTCGAGGCCCTCTACGAGCTCGAGATCGCCTGCGCCGGCGCCGAATCACTCGGCACCCCGCAAAACCTCCCGCTCTTCGATCTCCTCTTCCGCGATCTGCTCATGGATCGCTCGGGCAACACCCACCGCGCCGAGATCAGCGTGGACAAGCTCTGGAATCCCTACGCGCCCAACGGCCGCCTCGGGCTCGTCGAGTTCCGCGCGTTCGAGACGCATCCCGCGCCCGCGGTGCAGTCCGTCACCGCGCTCTTCGTCCGCGCGATCCTCGCGCGGCTCTGCGCCGCGCCGTGCAAGGAGCCCTTCATCCGCTGGGCCGGCGAGCTCCACGATCGTTTTTTCCTCCCGGCCTTCGTCTGGGAGGACCTCGCCGCCATCTGCGATGATCTCAAGCGGCACGGCATCGCCTTCGACCCCGCGTGGCTGCGCGCGCCGTGGGAATTTCGTTTCCCCAAGCTCGGCGGGTTCGCGCTGACGTTCAAGACGCCGCTGCCCGAAAAGGCGCCGAAGGACGCCAAGCCCGAGGAAGAAAGCTTTTCGATCGAATTCCGTCAGGCGCTCGAAGCGTGGCCGCTCCTCGGCGAATCACCCAACGCCGGCACCGTCGCGCGCACCGTGGATTCCAGCATCGACCGGATCGAGGCGCGCATCTCGGACAAAAAATTCCTCGAGGGCGGCCTGCTCCTCGTCAACGGCCTGCCCTGCGAGTTCCGCCCGACGACCGACGGGGGCGCCGCGTGCGGCATCCGCTACCGCGCGTTCTACCTCACGCCGGCGCTGCAACCGCACGTGCCCGTCCACGCACCCCTGCTCATCGAGTGGGTTGATCGCGCGACGCTGACCGTCATCGCCGCCGCGCGCTGGCATGTGTGGAACCCACGCTTCCAGGCCTATGACGCCGCGCCCGCCGACGACACCGTCGCCGCCGCGCGCCGCGCCGAGCGTTGGGAGCCCTGGACCTGGACGCTCGGCCAGCCGCGCTTCGTCCCGAAGATCGACTTCCCGCCCGAGGGCAAGCACACGCTCGATCTGCGGCGTTATTACGCTCAGGCACGTTAACGAGAAACAACCAGCGCCCGACGCTGAGTCCCCAAAAATCACGGTCGCTGTGCGGGCCGTCCTTCCTTGGGCGTTGAGCGTTCCGCGTTCGATGTTGAGCCTCCCCTGATGTCCAGCCACGCCCAGCCCGCCGCTCCCGCCCATCATGCCCGAGGCGTGACGCTGATGCTGGCCTCGACGGCGTGCTTCACCGCCAACGTCCTGCTCATCCGCGCGCTCGGGCAAATGGAGTCGGTCAACGTCTGGCTCGTGAGCTGCGTGCGCTTCGCCGCTGGCATGGTGGTCGTCTTGGCGCTCTATCGGCGCGAGTTCCGATTCACGCGGCTCTTCACCCAGCGCAGGCTCGCGCTGCGCGGGCTCGTCGGCGGCGCAAGTGTCTACGGCTACTACCTCACCGTCGTGGAACTGGGCGCGGGTCGGGCGACCTTCATCAACAACACCTATGTGATCATCGGCGCCCTGCTCGCGGTCTGGATCCTCGGTGAGCGCTTCGGCACGGCGCTCGCGATCGGCGGCGTGGCGGCGCTCGCGGGCCTCGCGCTGCTCACCAACGCGTTTGGCGCCGGCACGCCCGTGAATGTCTACGACCTCCTCGGCATCGCGATGGCGTTCGCCTCGGCCTACGTCGTCATCACGATCCGACAGCTCCACGCGACGGAGCACACCTCCACCATCTTCGCCGCCCAATGCATCTACGGGCTGCTGATCTGCGGCGCGCCCGCGCTGCTGACTCCGCAGACGGTCTCGCTGCCCGCCACGGCCATGATGATTGGCGCCGGCGTGTGCGCGGCGCTCGGCCAGATCTCGATGACCCACGGCTTCCGGGAACTCTCGGTCGCGGAGGGCTCGCTGCTCCAGATGCTCGTGCCACTGGGCATTGCCATCGGCGGCGCGACGTTTTTTGCCGAGCGGTTCACGCCCCAGGAAATCGTCGGCGCGGCCCTCATCCTGGGCGGCACGGTGTTCACGGCGCTGCGGCGCTGAGCTTTTGCTCGCCAGCCGTGAAACAGCCGGCTGCCTTTTTCCGCCTCCGTGCAAAAAACCACGCTCCTCCTCTGGGACATCGACGGCACCCTCATCGCTTCCGGCGGCGCGGGCATGAAGGCCCTGCAAGCCGCGCTGAGAAACGTGTTCGGGGTCGACGGCTCCCTCGCGACCATCGACTTCGCCGGCCGCACCG
>JAEUHB010000465.1 GCA_016794665.1 Opitutaceae bacterium
TGCAGCGCCGCGGGCCGTAAGGCGTCTCGACCTGCGAGTGCAGGAAGCGGCCTTCGAGCAAATAGAACGCCCCCGACGCGTCCGACGAATACGCCGAGATCGCGTGATGCGTATCGTGCGTGTCGAAGCCGTGCAGCAGGATTTCCATCCGGTCCGCGCGGTCGTCGCCGTTGTCGTCGACGAGGAGGACGAGGTTCGGCTCCTGCGAAAGATAGACGCCCTCGGGCGCGAGCTCGAAACCGATGGGCAGCTGCAGACCGTCGGCGAAGACCTTGCACTTGTCCGCGCGGCCATCGCCGTCCGTGTCCTCGAGGATCAGAAGCTTGTCGTTCGGCTTGGGATCGCCCGGCCGCCAGTGCGGGTAGCTCGGCATCACCGCGACCCAGAGCCGGCCGCGGTTGTCGAACGACATCTGCACCGGATTCGCCAGCTCGGGGAATTCCTGCTCCGACGCGAACAGCTCCAGCTTGAAGCCTTCCATCACCTTGATGTCGCGGAGCACGTCGCGGCCCGACTTGTAGCTGATTTCGCCCATCGCCCCGCCCGGCTTGAAATTCGTCGGCACCGCCGGCAGCGCATGCGTGCCGCTGTCGTCGACGACCAGATCGCGCTTCCGGCCCGACGCGACGTCGTGGATCAACGTGTCGCGCAGCGCCATCATCTCGCGCGTCTTCTTCACCTCGTCCGGATAATTCTGCGGGCCGTAGGGCTGGTAGCGCTGACCGTGCGTATGCACGCCGTTGATGAGATTGTAGTCGTTGTTCCAGAGCCAGTCCTTCTCCTGCACCGCGGCGCGCACGAGCGCGGCGTCGACCTCAGGGGTCTTCGCCTGCTGGCCGAAAAGTCCGTCCGCCAACAGCGCGCCGAGCTCCGTGTAGCTCTCGGAGGTGGGCGCGATGCCGTTGATCGTGAACGGCCGCGGCCCCCGGCCCTGGCGCGCGAGCGTCGGCTTGAAGAGGTCGATGAAGGTCAGGCCGTGCCGCCGCGCCACGCGCTCCATCGCCGCGGCGTAGAGCGCGAGGTTGGCGTTCTCCTTCTCGCCGTTCGGCAGGTCGCGGGTCGCGGAGAGATTCTCGAACGCAATGGGCGAAACCAACACGAGACGCGGCGCGGTGCGGCCATTGTAGGCCTGCCCCAGCGTGTGCCGCACAAATGCGTCCAGCTCCGCCTCGTAGTTGCCGACGCGCTCGGGGCCGTCGAACGACTCGTTGAGCCCGAAGAAGGCCACGACCGTGTCCGCCTTCAGGTGCGTGAGCCACTGGTCTGGCGTGGGGAAAAAGCCCTTGCCGTTGTGCTGCGCGAACTCGGGCCGGAATTTCTCCGCGCCGGGAAAGGCCCACTGCGACACCCGGGCCGGATGCGGCCGGAAGGCCGGCGTGTCGCCGGGCCGCCCCATGTTGCGCACGATCAGCTTGCGGTCCGGGTAGCGGAGGTGGAGCTCCGTCTCGAGCCGCCCGTAGTAGACATCGCGCTCGGCGAGGCCGTTGCCGATGAACACCACGCGCTCGCCCGCCTCGGGCGCCGCCACGCCCTGCGCGCGCGCCGTCGCAGCAACCTCCGGGAACGGCAGGTCCGCGTGCGGGCCGGGCTTCGCAGGCTCGGGTGCTTTTTTTGCGGGGGGCGCAGCCTTGCGCGACTTGGCCGGCGCCGCTTCCTGGGCCGTCGCCGCGGGCGCGGTGGTGGGCGCCGTTTGCGCCGTCAGCAGGACGCCCGCGCCCAGGGCGCCGGCGAGCAGGGCGGAGAATGTTGCGACACGGATGGGTCGGGCACCGGAAGGGGTCATGGCGAGAGTGCCCGCAACGGAGGCCGGAAGCGGCGCCCGCGTCAAAGGTCGAATCCGCGCGCCCCGGCGGCGCCCGCCTCGCGCCGCTTAGTTAAGCTCGGCGAGCCGGATATTCCGATACTCCGCCTTCATCTTCACGTTGCCGTGGAGCTGCAGGCCGATCGTCGCGGCGCCGGGGAATTTCGGATCGGTGTATTCCGAGGCTTTCTTGCCATTGATCCAGCAGGTAAAGGTGTCGCCCTTGGCTTGGAGGCGGAAGGTGTTCCACTCGCCCTCGGGCTTCATGAGTTTCTTCGCGTCCTTGGCCTGGCCGGCCTCGGGATAACCCGGGCGGCCCACGTAGAAAGAGCCGGTCATATCCACCTTGAGGCTGCCGGAGACGCCGAGCTGGAGCTGGATGCGCGGCTTGCGGATATCGATGCCCGTGTCCACCCCGCGGGGTGTCTCGGTCTTCCAGCGCACGTCGAACTCCATCACGAAGTCGCGGTATTCCTTTTCCGTCTCGAGGTAGTTGCCGGTCATCTTCTCGTCGTTCTGGCAGATGAGGATGCCGTTCTCGACGCGCCAGAATTTGTTGCCGACGGCATCCTTCCAGCCGGTGAGGTCCTTGCCGTTGAAGATCGGCTTGAGGTTAGGCTTCGCGTCGGCTGCGAAAGCGACGGAAGCGAGCACGAGGCCAAAGCCAAGAAGAGCGGGGCGGAGTTTCATGGGACCCCCGGTCTGCCCCAAAGCGCGCCGGCTGGAAAGCGCGATCTACACGTCGCGTCAAATCGCGGGCGCCGACCGAATCGCCGGCACATCCAGCACGCGCTGGCCGCTCGGCGGCTGCTCCACGGCCTGCACGAGCGCCGCGGTCATCTGCGCGAGGGTCACGAATCCCAGCCGCTCCGCCGCGGCCCGCGTCGGAGGCAGGCGGCGCAGCAGCGCGTAAATCGGCATCAGGAGCATCGGCCAGCGATGGCCCGGGCCGAGCACATACCAGGGGCGGAGAAACGTCGCCGTGAGACCCCGCGCGCGAACGAGCGCCTCGCCCTCGGCGCGCACCGCGACGTAGGCGCGCATCACCGGCGCGGGCTGCGCGACGCTGAGGTAGACGAGATGCGGGCGGGTGGCCGGAGGCAGCCGTTCCACTGCAGCGACCGCGGCCTGAATCGAAACCCGATCGACCTCGCGAAACTGGCGCGCCTTCGCCGGGCTGGGCTTGGGCACGCCCACGAGGTGCACCAGCGTGTCGCAGTTCGAGAGCGCACCGGCGATGTCATCCGCCACAAGCGGATTGCCGGCGACCGACTCGACGCCGGCACCGCGTTTCCCCTCCGAGCCCGGTCGCACGAGCGCCCGCACGCGATGGCCGCGCGCCACGAGCACCGGCACAAGTGCGCGGCCGAGATAGCCGGTGGCTCCGGTGATCAAGACGCGGCGCGGCGTAACGTTCATCGCTCCCTACTACGCCACCCGCCGCGCCCGGGATGCGCGCTCACTTCCGAAGGCACCCCGTCTTGTTGGAGCTGCGTCGCCTTCGCCGCGGTGGCGGCGAAACGCGGCGGGGGCGCCGCGTCCCCAACCCAGCGTCCGCACGCCTCACTTCAGCGCCTGATACATCAGCACCTTGAATTTCTGGTTGAGATCGAGGCCGCCGGCGGGCCGGTGCTGGGTCATGAACAAGGCGACGATCCGCTCCTTGGGATCGACGAGGTATTGCGGAAAGTAGGCGCTGCCCCAGCCGTAGGCGCCCTCGCTGCTGAGCTCGGCATGGTAACCTACGTCGGTGTTGACCCAGAAGCCGAGGCCGTAGCCGCGCGTGTTGTAGCGCGCCTTGTCGCCCACGTGGTCCGCCCGCATCAGCTCGACCGATTTCCGGCTCAGCAGGCGCACCCCCTCGAGTTCGCCTTCATTGAGCAGCATCTGGAGGAGGCGGGCGTAGTCTCCCGTCGTCGAAAGCAACCCCGCGCCGCCTGAGAAGCATTTCCGCGGGCCCTGCACGTAGTGGCCCTGATCACCCAGGGAGAGTCTGCCGCCTTGCAGGCCGTAGACTTTGGCGAGGCGCGGTTCTTTCTCCGGCGGCAGGAAGAAACTGGAATCTAGCATCTTCAGCGGCGCGAAAATCCGCTCCTGGAAAAAGCGATCCAAGGGCAAGCCCGACGCGACCTCGACCAAGCGGCCGAGCACGTCCGTGGAATAGCCATACTGATAGGCCTCGCCGGGATGCGCGTGCAAAGGGAGCTTGGCCAGCCGATCGATCACGACTGCGAGGGTTTCATCCTTGTCCGCGAAATACCAGTCGGTGAGCTTCGCCGCCTTGTAGAGGTCCGAGGCGAGGCCGGTGCCGTAGGTGAGGCCCGCCGTGTGCGTGAGCAAATCGCGGATTTGGATCGGGCGGCGGGCTTTCTCCGTGACGAACTTCGTCCCGGCCGGCGCATCTTTCGGCGGCGCCACCGCGACGACCGAGCCGCGAAAAGCCGGGATGTAGCGCTCGATCGGGTCGTGGAGCATGAACTTGCCCTCCTCGTAGAGCATCATCACGGCGACGCTCGTCACGGCCTTGCTCATCGAGGCGATGCGCATGATCGCGTCCGGCGCCATGGCCTTGCCCGCCTCGATGTCCTGCCGGCCGTAGGCACGCAGATGCGCCGCCTGACCATCGCGCGCAATGAACATCACGCCGCCCGCGATCTGCCCGCGATCCACGTGGCCTTGGATCAGATCGTCGAGGCGCCTGAGCCGCACGGGATCAAAGCCGAGCACGCCGGGGTCGGGCGTGCGGGCGAAAGCGAGGCTGGCCAAGAAAAGGAACGCCACGACAAAAGCGGCGGAGCGACGGGGTGGTTTCATCGCGTGCATCGAACAAACGCGCGCCGCACGCGTCACGCGTGAAAAATTCCAGGCGTGCGTGCAGGCGTGCCTTTGCGCAAAGTGCCTTCCCTCCCCACCGCCGCCGCCATGCGCCGCCTCTTTCTCGCTTTTCTGTGCTCCGCCGTCGCGGGCATCGCCGCTGGACTCGCCGCGGAGACGGTCCGGCTCAAGGAGGCCAAGGAGCAGGCGAGGCTCGCCGCCGAAGCGGTGCGCCAGTCAATCGTCGGCGAGCGCCTCGCCACCAAGCTCGCCGACTACGCCAGCGGGCCAGCGGGGGACCCGTCCCGCTGCGAGAGCTTCATCGAGGCCGCGCGCCGCATTGTCGCGGGCGGCGCTGCGACGAAACGCACACCCGACGAGACGATCTTCACCCTGGACGAACTCGCCGATCAGATTTTTTCCGCAGCCAGCGCCATCGAGGCGCGGGCTCGCTCGGCACGCACTCTCACCGCCGACATCGAGCGCGACCTCGTCGCGATCCGCACGCAGGCCCATATCGCGCGCTTCCACGCCCGCCGCATCGTCGCCGCGATGCACTACAATTTGTTTCTCCGCAGCCAGCGCCTCGCCGAGCTCGTCGCCGCCACCTATGCAGAGAAGGATGCCGTCGAAGCCTGGCGTCAGCTCACCACCCTGCCCGCTGCGAGGGGGATCACCGAAGCCCGCCGCGCCGAGCTGAGGAAACTCGAGGCCAGCTACAAGGACCTGGAAGATCAGTGTTGCCCGCCGGACGAGAATATCCTTAAGGAAAAAGTCTGGAGACCGACGCGACGGGAGTCGCCGAAAATTGACGAATCCGTTCGAACGCCCATTCCATGAATTCAACTTCGGCCGGCTTGGTCCGGCACTCACGCCTCACACTAGTCGCGACGGTCCTTCTCCTCGGCGCCGTTTTCGGCGCCCTTGGCCTGCGCGCGCGGGGGCCGGAAGTCCCCGACATCCCCTTCAATCGCGCGCACTGGCACACTCCACCAGCGCCCACGACCCGCCTCTCGATGCTCAACGACTTGGTTAAGGGAGGCCATTTGATTGGCCGCACGGATGCCGAGGTGCGCGAGCTCCTGGGGGCGCCACAAAATCAAGTCAACGCGCCCGACGTCGCCGGTCACTACGCACTCTGGTATGCACCCGGTGCGCGCCGCCCCGGCAACTGGCTCAACACGTTCCTGATGATCCAAATCGATGGCGCGAGCGGACGCGTGCGCGGCGTGCACGAGGTGACTGACTAGCCGGCGGTAGCTCGCGTTCACAACGGACCGCTCACCAACGGCCGTCAGCGGACCGATTTCGGTCACTTTCGCTTACCGTCGCCCCGTCGACCGGCGGCTTTTTACGGGCGCCCGCAGGGTGCGCCCCTCGTTCCACATGCCGAGGACCACTTCGATCTTCGGGTGTGGCGGGGCGGAGAACTCGCGCAGCAAGATACGCCCCAGCAGCATCTCCACCGCCGTCGCGCCCATGCGCTCGAAATTTTGAATCACTCCGGCGTAGCGCGACGGATTCGGGTTCAGGTCCAGCAGCGCCAAGCCGATGTCTCGCGGCACCCGCAGCCGCCGCTCGCTCAGCGCGCCCTCCAAACCCGCCAGGAAAGGCCCATGCTGGTGCAGCACAATGGCGTCGGGCCGGTGGGCGTCGAACCACGCGCCGAACTTCCCCTTGTCCCAGGTCTCAGCAAGGAGGATCGGCACGGCCGGCGCCACGAGCAGCCGGGTCTGCAGCTCCAGCAGGGTCGCCGTGTAGAGATGGTCGGTGCGCCGGTCTCCGGTCGCGAGGATGCAGAGCCCCGGCCGACGGTAGCCGCGTCGGAGCAGCTCCCCGTAGAGCCGCCTCGCATCAGCCGCGAAATGGCTCTGCACGCGATGCAGCGGCCCCACGACGCTGGCGCCCTGCGTCACGACCGCGAAGCGCCTCAGCGAAACGGGAAACATCTCCTCCGGCTCGAGGCTGCCGAGGCAGAGCAGCCCGGCGATGCCCCGGGCCTCGAGGATCGCGCGTAATCGCGCCGGTGTCATGCCCGGGCGCTTGAGCCAGAAATGCTCGAGCTTGTATCCCAGCTCGGCCGCGCGGGCCCTCGCCCCGGCGGCGAAGCGCCCGAGGTGCCCCCATTCCGGCCGCTCGCGCCACGGCTCCTCCTCGGGAAAAAGCGCGATCACCCCCAGGGTCCCGCGATACGCCGGCTGCGCGGAGCGACGCACCTCCTGCATCAGCTCGGCGAGCCGCGCGTTGGGCACATGCCCGGCGGCGCGCGCCGCCCGCCGCACGCGCTCGCGCAGCGCCGGCGACACGCGCGTGCTGTCCTTCAGCGCCAGCGAGACCGCCGTCGCCGACACCCCCAGCTCCCGCGCGATTGACCGGATGCTCATGCTGCAGTTGACGTAAACCAACACACCGGTTGCCCCCAGCCCGCAAACCCCAAAATCACGCCACCGACCCACCCCATGAAAAACACCCTGCCGACCGTTGTCGCGTTCACCCTCGCCGCGCTGCCGCTGCTCGCCCAGACCACCGTTGCTCCGCCGCCGTCCATCCCGTCGGGAACAGTGCAGCTCTCCCCCTTCGAGGTGAGCGCGTCCCAGGACACCGGTTACGCCGGCCAGGACACGCTCTCCGGCTCGCGCCTGCGCACCAACCTCCGCGACGTCGCCGCCGCGATCAGCCCGATGACGGCCGAGTTCCTCCGCGACATCGCCGCCACGAGCATCGAGGGCGCCATGGAATACGGCGTCGGCACGCGGATGGAGACCGACGACGCCCGCGCCGCCGGCCCGGTCGCCGACGGCTACAACGACGGCTTTCGCTCCATCCGCATCCGCGGCCTGCCCGGCGGCGGACGCAGCATCAATTTCTTCGGCGCCCCGGGCGAAGTGGACCTCTACATGACCGAGAGCCTCGAGGTCTCGCGCGGCCCCAACTCCATTCTCTTCGGCTTCGGCTCGCCCGCCGGAAAGATCAACGTCTCCAGCAAGCAGGCCCTGCTGAACCGCAACGCCTACTCCCTCACGAGCCGCACCGATTCCTGGGGCGGGCAGCGCTGGGTGGCCGACGCCAGCATCGCGCCGATCAAGAACAAGCTCGGCGTGCGCGCCGCCCTGCTCCGGGGCCGCGAATCCTCGTGGCGCGCCGCCGGCCACAACGATCAGGACCGCGTCTTCCTCGCCGCGAAATGGCAGCCCGACCGCAAGACCTCGGTCCGCGTCGAGTTCGAGCACGGCGAGATCAACCGATTCGTGCCGCGCCCGTTTTTCGCCAATGACAACACCTCGATCTGGAACGCCAGCGGCCAGCCGATCTTCAACAATTTTTCCGCCAGCTACGTGCCCGGCACGCCGGGCACCGGCGTGGGCACCGGCGTCCTCGGCACGCCGGGCACGCCGCTCCGCGACACCGGCGCGACCGCCGTCACCGGCGTGCTCGAGCGCTCCGGCGGCGACTGGATCGTCGTGAGCCCGCAGTTTCAGTTCGCGCAAAACTACCGGCAGTTCACCTACTCGGAATCCGCCACGGGCGGAGTGCTCGCCAACGATTTTGAGATGGGCCGCCGCAATCCCGAGGCCGTGCTCGAGGCCAACTGGGTGCGCGGCCAGTTCCGCGTGAACAACGCCTCGGCGTTCATCACGCGCGAGCTGCTGCGCGACCTCAACATGGAGCTCGGCTTCAATCGCCAGACGCAGCGCGGCGACACCCACAATCTCGCGACATGGAATCATTATGGCGTCACCGCCGACACGAATCGTTTTCTCCCTACCGGTCAGCTCAAGCCCGCGAGCCAGCTCTACTACTTCGATGTCTCGCCCGATCATCGGCCCACGAGCTCGCAGGTGAACCAGGGCCGCGTGACGGTTTCCTATGAGCGTGCCTACCGCGAGCTCGCCCGCGTGCGCCTCGCCGGCCTCGGCGAGATGTCCGAGTCGAAATCGCGCAGCGAAATCCTCCAGCAGTATTTCCTCAGGGGCCCGACGCTCACCAGCGGCGGCGCGTTCAACCCCACGCCCGAAAACGGCGCCAACCAGGTCATCCAGCGCTTCTACATCCGCGACCTCGCCGAGCTGAACGATCGCAATTTCCGCATTCCCGGCCCGCAGACTTTCTCCGGCGCGACCAAATACCAGAACCCCGCGACCGGCGCCGTGAGCGACATCTACATGCACGAGTTCAACCGATCGCAGGGCAACATCGGCTACGCGAACCGCGAGACCGGCGCATGGATGGGCGTCGCGCAGGCCTTTCTCCTGAAAGACCGCATCGTCGGCACGTTTGGCTACCGCAAGGACCGCCTGAAGAGCCGCGTCGGCGTCGCGTTCCGTGATCCCGCCGGTGAGGCCATCGCGCCCAACACGGGCGTCTGGACGCCGGCCGATCCGAAGACCGCCACGCCGATCGTCTTCAACGGCCAGACCCGCACGCTCGGCGGCGTCGTGCACGTGCTCCCGTGGCTCTCGGGATTTTTCAACACCTCCAACAGCGTCAGCACGCCCGGCACGAATTACATCACGCCGAGCGACCCGCGAAAGACCACGATCGCCGATCTCGTGCCCTCGCCCTCGGGCAAGACCACCGACTACGGCCTGAAGCTCTCGCTCCTGAAAAACCGCCTCTTCCTCACCGCCACGAAATTCCACACGATCTCGCAGCGCGAATTCGGTTTCTCCGGCTTCAACAAGGGCAACCCCGTCAACATCTGGAACGCGCTCGCCAACTCCGGCGGCCTCAACGCCGAGGAAACCACCTTCGCACGCCGCCAGGCCGAGGTCATCAACCAAGTGCAGGGCTACACGCAGGACTCCGAGAGCCGCGGCCTCGAGGTCGAGGTCGTCGGCCGGTTGGTCGAGGGCTGGTCGGTGTCGGTCAACTACTCCAAGAACCAGACCACGCGCACCAACATCGCCCCGGAATACCGGGCCTACATCGACGCGCACAAGGCCTACTGGAAGCGCTACGGCACTTACGCCATCACGCAGAACGCCAACACGCCCGGCGTCGACTTCGCTCCCAGTTCTACCGACTGGCGCACGCCCGCCGACATCGCCGCCACGGGTGACTTCACGGTGAACACCGACAGCATCAACGAGGCGATCGCCGACACCGAGCAGCTCTTCTTCGACAACCCGCACGTCTTCGAGGGCAAGCGCTTCGTCGGTGATCCGCTGCACAACATCAATCTTCGCACGCGCTACGATTTCCGCGCCGGCGCGCTGAAGGGCTTCTCCATCGGCGGCGGCACACGCTGGCGCCTCGGCCGCGTCGCCGGTGCCCGGACCGACTACACGATCGCGGCGAATGCCGACTACACCGACACCTGGAACGGCCGCACCATCGACAAGGTAAGCACGGTCAACGCCAAGGACCAGAATGTCTACGACGTGCAGCTGAGCTACTCCTTCCCGATCATGCAGCGCAAGGTCCGCTGGGGCGTGCAGCTCAACATCAACAACATCCTCGATCAGCGCGAACTCATCGTGAACAACACCCACCCGCGCACCCTCGCCCCGATCACCTACCGCTACCAGGACCCGCGGCAGTTCATCCTCACGAACACGTTTTCGTTCTGAGGCCGGGCGCGCCCCGCAGAAACTAGCCGCGGGGCGCGCCGGCAACGAGGCTCGCGAGGTAGCGCTCGAGATTCGTGTAGCCGCCCGCTTGCCTCCGCCCGTTGCGATCGGCGGGGTCGCGGGGGTCGAGGCCCTCGGCGATCTCCCAGGCGTCGGGCATGCCGTCGCGATCGGAATCACGGGGAGCCGCGTGCGCTGCGACGGCCGGGAACCCGCCCACTTCCTCCTGCGAATCGATCACCCGGCCGCGGCCGCTCCGCACATCGGCGACGACGCGCGCATCCACCGCGTCGCGGCGCAGGGAGGCCCCCGCCCGCGCGAGCACCAGCTCCAGCGCGACCTCCGGCGAATGCGTTTCCGGGAGCGCCGCACCGAGATCCGCCGGTTGCTCCGACCTCCAGTCCGCCAGTTTGCCGGCGTAGGCGTAGTTGCCAAACGGCCGGAGCCAGCGCTGGAAATCCAGTGCGGCGTAGTTGTCGCGGGTCAGATCATCGCGGCCCTCGAAGACGTTTCCGCTCATGTGGCCCCGCGCGAGTTCCGGCAGGCTGCCCTTCATGGCGATCGGCAGCTTCGCCGGATCCGTCGCGGGCCCCGGGCGCCACACATTGTTGATGCAGTTGATGAAGTGGTCGCAGAAATTCGCCGTGCCGGGGCTGCTCCAGTTGTAGATCACGTTGTTGCGGAAATCCACCACGTGCCGCGGCGGCCGGGTGGCGCTGCCGAGCGACGGATGCCGGTCGCGGCAGGTCGCGATCAGGTTGTGGTGCAGGGTAAGGTTGCCCGACAAATCCCGATACGACGCGCCCATCGCATGCGCGCCCTTGCTGTGCAAGCTGCGGTTGAGCGCCTCGCTGATGATGCACCATTGCAGCGTGAAGGCCCCGCCCCGCCGCAGGTCGTGCGTTCCGTCGATGGCCCAGCTGAGCGAGCAGTGGTCGAGGATCAAGCGCTCGACGTCGTCGGTCGTGAGCGTGTCATCGGCGCCCTTGGCGCCGGGCGGCTTGTTTTGGTCACCCAGCCGGAAACGCACGTAGCGCACGATGACATCCGTCACCTTCCGCATCTGGGTCGAGTAATCGCGGATCGTGATGCCTTCGCCGGGCGCAGTCTGGCCTGCGATTGTGAGATACGATTTGTCGATCAGCAGCGGGCTCCGCAGCGCAATCATGCCGGCCACTTCGAAAACGATCGTTCGCGGACCGCTCGCCGAGCGAATGCCTTCGCGCAGCGACCCCGGCCCCGCGTCGTTCAGGTTCACGACATGGTAGACGTCGCCCCCGCGCCCGCCGCGGGCCAGGCGGCCGAAGCCCTCGGCGCCCGGGAACGCCGGCAGCGCGGCATCCTGCGCGCCGAGTCCCGCCGCGCCCAGCAGCGCGAGCAGCGGTGGCACGGGGCGAGGCAAAAAGCGCACACCGGCACGCTCGCGCGCGCCCGCGGGGCGTTCAAGCCTGGGTTTGCGCGGGGGCACGACCGCCACGCCCCGCGCCCGGCCTCGAGGCGGCTCATCCCGGCAGGCCCGCCCTCCGCCCGGGCCCGGAGCCGCCGCCCCGACCCTCACCCGTCAAAAATCGAGCCCGAACAGCAGCTTCAGCCGCGTGAAGTCCGGCGCGGTGCCGTCGGGGTTGTTGCGGCGGATTTCGTGGCGGAGCGAGGTGCTGAGTGTCTCGGTCAGTTTCTTGTTGAGGTCGATCCGGTTTTCCCAGCCGTCGGCCTCGTCGCCGGCCGGATACCAGACGCCGCGCTGCGAAAGCGTCATCCGCCACGGGAGCGCGACCTCCGCCTCCTCGAACGACGAGACCACGCCGCGCGCGACGTGCTCAGGTGCAGGCGCAGAGTTCCACGTGTCGAAGAGATTCTGCGACACGCCGAGCCGAAGCTTGCGCCCGGGCCGGCCGAGCAGTTGGTAGCCCGCGCCAAACTCCTGCTGGAGGAGCAGGTAGTCGTTGGGCAGGCCGCGGAGCCGGCTGGCGCGGTTCCACTCGGCGGTGGGCCGGTAGTGCGCGAAGAGCCGCGGGTTGAAGTCATGCCGCCAGTGGCCCCAGAGCTTGAGGACGTCGGTCGTCGCGACGTCGTTTGTCTCGCTGTAATCGAAGCGGCCGCTGAGCTGCACCTCGTCGGCCGGCCATTTCCGCCGCAGGCTGGCCTCATAGGAGCTCGTGGAGCGATCCGCGCTGTCGGTCACGGTCTCGGTGGAAAACGAGAGCCGGCCGCGCCACGGCCCAAACATGGTCCGGAGCCGCGCCGCCAGCGCCGCAGGCGTGAAACGATCCCAAAGCGACTCGTGCTCGTCGGAGTCGGGCTCGGGCGCCTTGGGCGTGGCGGCGGCCGGGGCGGCCGCCGCGGTTTTCGGCGCTGGGGCCGGAGACGGCGCTGACCGGGGCGCAGGCTCCGCGGCGACCCGGGTCCCCTTTATCACCGTCGCCAGCGTCGACGGCACGCGCAGCTCGCCAAACCGATCGGATTTGAAGACGAGCACGCCGCCCTGCTCCGCCACGAGCACGCCGTGCACGCGGTCGCCGTCCGGGTAGGCCAGGGCGTCGCGCGCCGTCGACGCGATTGCCCCTGCGCCGCCCCACAGCACGAAAATCACCGCGCCGACTAGCCGAAACCCTGCCTTAAGCGTGCTGAAAATCATCGCGACCTCCGACGTGCGCGGCGAGGCCGTGTTTCAATTTATTTTCGCCGCCCTCCGCGCTCGCTACTACCCGTCGGGCGCGGCCGAAAACCTCCTTGCTCACCGCCCCCGGCGCGGCCACGTTGCGACTCCCGTGCGGAAAAAAGTCGCCACTCTCAGCCTCCTGCTCGCCTGGCTTTGCGCCAATGGCGCGCTGCTGGACGGGGTGCAAGTGTTTGCCTGGGCGAAGATGTTCGCCGGCTACGCGCGGGTGATGCCCATGGGCGAGGCGTTGCGCGTGACCTTCGATCCCAACCGGCCGTGCGACATGTGCCTCGGCATCGCCGCGGCCAAGGAGAGCACCAAGCAGCAGCTGCCGCAGACTCCGGAACAGACCGTGGAGAAGCTGCTCCTGGCTTATCACGCCAGCACCGTCTTTGTCGTCCCTCAGGAGCCAGCCCGGTGGCCGGCGGTGCTCGCGAGCACCGCGCCGAGCCGCGTGGAAAAAGTCCCGGTGCCGCCGCCGCGCGCCTGACGCGCCAGCACACCGCCGTGTCCGCGCCGCGCTGATCGCGCGCGCGGCCGATCGCGAGGCCGGGCTCCGCCCGCCCGCGATCATATGCGCCGTCTTCAACGGCTCGCGCGCGCCCGGATGACCTGCCCGTGCCCGCGCTCCTCACCTTGCCTCGCAGGTTTCTGTCATGAACTTTTTC
>JAEUHB010000004.1 GCA_016794665.1 Opitutaceae bacterium
CTTGAGCAGGCCTTTCTGCGCGAGCTGCTCGACCAGGATGCGGTATTTCGGGAGGAGGCCCGCGTGGTGGACGCCGATGCCGTGGCGCAGCCAGCGGCGCATTTCCTTGCCGTAGGGACTGGTGAAGCGCGCGCGCTCGAGCTCGGTTTGCAGAGCGGCCTTCTCCTCCTTCGAGCAAACAGTGAGACTCATAAGCGCCTGCGCCGCCTCGCTGGCCGCGCGCTGGGTGAAATGCACGAGGTAGATCGGCGCGCGCTTGAGCGTGAGCAGGTCGGCGATGCGCTCGGCGAGCGGCACCTCGGAATACTCGAACTCCAGCGGCACGGGCCGGCGGTCGCTGCGCACGGTGACGCTTGGGGCGCCGGTGACGCGGGTCATTTCCCTTTCGAAGAATTCCGTCGCACCCAGCGTGGCCGACATCAGGAGAAACCGCGCGCGGGGCATCGTGAGCAGCGGCACTTGCCACGCGGTGCCGCGATCGGCGTCGGAGTAGTAGTGAAACTCGTCCATGATCACCGCGCGGATATCGCTCTCGGCGCCGCGGTGGAGCGCGATGTTGGCGAGGATCTCGGCGGTGCAGCAGAGGACAGGTGCCTGCGGGTTCACGCTGGCGTCGCCGGTCATCATGCCGACGTTTTCCGGCCCGAAGTCGCGGCACAGCGAGAGGAACTTCTCGTTCACCAGCGCCTTGATTGGGCAAGTGTAGACGGAGCGCTCGCCGGCGCAGAGGGCCTTGAAGTGAAACGCCGCCGCGACGAGGGATTTGCCGGAGCCGGTGGGCGTGTTGAGGACGGCGTTGCGGCCGGCGAACAGCTCGAGGATCGCCTCTTCCTGCTCAGGGTAGAGTTCGAGGCCGCGCGAGGCCGAGACCTCAAGGAAGCGCGCGAGCGTCGCGTCGGCGTCCGGTGCCCGGCCGTCTGCCAAGCGGAAAGGCGCGAGAGGCGCGGGGGGCGGGACGGACGTTGCAGACATCCGCCCAAGGGGCGCGACGGGCGCGGCGGAGTCAATGCGCGGGGAGACTCCTCGCCGTCACCGCTCCGGATCACCGGAACGTCCGCCGCGGCGGTCGCCGTGGCGCTCGGGACGCGGCGGTGGGTTGGCGGGGGCGGTCGCCGCCGGAGCGGGCGTGCTCACCGGCGGCGTGGGCGCGACGGCGGGCGCGGAACGCGAATGGCCGCGATAGTCGGGCCGCGCCCCCAGGGCGGGCGTCGGGGAATTCGCCGCAGGGGGCGTTGGCAGCGCGACGACTGCGGGGGGCTGCGAGCGGCGGTGGACGTTTTGGTGTTGGGCCGGTGGGGGCGTCGGAATCGTGGCGGACGCTGCGGTGGTGGGAGCCGCTGTCGCAACGGCCGGCGGATGGCTGCGAGGCGGCGAAGTGCGTCCGCGATTATCGCGCAAGCGATCCGAGGCGGGAGGCGGGACGGAGGGGGAAGGAGGAACCGTCGGCGCGAGGGCGGGTTGCGCGGGCAGCGCGGGCGTTGTCACGCGGGCGGCGGGCGCGGAGGCCTGCCCTGCGGTGGCATCGGGGCGCGAGCGGCGTTGGCCGACGGTGCGATCCGGCTCGCTGGGGCGGGGCGTGAAACCGGCGGGACGGCTGAAGTGGGCGGAGCGACTCTCGATCTGGGCGAAGGGCGTCGGCCGCGCCACGAGCGGCGTGACGCGCGGCGCGGTGAAGGACGGAGCTGATGGGCGCACGACTTGGGGCGACGGCCGCCAGTGGCGCACCTCGGGTGTGCGCACGTAGGCGGAGCCGATGGGCGGTGCGACGACCAAGGGCCGGCGCCAGTCGTGGCCGTGCCAGGCGCGGTGGCGATTGCCGACCCAGATGGTGTGGCGCCGCCAGTCGCACTCAAACGCCAGCCACGAGCCCACCCGCACACCGACGCCGAACGTGAAGAATGGCCGCGGATGAACATATCCGACGTAGGGCCGCGACACGAACACGACCTCGGGCTCATAGTAGGGCACGTAGATCACGTCGGGTTGCGCGGGCACGATGCGAATGACCTCGGCCTCGGCGATGACCTGCTGCTGCGGGGTGTCCACGAGCGTGCCGGCGGCGCGAGCCTGGGCGCGGAGACGTTGCATCGCTTGCATCACCTCGGCGGGTTGAGCGGCGAACGCCTCGCCGACCTGCTTGGTCCAGGCGAGATTCTCATCCATCCACGCGAGCACAGCGGGGTAATGCGTGAGCGATTTCACGCTCTCGTCCCATGCGCGGTGCTCGACTTGCGAAGGATCGCCGGGATGGTCGCGGAGCTGGCGGGCGGCAAGCACGACATCAGCTGGCGCCGTGCTGGCAGGCAAAATGATCGCAATCAGTGCGTCCGGATAGAGGGCGATAGGGGCGAGGAGTTTCTCAAGTTCCGCGGGGGAGCGGCGCGTCTCGGCCGTGATGGCTCCGGTGGCGGCATCCTGCGCGCGGGCCATTCCGGAAGTGAGCGTGAGCAGGGCGAGGAGGGCGCAAAGCGTTTTCATGGGGCGGGGGAGGACGGCTGACTCCGACGACCCCGGCCTCAGGATTATTCAACATTCCGCGAAGGGCAACTTCGGCGGGGGCGGCGGGCCGCGCCACCCCGGCCGACGTGGGTCAAACGAACTGAGCCGTCGCCCGGTGACCCGCGACACCCGTCTCGAACCGTCACAAGTTGAGCGTGAGCTGCACGTAGAAATAGGTCGCGTCCTTGGAGCCGACGGAGGCGAGGGATTGCTTCACGTAGTCGCCGCGGAAGTAGCGGCACGCCGCCGCCTCGATCTGCGCGTGCGGCTTGAACGTCCAGGCGGCCACGAGGTCGAGTTCGTTGCCGACGTGCTTCGAATAGGCGGGATTGATGCGGAACCCGCCACCGCTGCCCACGGCGGCTCCGGCGAAGTTTCGCGGCACGCCGGCGACGTTATACCAAAAATCGCTCGTGCGCCCGAGGAAGTGCGCGTGGCCTTCCAACGCGATGACGGACGTGGTGGTGGGCTTGAGCGTGTAGGCGACGCGGAAGTCGTGCAGATTCTGGAGGCTGCTCAGGTCCATGTAGCCGTAGAAGAGATGGTTCGTAGGAAACAGGTTTTGGAACGTGCCGCTCTTGGTATCCGTCGCGCTCTTGTCGCCGGAGCCGTAGCTGTAGATGAAAGCCAGGCGCGGTTGACGCGTGCTCTCGGTCCACGTGTAGCCGGCCTGGCCGACGAACGCATAGGCGCGGTGATCGAGGCGCGGCGCGGCGAGGGCGGCAGCCGGCGCCGTGGCGGGGAACACCGCGGTGCGGTTGCCGAACTGCTGCATCAGCTCGAAGGCGTAGTCGAAGGGATCGTAGGCGTTGGGCTTGGATTTTACCCGGAGGCCCGCGGTGTAGGTGTCCTGCGCGCCCGGGAAACGGAAGGGCGCGGGCACGCCGCGCCAATCGTCGGTGGCGATGCCGCGCTCGACGTTGCGCGCGAGGAGATACGCCTCGGTGATCTCGTTCTTCAGGAGGGTGGGGAAATTGAAGTAGGCCCCCGAGAAGTGGTCCTGTGAGTTCGATTTGTTCAGGTTGCGCGAGTCGTTGTAGACGACGCCGCCCGTGAAGAGATCGACGCCGAAGAGCGGGTTCTGCCAGCGGACCTTCAGCGCATCGAAGGTGCGCGCGTTGTTGTTCCAGCGAAAGTGACCGACGAGCCGCTGGTCGCCGTAGGCCAGCTCCTGCCGGCCGATTTTCAGCGAGACGGGGAATTCCTTGTGATTGCCGACGAAGACAAACGCCTGGTGCACGTCCACGCCGCTGTCGTTCTCGGCGAGCGCGCGGCCGGGGGCGGTGAGGTTGAAGCGCTCGTCGCCGATCGACGAGCTCGCCCGGCCCTCGACGGTGAAGGCGACGCGCTGGCCGGTGTAGGCCACGCGCGGCATCACGCGGGAAAGCAGGTAGCTGTTGTTGTTGTCGTCGACCGGGCGCTTGGAGAAGTCCCAGTTCGAGCCGGCGTCGGTGAAGCCGGCGCCGAGCTTGCTCTCGTAGCGCGCGCGGTAGTTCACCGCGATGTCCCAAGCGGCCATGTAGGGATCGGTGGCGCGGAGCTTTTCATTGGCGAAGCCGGGGAACGGCCGCGCGGGCGGCGGCGGCGCGTATTGGGCGAAGGCGGCCGTGGCCGCGAGGCTGAGGACGAGGAGTCGGGCGGTGGTGTGCATGGCGAGGAGGGACGGGGGCGGGCTCAGGCGGAGGCCAGGGCACTAAGAAAACTGCGGCGGCGCGGCGGCGGGGCGGATTGCGGGGGCGGCGTCGCCGGCGAACGGAGCGGGCGGAGGTGCGAGCGCTCCTCGAGGAAGCCGATGAGCTGCGCGCGCAGCTCGTAGTAGAAAGGATCCGCGAGGAGCTGGGCGCGCGAGCGCGGGCGGGGGAACTTCACCTCGAGGATCTCGCCCACCGTGGCGGCGGGGCCGTTGGTCATCATCACGACGCGGTCGGAGAGGAAGAGCGCCTCGTCCACGTCGTGCGTCACCATGAGCGCGGTCTTCTGATCCTTTTGCCAGAGATCGAGGAGCACCTCCTGCAGCTCGTAGCGCGTGAGCGAGTCGAGCATGCCAAACGGCTCGTCGAGCAGCAGCATCTTGGGCGATAGCGCGAAGGCCCGCGCAATCCCGCAGCGCTGGCGCATGCCCTGCGAGAGCTCGGCGGGCCGCTGGTGCATCGCATCGGCGAGGCCCACGACCGTGAGGTAATACTCCGCGATCTGGCGGCGCTCCTCGCGATCGGCGGTGTAATACACCTGGTCGATGCCGAGCATCACGTTCTCAAACGCGGTGAGCCACGGCAACAGGCACGGCGCCTGGAAAACGACGCCGCGATCGGGGCCGGCGCCGACGACCTCCTTGCCGGAAAGGATGATGCCGCCGGTCGTGACGTCGGTGAGCCCCGCGATCATCGAGAGCACGGTGGATTTGCCGCACCCGGAATGGCCGATGAGCGTGATGAATTCGCCCTTGCTGATCTTCAGGTCGAAGTCCTCGACGATGATCGCGGGCGCGCCGGAGGGCGTCGGGTAGGTTTTCCCGAGGCGGGAGATTTCGAGGTAGGGTTTCATGATTCAGGCCGAGACGGCGACTTCCTCCCGCTTGATCTCATGCGGGCGCAGGGGGCGCTTGCGCGTGGTGCGCGGCACATCGAGATCCTCCGGGAGGATGTCAGGCAGGGTGAGTTTTTTGGTGACGGTGGCCTTGCGCTTCGCGCCGTAGCCGAGCAGCTGATTCGTCACGAGGGCGCGCAGGCGCTTGAACTCGGGATCGTGGTTCAGCGCCTTGCGGTCCCGCGGGCGCGCGAGGGTGACGGCGACGGATTCGCCGAGCGTGGCACCCGGGCCGGGCGTGAGCGGGATGATGCGGTCGGCGAGCAGGAGGGCCTCGTCGACATCGTTGGTGATGAGGACGACGGTCTTCTTGTCGGCCTCCCAGATGCGCTCGAACTCGTCCTGCAACGTCGAGCGCGTGAGCGCATCGAGGGCGGAGAGCGGCTCGTCGAGCAGCAGGATCTGCGGGTCCATCGCGAGCGCGCGGGCGACCGAGACGCGCTGCCTCATGCCGCCGGAGAGCTGGCGGGGCAGCTTCTCGCTCGCGGGCGTGAGGTTTACGGTCGCGATCGCCTTGGCGACGAGCTCCGCGCGTTTTTCCGGCGTGTGGTTCGGAAACACCTGCTCGACGGCGAGGGCGATGTTCTCGGTGACGGTGAGCCAGGGGAGCAGGGAGTAGTTTTGAAACACAACCCCGCGATCCGGGCCGGGCGCGGTGATCTCGAGGTCATTGAGCTTCACCGTGCCGGCGTCGGGCTTCTGCAGGCCGGCGATGAGCGAGATGAGCGTGGTCTTGCCGGAGCCGGAGTAGCCGACAATGGCGACGAACTCGCCGCGCTCGATCGAGAGGTTGACGTCCTTCAGGACCTCGGGTCCGCCGAAGGCCTTGCAGACGCCGCTGAGTTCGAGGAAGGGCATGAGGACAGGATAGGATTTTCGCGGCGGGCGGCCTTGATGCGGGTCAAGCCGTGCGGAACCGGCGTTCGAGCAGGCTCATCAGGCGATCGAGGACGAAGCCGACGAGGCCGATGATGATAATCGAGAGAATGATGTGCTCGTAGATGAGCGCGTTGTATTCCTGCCAGAGGAACCCGCCGACGCCCGGCCGGCCGGTGAGCATCTCCGCCGCGACGATCACGAGCCACGCGATGCCGAGGCTCAGGCGGAAACCGGTAAACATATACGGCAGCGTCGCGGGGATGAGGATCTTCGTGAGCGTCTTCCAGCGCGAGAGCTTCAGCACGCGGCCGACGTTGAGGTAATCCTGCGGCACCGCGCGCACCCCGACGGCGGTGTTGAGCACCGTCGGCCACATCGCGCAGATCGCGATGGTGAAGAGCGCGCCGTAGGTGCCGGCTTCCTTGCCCGTGCCGAGGAACAGCACGAGGCCGAGCGGCAGCCAGGCGAGCGGCGAGACCGGGCGCAGGATCTGGATGATCGGGTCGAACGTCTTGGTGAAGGCCTTGGAGAGCCCGAGGCAAAACCCGATCGGCGTCCCGATAATTAGCGCGAGCGCGTAGCCCTGCGCGACGAGGACGAGCGAATACCACGTGAAGCGCAGGATGCCCTGGTCCATCTCGCCGCGCTTCGCGAACGGCTCGAGGATGTAGGGCTTGCTGGATTCCCAAGTCTTGAGCGGCGAGGGGAGATCCTTCGCCCACGTGGCGCTGCTGACGGCCCAGACGCCAAGGATGATGGCGACGCCGATGAGCGGGAGGATGAGCCAGTCGAGTTTGAATTTGTTCATGAAGGATGGGCCTGCGAATCACGCGAATGGGCGCGAATGAGTTCGGGCGGGCAGTTGTTGGTCATTCGCGGTGATTCGCGGGCGGTGTTCAGCCCTTGAGCGATTTCACTGTGGCGGTCTTGGCGAAGGCCTCGGGGTCCTTCGGGTCGAAGACGGCGCCGTCGAAGAACTTGTCGGGCGCGTGATCGGCGCCGCCGTGGGCGTAGCCGATTTCCTTCATCGCCTGCTCGTAGAGATCGGCGCGCATGACGCGCTTGGCGATGCCGTCGTAGTCGGGCGCGCCAGTGACCATGCCCCAGCGGCGATATTGCGAGAGGAACCACTTTGCATACTTGGCCTGCGGATAGTTGCAGTTGCGCCGGCTGAAGTGCATCGGGAACGCGTCCTTCACCGTGCGGCCGTCGCCGTAATCGAGCTGGCCGAGCAGGCGGCCCTCGATGATCTTGGCGTCGCAGTTGATGTAGGTGGGCTTCGAGACAATCGTGCACTGCTCGGGGCGGTTGCCCATGTCGTCGAGCCACACGCTGGCCTCGTGGAGGGCCTTGAGCACGGCTTTGACCGTCTTCGGATTTTTTTCCGCGAACTCCTCGGTGAAGGCGCAGACCTTCTCCGGATGGTCCTGCCACATGTCCTGCGTGGTGACGGAGGTGAAGCCGATCTTGTCGGCGATGGCGCGGGCGTTCCACGGCTCGCCCACGCAGAAGCCGTCCATCTTGCCGATCTTCATGTTGGCGACCATCTGCGGGGGCGGGATGGTAATGAGGGAGATGTCCTTGTCGGGATCGATGCCGCCGGCGGCGAGATAGTAGCGCATCCACATGGCGTGGGTGCCGGGCGGAAAAGTCATCGCGAACGTGAGCGGCTCGCCGAGTTTCTTGGCTTGGTCGACGAAGGGCTTGAGCGCCTTGGGGTCGGCGCCGACCTTGCCCTTCCATGCGGCCTTGAGCGTGATCGCCTGGCCGTTGCGGTTGAGCAGCCACGGGGCGACCATGGGCTTCTTGGGGGAGCCGGCCAGGCCCATGGTCGAGGCGAGCGGCATGCCGATGAGCATGTGGGTCGCCTGAATGGAGCCGGACGAGAGGTTGTCGCGGATGGCGGCCCAATTGGCGCCCTTCGTGACGGTCGAGTTGATCCCGTATTTTTTGAACAGGCCCTTCTCGTGCGCGATCACGATGGGGGAGCAGTCGGTGAGGGCGATGATGCCAAAGTTCATGTTCGGCGCCTCGGGCGCGTCGCTGGCGCTCCCGGCGGTCGTGGCCCAGGTGCGGGTGCCGAGCGCGGACCAGAGTGCCGCGGCGCCCGTGGCGGTGGCGGCTTGCGAGAGGAAACGGCGGCGGCCGGGCGAAGCCGCGGCGGCGGCGCGGACGGAGGACGGAGGCAGGTGTGATTTCATGCGAGGTGCAGGTTGGCTGAGATAATTTCGCGATGGAGGTCCTCGCGGAAGAGGCGGCGGGGGAGATCGGCGTCCTTGGCCGCGGCGGGTGGAAGCAAGCCGGCGGCTCCGAGCGCGCGCTGGAGCGCGCGGGCTTTGTCCACGGCGGGCACGCCGGCCTCGCCGCGGTGGAAGACGTGGAAATCCGGCACGGCCTCGATGCGCCCGTGCCCGCAGTCGAAGCGCCCGAGCAGCGCAGGCGCGATTACGCTTGCGGGGAGATTTAGGTAGGGGGCCGCCGCCAGCACCTCGGCCAGGCGCTCGCGGTGGTGCGGCTCGTCGCACCAAAGCGCCGCCTCCGCGAGCGCGCGCACGATTGCGGCGTGCTCGGTGGCGCGCGTCTCGGCGAAGCGCTGCGTGACGAGCAGGACCTTCTCGACATGGCCGGGCCGCAGGGCGGCGCTCCAGGCCGGGCACCAGCCCGCACCCTCGCGCACGGCGAGGGTGTTCCACGGTTCGCCCGCGCAGAAGCCGTCGATGGTGTGCGCCGCGAGGTTGCGGAACATCTGCGCGGGCGGCACGACGACGATGCGGACGTCGTTCGCCGGATCGAGGCCGGCGGAGCGCAGCCACTCCGACAGCAGCAGGTGATGCGAGGAAAACGGGAACACCACGCCGAAGGTGAGCGGCTGGCGCGCGCGCCGCGTGCGCGCGTAGTCGCGCAGCGAGGCTCCGTCGCGCACGCCGGCCTCCCAAAGTGCGCGGGAGAGGGTAATCGCGTTGCCGTTGAGGCTGAGCACGAGGGCGGTAAGCGCGTCGCACGGCGGGCAGCCAAGCCCGAGCTGGACGGACCACAGCATCGGCGCCGGCGCGGGCGCCGCGTCGAGTTCGCCATAGATGACCTTGTCGCGGATGGTGGCCCAACCGATCTCGCGGCGGAGCTCGACGTGGAGGCCGTGGCGGGCGAAGAAGCCCTGCTCCTGTGCGGCCACGAGCGGAGCGGCGTCCGTGAGCGATACCCAGCCGAGGCGCAAGGGCCGGCTCCGGCTGGCGGAGAGGCGGGGCGCGGGCGGCGGAGGTTGAATCATGAGCCCGGAGTTCAGCCGCCGGTGTGCCACGCGGCGCAGCTGGCCCGGATACTGCTCTTCAAACATTTCATCGCCCGAATGAAGTCCGCTCATCCATGAAACCGACGCTCGACAGCCGGCAGCTCCATGCCTTTGCCGCGCTCGCCCGGCGCGGGAGCTTCACTCTCGCCGCCAAGGACCTGTTCCTCACGCAGTCCGCCGTGAGCCACGCCATCAAGGCGCTCGAGGACGACGTGGGCGCGCGCCTGCTCGATCGCATCGGGCGGCGCGTGCTGCTCACGCAGGCCGGCGAGCAGTTCCTGCGGCACACGGAGAAAATCCTCCGCGAGATGGAGGCCGCGCGCTCCGGGCTCGAGACGCTCACGAAATGGGGCCACGGCCGCCTGCGCGTCGGCGCGAGCACGACCGCGTGCCAGCACATCCTGCCGACCGTCCTGCGCGAGTTCCGCCAGAGCTACCCCAAGTGCGTCATCCGCATCGAGCCGGGCGACAACACGCAGCAGCTCGAGCTGCTGCGCGCCGGCCAGGTCGACCTCGCCGTCGTGCTCGAGCCGCCGGCGCAGGGCGGGGAGTTCGTGTTCGTGCCGCTCTTTCAGGACGAGCTGCGCTTCATCATCGCGCCGCTGCACCCGTGGGCGCGCGCCGGCCGGGTGCCGCCCGCGGAGATCGAGAGCGAGAC
>JAEUHB010000005.1 GCA_016794665.1 Opitutaceae bacterium
GGAGCGATCCATGCAGTCGATGAGGAGATCGAGCTGCACGTCGGGATCGTCGCGGCCCGTCAGCGTATCCGGCTGTCAGTCACGGGAGACCTTGGCGTCCCGGTCGCGGACTTCGGAGGCGCGATCACCGGCGGCGCGCAAGCGGGCGTCGGCTGTCGCGGTGCCGGGCCGCGAGCCACTCCGCACCGGGTGCTCGTCGAAACCCGCGCGATGGATTGCGTCCGGTTCCTTGTGGAGAATTTCGACCTGCTATGTGCCGGCGATGGCCGTGGTGCAGCCGGCGTTGCGCAGGGCCATCGCCCGCGTGCTGCCGCGGGCGGGATGAAAGCCCCCCCGCCATTGGGCCCGGCGTCGTGATGGATGTGCCAGCCGGTGCGCAGGCCGCAGCGGCCGGTGTCGAACTGCATCTTGGTGGTGCTGCAGAGCGGTGTCGCGTAGATGTGTTCGAAACGGACGCCGGTCGGGCGAGGCGATCGACGGCTGGGGTCTGAATTTGCTAGGCGCCGTCGTAACTGAACCGGTCGGCGGCCGGCTTTGTCGGCGAGCAGCACGAGGAAGTTTGGGCGCCGTGCGGCTTACGCCGCCCCGTGCACCGGGGCAGGCGGGGCGATTGCGGCAATGGGCCAAAGACAGCGAGGGTTGCGCATGGAGTGAGCGTCGGCGCCGTGGCAGGACGCTCCAATCGCGGGCCGTTCAACGTTTAACAGGGCTGCGGTTCGCGAAGGTGGACCGGCGCGTGAACGTGGCCGACGGCGGCCCGCCGCACCCTGCGTCAACCATGAGCGATATCCGCAAGAATCTTCCGCCGGTCCCGGCGCCGACACGGCGGCGGTTTTGCCGGATTGCGGCGGCGGCTGGGGCGGCGCTCTTGGCGCCGAGAGCGGTGCTGCGTGCGTCTGATGCGGCGACGGTTGCCGCTGCAGTCGATGTAAACGCTCACCTGTTCCGCTGGCCCTTTCGCCGCTTGCCGTTGGACGACACCGCAGCGCTGCTCGCCCGGCAGGCAGAGCTGGGCATCGCGACCGCGTGGGTCGGAAGCTACGAGGCGTTGTTGCATCGCGACATCGCGGGCGTGAATGCCCGCTTGGCCGAGGAGTGTGTTCGCTCGGCCGGCCGGCTCCTGCCTTTTGGCGCGGTCAACCTTTCCCTGCCTGATTGGGATGACGACGTCCGGCGGTGTCACGAAGTGCATCGGATGCCGGGTGTGCGGCTCCTGCCCAACTACCACGGCTACACGCTAGCCGATCCTTCGTTCGTCCGGTTGCTCACCGTTGCCCGTGAGCGCGGCCTTGTCGTGCAGATCGCCGCCTCCATGGAGGACCCGCGCACCCAGCACCCGCTCGCGGCAGTGCCCGATGTCGATTTGCGCCCGCTGCCCGACGCGATGCGCGCAGCCGGGGCCAAGGGCACGATGATCTTGAACGCCAGCCGCTCTGTCCCCGGGCCGCTGCTGAAATCGCTTGCGGGGGCGGGGGCGTGTTTTGACACCGCGCGGGTGGAGGGCGTGGGCGGGATCGCGGCGTTTCTCCGCGGCCTGCCGCCCGGGCGCGTGGCGTTCGGCACGCACGCGCCGTTCTTCAATCCGGAGACGGGCTTGCTCAAAGTCTTCGAGGCCCAGCTTGCGCCGGCGGAGACCGCCGCGCTTCTTGGCGGCACGGCGAGGGCATTTCTTGGGCGCTGAGCCGAAGTGGCGAATGCCGGAAATTATCGGGAACGAGCTCGGGCGGAGAATGAGGGCCGGCGAGTGGGCGGCTCTGGCCCATGCAAACGATTTGTGCCGCGGGAAAATCGTTCCGGTCCTTGCGGCCGTGCCGGCATGGACCGCCGCCAAGCGTCAGCCGACAACGCCCGTGACCGGGGTTCGCGCGAACCTCCCTTCTCCCTTCGGTCGCGAGCGAAACCGCGTTTGCTTTCGCGGCAGGGACAAGTCCAGCATCACCGCCGTGATCGCAGAGCGACTCGAGCAATACCAAGTGGCGTCGGGGCGCCGAGCGGGCGGGCTCTTCGAGATTCGCTGCAGCCGCACGCACTCGCCGCCGACGCGCTTCTGAAATATCCCACCACCGCACCTTCGCCTCACCGCCATGAAAAACACCCCGCTTCGTCTTCGTCCCCTTTCGCGCCGTTCTTTTGTGCAGGCCATGCTGGCCGCCGGCGTGGCGCCGCTCGTGGTTCCGGCCCGGTTGCTCGGCGCCGCGGCGCCCTCGAACAAAATCACTGTCGGCGTCATCGGCGTTGGCGCGCAGGGCCATGGCGACATGCGGAATTTTCTCAGCCAGGATGACGTGCGCGTGACCGCGATCTGCGACGTGAACCAGCGCAATCTCGACCGGGCGCGGAAGACGATCGCCGAGGCTTACGGCGGCGCGGACGTGAAGGTGCAGGAGGATTTCCGCACGTTGAACGAGGACCCGTCGATCGACGCCGTGCTCATGGCGCTGCCCGTGCACTGGCACAGCATCCCGTCGATCGACGCGATCCTGCGAGGAAAGCACATTTTCCACGAGAAGCCGATGGCATTGTCTTTCGAGGAGGGCCGGCGCGTGCGGGCGGCCGTGCGGAAGACGGGTGTCGTGTTTCAGTTCGGCACGCAGCAGCGCTCCAACCTCAAGTTCCGCTGGGCCTGCGAACTCGCGCTCAACGGCCGGATCGGCCGCATCCGCGAGATCGAGGTGTGCGCCCCGGCGGGCAAGGCGGGGCCCTCGTATGGGGCGCAACCCCTGCCGCCGCACGTTGACTGGGACCGTTGGGTCGGGCCGGCGCCGGCGACCGGCTTCCACGAGGAAAAATTGAAGCGCGACAACCACGAAAACATGGCGGCGTTCTCGCTCGGCATGATCTCCTGCTGGGGCATCCATCACCTCGACGTCGCGCAATGGGGCAACGGCGCCGACGCCACGGGGCCTTCGCTGATCCGCGGGCAGGGCACGTTTGCCCCGGCCGGCGATCACGACGCGATCCAGACTTGGCGCGTGCGCTACGAGTTCGACGGCCGGCCGCCGATCGCGTTCGCGAGCGAAGGCACGCCGGGTTTCAAGCACGGAATCAAGTTCGTCGGTGAAGCGGGTTGGGTGCACGTCGACCGCGGCGCGATCACTGCCTCTGACGAGACGCTGCTCCGCGACCCGCAATGCAAGGTCGGCGCGATGGCGCTGAAGCTCCCGGTGAGCACGCACCACACCCGCGATTTCGTCGACGCGATCCGCCGCCGCGGCCGGGCGATCTGCGACGTTGAGGCGGCGCTGCGCGGCGACACCCTTTGCCAGCTCGCGCTGATCGCGATCAGGACCGGTCGCGCGCTGCGCTGGGATCCGGCTGCGGAACGCATCTTGGGTGACGATGTCGCCGCGACGCACCTACAGCCACGTCCCTTCCGTGGCGAGTGGAGGCTGCCGGCGGTGTGACGTCCCTTTCTCGATTTGCCGTCGGCCCGGTTCGGAGGTTTGCCAGCGGGAAGACCGCGTAGACCTGGCAGCCGAGATCCGAACTCGGACTGCGGCCGACCAAGGGAACCGAGGCCGGCGAAGACGTGCCTCACGCGGTGTCACAAGTGTTGGCCGGACTTCGAGGCGAGCGGGAATGTGCCCGCACCGGTGGGGTTGGCCTTTTTGACGTCCTTGGCGTGCAGGTTTCGGCGACGCGGTGCCGTTTGCGTTCCCATGGCGCATGCCACACGGAGCTGAAAATGGCGGAGAGGGAGGGATTCGAACCCCCGGGACCTTGCGGCCCAGCGGTTTTCAAGACCGCCGCGATAGACCACTCTGCCACCTCTCCGGAACGAGGAAAAAACGTCGGTGAAAGACCGCGCTTGTCGAGCTTTCTTCCCGCGGCCATGGTGGGGCCCGATGCGTGACGCTCCGCAGACCCCGCTGGCCGTCGCCGAAATCCAAGGACTCTACGGCCCGTTCTCGTTTCCGGAGCGGTTGCTGCAGAAAATCTGGCTGCGCGGCGACTTTGACCGTGGCGCCGCGCGCACCGTCGACGGCCGCGCCGTGACGATTGTGCATCCGGGAAAATGGAATCTGCTCGGCGGCCCGGACTTCCGCGGCGCGCGGCTCCGGCTGGGCGAGGGCGCCGAGTGCAGCGGGGATGTTGAACTCCACCTGAGGTCGGCCGACTGGAACGCGCACCGCCACGCAGACGATTCAGCCTACGACGGCGTGGTGCTGCATGTCGTGCTGTTTCCGCCGGAGCGGGACCATGTCACGCGGGGAGCCGGCGGTCGCGTGATTCCTGTGCTGGCCCTGCTGCCGCTGCTGCACCGGGCGCTTGAGGAATTCGCCGGTGAGGAGGCGATGGAGACGCTCTCACGGCGGCCGGGCTCGCGCGTGCTCGATGAACTGGGGCCGCTGGCGCCGCGCGAACTCGACGCCTTGTTGCGGCGCCACGCCGAGATGCGCTGGCGGCAAAAAATCCATTTCGCGCGGATGCGCCTCGAGCGGCTCGGATGGGACGAAGCCTGCCACCAGACGGCGCTTGAGATACTGGGCTATCGCTTCAATCGCGCCCCGATGCTGCGGGTGGCGGCCCGCTGGCCGTTGCCGCAGTGGGCGGCGGGCCGTGCAACGGCGGAGGCCGCGCTCGCGACGGAGGCCGCCGACTGGAGCTTGCAAGGCACGCGGCCGGCCAATCATCCGCGCGTGCGGCTTGCGCAATACGCCGCCTGGGTGCAGGCCCGTCCCGGGTGGCCGGCCCGAGTCCGCGAATATGCACGCCGACTGCCCGAGGTCGAGCCGGCGGCGCCAACCCGTGATCTCCGGCGCACTCATCGCTTCACGGCGCTGCGCCGTGAGTTGGCGCACGAGATATGCGCGGATGCCGTGAATGGCGCGCGGCTGGATAACCTCATCTGCGATGGCCTGTTGCCGCTCATTGCTGCGCGGGAAGGGGGGCGGTTGGAGGGGCTATGGCACCATTGGTTCCCAGGCGACTTGCCGCCGGCAGTCGTCGGAGGACTGCGGAGGTTGTCGTGCTTCGATGGCCGGGCCCGGCCATCGTGTCATGGCGCAGCCCAAGGGTTGCTCGGATGGCTGTTGGAGCGCGAGGAGAAGTAGCGGGAGGGATGGGGAGGGCCCGGGGGCCAAAAAATGCCCTTGCGTTGCATCGCGCGCGTCTCTGTTTTCAACCTTTCATTCCATGCAAAAGACCAAGAAGTCCATTGCCAAGCGGTTCAAACTCTCCGCCCGCGGCAAGCTCATCCGTCGCACTCCTGGCTTCCGTCACCTGCTCGGCGCGAAAAGCACCAAGGCCAAGCGCCGTGCGACTCGCGACAAGCTGGTGGACGAAGGCCACGCGGGCCCGCTGAAGCGCTGCCTCCCGTTCGGCCTCTGATTCGGCGGCCGTCCGAACCGCATCCCACTTAACTTCGCCCGCGGGTGATTACCCAGCCGACCTGCGGGCGAGCAACCAACTAAGGAAAACCAAACATGGCTCGTTCAACGAACTCCCCCGCGTCGCGTCGCCGGCGCAAACGTATGCTGAAGTATGCCAAGGGCTACTTCGGCAACAAATCGAAGCTCTTTCGCTATGCGAAGGAAGCCGTGCACCACGCGTGGCAATACGCCTACGCCGCCCGGCGCAAGAAGAAGGGCGACTTCCGCTCGCTCTGGATTGTGCGCCTCAACGCCGCGTGCCGCGCCAATGGCATCAGCTACAGCCGCTTCATCGAGGGCCTCGCCGCCGCCAAGATCGAGCTCGACCGCAAGGTCCTCAGCGATCTCGCGATTCGCGACGAGGTGGCCTTCGCCGCCGTCGTGCGCCAGGCGCAGGAGGCGTTGAAGACCAAGGCCGCCGCCGCCAAGAAGGCCTGAGTGTTCTGCACCTCGAGCCCAAGGGCGGGCTCGCCTCCTTCTTGATTTCGGGGGACGGGTCCCGCACCGCGGGATGCCGTCCTTTTTCTTTTCTCCGGCCCTGACGAGGCGGATTTTTTCCGTGTCTTCCGCTTGTTCCGTCGGCCACAGTGACCTTCCGCATCATGCACGACCAACTTTCCGCTCTCCTCGCCAAGGCCGCCGTCGAGTTCCCTGCGCTGACGGCGCGCCCGGAGTTCGAGGCCGCCAAGGCCCGCTACGTCGGCCCGCACGGCGAGCTCACCGCCCTGATGAAACAGATGGGCGCGCTGCCCAAGGAGCAGAAGCCAATCGTCGGCAAGCTCATCAACGAGGCCAAGGGGCAGCTCCAGGCGCATATCGACGCGGCGCTGTCGCGCATCGCCGACGCGGAGCTCGCGGCCCAGCTCGGGCCCGCGGTTGATCCCACGCTGCCGTCGCCCGACTTGGGCCCCGGCACGCACCATCCGCTCACGCTCGTGCGCGAGGAGATGTGCCGCATCCTCCGCAAGGTCGGTTTCACGATCGCGGACGGCCCGGAGGTCGAGACCGAGTATTACTGCTTCGACGCCCTCAACACGCCGAGCGACCACCCCGCGCGGGATGAGAAGGACACGTTTTATTTTCCGGCTTCCGCCCGCTTCGGTAACGTCTCGAAGAAAATCCCCGACGAAAAATACCTCCTGCGCACGCACACCTCGTCCGTGCAGATCCGGACGATGCTCAAGGGCGAGCCGCCCATCCGCATCGTGTCGCCCGGGCGCGTCTATCGCCGCGACACCACCGATGCCACGCACAGCGCGAACTTCCACCAGCTCGAGTGCCTCTACGTCGACAAGAACGTGACCGTTCGCGATCTGAAGGCGCTGCTCGACTACATCTTCGCGTCGCTCCTCGGGAAGGAAACGAAGACCCGCTTCCGCCCGCACTACTTCGGCTACACGGAACCGAGCTTCGAGGTCGACCTCACCGCCACGCACCTGCCCAAGGTCAAGAAACCGTGGATCGAGATCGGCGGCTGCGGCATGGTGGATCCCACGGTGTTCGAGGCCGTCGGCTACGACCCCGAGGTGTGGACCGGCTACGCCTTCGGCATGGGCCTCGAGCGCCTCGCGATGCTCCTCTACGGCATCGATGACATCCGCTACTTCTACCAGAACGACCTCCGTTTCCTGAAGCAGTTCGCCTGAGTCCCGTCGCATGAAAATCTCCCTCAACTGGCTCCGCGACTACGTCGCCCTCGACGCGTCGAACGACGAGATCTCCCGCGCCATCACCTTCCTCGGCTTTGAGGTCGAGGGCGTCCACTCCACCGGGGCGCCGAAATTGGACAACGTGGTCGTCGGCGAAATTCTCACGCGCACCAAGGTCCCCAACCTCAAGAAGGAAATCTCGCTCTGCACCGTCGATGTCGGCCCTGCCGCCGGCGGCGTTCGATCGATCATCTGCGGGGCGCCCAACTGCGACCCCGGCCACCGCGTGCCCGTGGCGCTGCCCGGCGCAGTCCTGCCCGGCGGCTTCACGATTACCCAGGCGAAGAAATACGGCCACGAGTCGCAGGGCATGCTTTGCGGCCCCGATGAAATCGGCCTGCCGGCCGGCGACGGCCTGCTCGTTCTCTCCGGTCAGCCCGCGCTCGGCACCCCAATCAACCAAGTGCTCCCGCCCGGCGACACCGTCTTCGACATCGAAATCACGCCCAACCGCCCGGATTGCCAGTCGCACCTCGGCATCGCCCGCGAGCTCGCCGCCTGGTTCAAGCTGCCGCTGAATTATCCGCAGGAGAAATTCCGTGGTGACACGTCCGGTTCGCCGGCCCGGCCCGACCTGCTGTCGGGGGTGCGCGTCGACACCTCCGAGGATTGTCCGCTTTACAGCGCGTTCGTGGTGACCGGCGTGAAGGTCGGGCCGAGTCCCGACTGGATGCAGCGCCGGCTCAGCGCCGTGGGCCTGCGCCCGATTAACAACATCGTGGATGTCGGCAACTACGTGATGCTCGAGACGGGCCAGCCGATGCACGCCTTCGATGCGAAGAAGCTCGGCGGCGCGCAGATCGTTGTTCGCCGCGCGGCTGCCGGGGAGAAAATCAAGACGCTCGACGGCAAGGAGCGCGCGCTGACTGATCGGATGCTCGTGATCGCGGATGCCGCGAGGCCCGTTGTCATCGCTGGCATCATGGGCGGCGAGAACTCCGGCGTCTCCGCCGACACCACGGACCTCGTCTTGGAATGCGCCATCTTCAACAAGCACTCCATCCGGCGCACGTCGCGCGAGCTCGCGCTGTCCTCCGACTCCTCCTACCGCTACGAACGCGGTGTCGATCCGCACGCGGCGCACGAGGCGGCGTGGCGTGCCCTCGATCTCATCGTCGAGACCGCCGGCGGGCAAATCGTCGGGCCGGTGTTCCGGATCGGCGGCGATGTGCCGTGGCAGCGCGAGGTCGTCGTCACCCACGACTACATCACGGAAAAGCTCGGCTTCGACATACCCGCCGCCGAGATGCGCGCGGCCTTTGAGTCACTTGAGCTCACCGTGACCCGCGAGGAGCCGACGACCCATCCCGCGCGGGGCCCCGCCTGGACCGTCTCGATTCCCAGCTGGCGCGATGATCTCGACCGCCCGATCGATCTGGTCGAGGAAGTGCTCCGCCTGCACGGCACGGAAAAAATCCCCGCCGCCGTCGTGCGCGCGCCCGGGCTTGTCGGCGACGATGATCGCGTGGCGCTCTTCAACCGCCGCGTGACCGACTATCTCGTCGGCCACGATTTCCACGAGTGCGTGAACTACACCCTGCGTCCCGCCAAGGAGGTCGCCGCGTGGGCGCCCCCCGCGGCCGTCGAGACGCTCGCCCTCGCCAATCCGTTTACCGAGGATCAGTCGCACCTCCGTCCGACGCTGCTCGGCGGCCTGCTTGAATCCCTCAAGCTCAACCAGTCCCGGGGTGTCGCGGCTTCGCGCCTCTGCGAGACGGGCCGCGTTTTCCTTGAGCGCGGCGGCCAGAAGGTCGAGTGCGTCGCGGTCGCCTTCGTCATCGCCGAGGCCACGGGCGATCGCAAATGGCTGAAGCGCGACGGCGCCGATTTCTACAGCGCGAAGCACCACCTCGCCGCCATCGCATCGTCGGCGGGCGTCGACTTTGCGCGCCAGCCGCTGGCGTCGACCGAGGGAGTGCCTGGCTGGCAAGCCGGCCACTCGGCCGGCGCGGGCAACATCGAGCACGGCTGGTGCGCTCAAATCGGCCTGCTCAACCTCGCCCTGCTCAAGTCCCTCGGCATCGAGGGCCGGGTGCAGGCGGGTTGCTTCGTGATCGTGCCGGAGAAGCTCTCCGCCGAGTCCACGCGCCGGCGTTTCGCCGAGTTCAGCCTTTTCCCCGCCGCGTTGCGCGACCTCGCGCTCGTCGTCGATCAGTCGACGGTGGCGGCCGAGGTCCAGAAGGCGCTCGTGAAAATCGCGCGCGCCGCGGCCGGGAATGCGTTTGCGGTCGAGAGCGTCGCCGTCTTCGACGTCTATCGCGGCGCCGGCTTGCCCGAGGGGAAGAAGAGCCTGGCTTTCTCGCTCGTGTTTCGCTCCGCCGAGCGGACGCTGACGGACGAGGAGGTCAACGCCGCCCTGCACAAGGTGCAGGCCGAGATCGCCACGACCCATGGCTGGCCGGTGCGGAAGTAGCCTGGGCGCGGCGGGGCGCGCGTCGAGCCGCCGCGCGCCGCCTTACGCGAACAGCGCCTTCATCTCCGCGAGGTAGCGCGGCACGGCGACGGCGGGATCTTCCTTGGCCTCGTATTCCAGCGCGACCCAGCCCTGGTAGCCGCCGTCGCGGAGAATCTGGGTGAAGCGCTTGAGGTCGGCGGACTTTTTCTCGCTCGGCTTGGCGCCGTGGAGCTCGACCTTGAACTGCACGTTGAGGGCGTAGGGCACGCACTCCGCGAAGTCCTTGTAGGGATCCGGCGTGCGGAAATTCCCGGAGTCGAGGTTGATGCCGCACCACGGGCTGTTCACGGCCTTGACCATCGGGATGAGGGTGGCGGCGCTGCCGATGGAGTCGTGGTTCTCGAGCCCGAGGAAAATGCCTTTCTTGCCCGCGTAGTCGCAGCACTCGGCGAGCGCGTCGATTACGACCTTGTCGGCGGCGGCGCGGGTGAAGTCCTTGGGCGCGTCCTTCGGGATGTTGCCGGCGAAGACGCGGATGTGCTGCGCGCCCATCAGGAGAGCACGATCGATCCACTTTTTCGTGGTGGCGATTTCCTCGGCGAGCTTGGGGCTGCCCTTGGGCAGCGAGAAGTTGTTGCCGATGGCGGTGCCGCTGACCTCGACGCCGCGCAGGTAGGCGTGGCGGCGGAGCCTGATCATGGTGGCGTCGGTTTCGTCGGGGAAAAAATACGTCGTGAGCTCCGCGCCGGCGCAGCCTTGGGCGGCGCAGTAGTCGATGAACTTGAACATGTCCGTCGCCTTGCCCGGGGCGACCTTGGTGGCCTTGCCACGCATGATGGGGAAGCTTTCGCGGAAGGAATACGCCGCGAGGCTGAGCTTGAGCTTCGGTTTGCCGGAGCGCTTGAATGGATTGTCGGGGGCGCCGGCCGATGCGGCGCGCAAGAGGGGAGCGGTCGCAGTGGCGAGGCCGGCGGCGGCGGAGAGCTTCAGGAAGGCGCGGCGATCCAACGGAGAGGCGGCGGTAATCATGGTAGGGAGAAAGGGGCGAGGGCTCTGAGCCAGACGAGCGGGCAACGAAAGTGGGCCGGGGGCGAGGAGAATTTCGCGGGGCGCAAGTTTCGCTGGATTTCGGCCCTCAACCTGCCAGTTTCCGGCCGTTCTTTTCCCGCGCCGACCTCACAACCTCGGCTCAAAACCCTGTCCGTTTTCCCAGACAATATGACCTCAAACCCTGCACCCGTGCGCTGCTGCGTCCCCGCGGCCCGCTGTTATCTTCTGGCGCTGCTGCTTTCCCTCGCGGCGTTTATCCTGCCCTCCGCCGCCTCGGCGCAGGGCGCCGCAGTAATCAGCGGCATCGTGACCAACAAGACCACGGGCAACGGCCTCATCGGCGCCAAGGTCGAGATTCCGCGCCTGAACCTCACCGTGCTCGTCGACAACACCGGTCGCTACGTGCTCAACGTCCCCGCGGGCACGCACGAGCTCGTCGTGACCTACACCGGGATGGACGAGCAGCGCGCGACCGTCACGGCCGGGGCTGGCCAGCCGGTGCTGCGCAACTTTGACATGACGAGCGGCGTGTTGATGCTCGATGCGTTCAAGGTCGCGAGCGAGAAGGCGGGCCAGGCCTCCGCGCTCACGCAGCAGCGCAACGCGGACAACCTCAAGAGCGTCGCGTCGATGGACGCCTTGGTGGACCTGCCGAACATGAACGCGACGGAGCTCGCGATCCGTCTGCCCGGCGTGACCTTTGGCGATCCCGGCGACGAGGTCGTCGAGCAGATCAGCGTCCGCGGCATGGGCACCGGCACGACCTCCATCATGATCGACGGCGGCATGATGTCGTCCTTCAGCGCGCAGGGCCGCACCACGCGCATGACGGCGTTCACCGGCGCGATGTTCGAGGCGCTCGAGCTCACCAAGGGACAGCGGCCCGACATGCCGGTCGACTCGCTCGGCGGCAGCGTGAACTTCAAGACCCGCTCGCCGCTCTCGATGCGCGAGAAGCGCCGCCTCACGTTCAACGGCCAGCTTCGCGTTGCTCCGTCCTTCACCGAGCAGGTGCCGATGCGCGAGCAGCATCGCCTCCACGGCTTGTTCAACGTCCAATACACGGAGAAGTTTGCGATCTTCGGCGCGGAGGAGGGGCGCGAGAACCTCGCCGTGTCCGTGAACGCATTCAACACCGAGAACGCCTTCGGTGTTTACCAGACGGACCGCGATTTCCAGCAGACCAACACCCAGCCCGCCTACCTCTGGGATTACCGCACGCGGGATAATTTCAACGTCCGCAAGCAGCGCAGCATCTCCACCAAGTGGGACTATCGGCTCACCCGCAACGACCTCTTCAAGCTGAACATCGTCGTCAACAACGCCCCCGAGCCGATGCGCCGCCAATACAACATGCGCTTCTTCACGGGCAGCCAGACGTCCGCGGTGAACGCCAACTCGGCCATTGCCCCGGGCTTCACCGATCGCATCACCACCGTCCGCGCCCTGCCGACCGCGGCCAACGCCACGTCCGCCACGACCGCGACCGCCCTCATCGACCAGGGCACGACCAACATCCAGCGCGACCAGAGGCTCCGCCATCTCGACGTCGGCGGTGAGCATAACTACGGACGCTTCGAGTTCGACTGGGCCGCGCTCTGGAGCCGCACGCGCTACCGCACGCTCGGCAACGAGGCCTCGCTCACCAACCGCCTCGGCAACGTGCCTTTTGTGGGCCCCACGGGACGCTTCAACAACGTCGCCGGCAACGCCACCAGCCCGCTTGACAACATCGTCGGACCCAACGGCGAGACCGGCGTCGGCTGGATCATCGACCGCACGCAGAGCGATCTTTACCCGCGCATCATCCAGAACGGCGGCCTCGACTTCAGCAACCCGCGGAACTGGCGCCCGAGCGTCAACGGCCTGAGCACCGGCTCCGGCAACCTTGACGTGGACCTCATCCGTGAGCTGCGCGGCAACGTGAAATACCGCCTCCCGTTCCTCGAGCAGTTCCCCGCCTACATCAAGGGCGGCTACTCCATCCGCGATCACAAGGTCGAGCTCTACCGCGCCGGCCGCCGCTGGAGCTACATTGGCCGCGAAGCCCTGCCCAATATCCCGAACTTCACCACTTGGAGCGGGAAGAAGACCGGCGTTAACCTCCCGTATTGGGAAGGCGCGCAATTCTACAACAACGGCCGCCTCGTCGATCCCTCGCTCTGGCAGGAGGACATGTATTTCTACCACCAGAACCGCATCCAGAACTCCAACCGCACCCACGAGCTCATCACCGGCTACTACGGCATGATCAGTGGCAAGGTTTCCCGCTTCGGCTACCTTGGCGGTGTCCGTAGCGAAAACACGAGGACCGTCGGTCGCGTCAACGTCCGCGCCACCACGCTCACGAATGCGGCACAACAGGCCGCCGACCCGCTCGGGTCCGCGATTCGCGACTACCTCAACCCCGTCAAGAACGCCGGCGAATACACCGAGAATTTCCCGAGCATGCACACGTGGTTTGACATCACGCCGAACCTCCGCGCGCGCGCTTCCTACAGCACCGGCATGGCGCGTCCGCACATGAACAACGCGGTGGCTGGCCTCGGGATCAACCTGACGGCGGAGCAGCTCACGTTCGGCAATCCCGAGCTCAAGCCCACCAAGTCGAAGAACTGGGACTTTGCCGCCGAATACAGCTTCGGCACCGCGAGCTACGTGAAGGTCGGCTGGTTCCACAAGCGCCTCGACGACTACGTGCGCAGCAACCAGTTGATCGGCACGGTCGGCATCGGCCCGGACAACGGCTTCAACGGCCAATACGAGGGCTTCGAGATCCTCGCCAACTCCAATGCCGGCTCCGCGTTTACCCAAGGCTGGGAAGTCGAGTATGTGCAGAACTTCCGTTTCCTGCCCGGCGTCCTCCGCACCCTGCGCTTCTCCGGCAACTTCACGAAAATCATGGCGCATGGCGACTATGGCACCCCGGGCGTCTACCTGACCACGAAGCAGGTCAACGGCTTCATTCCGTTCACCGCCAACGCCAACCTTGGCTGGGACTACAAGAAGTTCGGCGCCTCCGTGAGCTACAACTACACCGACGAGAGCATCCGTGGCGCCTACAACATCGCCCAGCCCTCGCGCAACCGCTACATGATGCCGCGCAGCCTCTTCAACTTGAACCTGCGCTACAACGTCTACCGCAACGTCACGGCGAACTTTGGCGTGCAGAACCTCTTCAACGAGCCGCAACGCTATTATCGGTCAATCTCCGACCAGAACGCCACCTTCCTGATTCAGGGCACGACGCTGACCCTGAGCTTCGAGGGTCGCTTCTGAGCCTCGCCTGGTTTCGGATGCGAGCCGCGGCGCCGTTGTGCGCCGCGGCTTTTCTGTTTTCGCTGCGCACCATGCAATCCGGCGTCGATGTGTTCTTCTCGCAACCCGCCCACCGCGCCGCCCTGCGTGGCAAGCGCGTCGGCCTCATCACCAACCCCACCGGCGTCGACGTCGCGCTCGAGGGCACGGCGTCGCGCTTCCGCGCGGCGACGGACTTTTCGTTGGTGGCGCTCTATGGACCCGAGCACGGCGTGCGCGGCGACGCGCAGGCGGGCGAGTTCGTCGACTACTACACGGACGCGCACTACGGCGTGCCGGTGTTTTCGCTCTACGGGCAGGGACTGAAGCTGCCGACCGAACCGCTCGCCGGCATCGATGCCACGATGCGCGAGTTCGACACACGACACGCGGGCAAGCAGGTCGCGCCCGGCATGCTGCGCGGGGTCGAGGCGCTCGTGTTCGACATTCAGGACGTCGGCACGCGCGTCTACACCTACGTTGCTACCATGGCCTACGCGATGCGGGCGGCCGCGGCCGCCGGCATACCCTTTTGGGTCCTCGATCGCCCCAATCCGATTGGGGGCGAAATCATGGAAGGCCCCGTCCTCGAATACCCGCGCCATAGCTCGTTCATCGGGCTTTATCCCGTGCCGCTTCGGCATGGGCTCACGACCGGAGAACTCGCGCTCGTCTTCAACGCGAAGTTTCTCCCGCAAAAGTGTGACCTCACCGTCGTGCCCATGCAGGGCTGGCGGCGCGGCGATTGGTTCGTGGATACCCCGTTGCCGTGGGTTGCGCCGTCGCCCAACATGCCGACGCCCAACACCGCCACGGTCTATCCCGGGCAGGTCTTGCTCGAGGGCACGAATCTGTCCGAGGGCCGCGGCACGACGCGCCCGTTCGAGTGGTTCGGCGCCCCGTGGATTGACGGGTTCGTGCTGGCGCACGAACTCAACGCCCTGGCGCTGCCGGGCGCGCGCTTCCGCGAGACGTGGTTCACACCCACATTCTCGAAGTTCGCCGGGCACCGCTGCGGCGGCTGCCAGCTCCACGTCACCGACCGCGCGGCGTTCCGCCCCGTCACCTGCGTGCTCGCGATCCTCGAGACGATCAAGCGGCTCCACGGTGCCGCGCTCGAGCTGCACGCCGACTACTTCGACAAGGTCATGGGCACGTCGCTGGTGCGCGAATCCTTCGAGCGCGGCGAGCCGTTCCAGAAAATTGCCGCGAGCTGGGAGCCGGGCCTCGCCCAGTTCGCACGGGAGCGGGAGCAATTCCGCCTCTACCGCTGAATGACGGGGCTCGCGGATCGGCCGCCCTGCTCGTGAGAGCAGGGAGAGTCGGGACTTGAGGCGCATTTCAGCCCGCCTCTCACCAGGCGGGCTGCCGCGGCCGTGGGCCGTGCCTTAAAACGTCCCCTTCGCGCCGAAAATCCACGCCGAGCCGTAGTCCTGCCGCTGGCGGAAGCGCGCGATTGCGGGCGTGTTCGGGCCGAAGCGTTTCACGTCCTCGGGCGTGCTGCCGACGTTGCGCAGGCTCGCGAAGAGGCTGATGCGCCGCGTGAGCGCGTAGTCGCCATAGAGGTCCGTGAGCAGCTTCTTGGCGCGCCACTCAAAGGTGCCGGGCTCGATGCCGCGACCGGTGATCGCGCCGAGGCGGGCGGGGCTGCGGTAGTTCCAGTTCGCCTTCAGGTTGAATTTCGGGCGCGAGAGGCTGAGGCCCCAGCTTCCGCTGCGCGGCACGTAGCCTTGGAAGTTGCCCGCCGCCTCGCCCGTGGCGCGCTGTGCGCTCGCGTTGGCAAACACCTGCACGCCGCGCGCCCATTGGGGCAGGAAGGTGAGTGCCTGACGGTAGTCGATCTCGAGGCCGGTCATGCGCACGCGCGTCGCGAGGTTGTAGCTCGTCTGCACGTCGTAGGGGCCGTATTCCGCCGGATCGAGGTTGTAGAGTTCGAGGAACTCGGGGGTCGCGGCGAACGAGGTCGTGCCGAAGAAATTCTCGAAATCGCGCCGGAACGCGCCGACCGAAAACGAGCCCACGCGCTGGAAATAATACTCGAGGCGCACCTTCGTCGTGCGGGCGCTCCAAGGCTTGATCGCGACATTGCTGACCTGGATCCGGTTGTTGGTCGCGGGCAGCGCCTCGGTGTTGGGCAGCGTGACGCCGCCGGTGTATTGGTTGGTGTCGGGCCGGCCGATCGAGGTATACCACGAGGCGCGGGCGATGAGATTTTCGAGCACGTTGTAGCTCCCGTTGATGTTTGGAAACCAACGCAGGTATTCCTTCTTCGCCTCGAAGCCGCGGTCGAGGTAGGTGAGCCGCGACACGCCGAGCGCGTCCGATGCCGGGATGATCGGCACGGTCTGGACGCCGGCGAGATTGGGGTTGCCGTCGATGACGCGGCCGCTGGCGTCACGCTGGAAATTCAGCGTCGGATCCGTGAACGGGCCCTGCGCGGTGATGTTGGTCTGCTCCGCGCGCACGCCGCCGACGAACTTCAGGCGGCGCTGGAAAAACGCGACGTCCGCGCGCAGGTAGGCCGAGGAGATGATCTCCTCCAGATATTTCGACTGATCGATGAGCGAGCGGTAGGCGTTGTTCGCGTTGCCTTGGAAATATTCCGGCTTGGCCTTGAAGAGATCGTAGAGCGCCTCCTGCTGCACCCACTGGATCCGGCCGAAGCCGTAGGGCGCGATGCGCTGGGAGAATGTCCGGTCGAGGACGACCGCGGCGCTGTCGTCGTTGCCGATTGGGTTGGAGCTGGCGCGGCCGTCGGCGCCGACAAAGTTCCACGACGGCGAGTGCCGCCGGATGTCACGCACGGATTGCTTGAGCTCAAAGCCGCCCTTCAGCGCCAGCGGGATTCCGCGCACGTCGAGGTCCCGGCGTAGGTTGCCAAACGCCGTGCGCTGCAAATCCATCGACTCCTGATAGCCCATGCTCGCCGAGGTGAGCGAGTAGCTCGCGAGGCTGTAGGGATCGACGGGGCGGCCGGTGGCGTCGGTGACGGTGATGCGGCCCGGGCGGAGGTAGAAATTGTCGTCGAAGCTCACCGTGACGCCGGTCCGCGTCGCAACCGAGCTGTTGAAGAAGCCGCGGTAGTCGTCGCGATAGTGGTTGCTCGCGTGGGAATTTCCATAGCCCGCCTCGGCCTTCCAGATCGGGCCGTCGTGCCGGTAGGTGAGGGTGGGCGTGTAGGTGGTGCCGGACTTCTGCCTCATGCCGTTGTTGTTGAGGCGAATCGTGCCGGCGCCGGGCTGGCCGTGCGTGAAGGTGGTGTCGAAGTCGCCCGGAGCGACGCGGTTCACGACGAAGGTCAGCATGCGGTTGCTCAGCTCCGCGTCGAAGAACGCCCATTGGAATGAGAACGAGAGCCGGTCATTGCGCGCGAGCCGGTAGTCGGCGGTGAAGCCGAAGGACGTGCGCTTGCTGAACTTGTTCGCGTCCTGCACCGCGTAGTCGGTCAGGTAGGGCCGGCTGACGGTGGTATCCGGAAACTGGCTAGCCGGCGGCGTGTTTGTGCCGGGGTTGGTGAGGCCGTTCGTCGTCGCGCCGACGCCGCGCCAGTTGTTCTGCGAATAATCCTCGCTCGTGTATTGGTTGCTGTGCGCGCCGGAGACGGTGAAGCCGAACCGCTTGTTCACCGGCACCACCCATGAGAAATCGAAGCCGGGTTTGATCTTTCGTGTCGGCGTCACGCGCGGGCCGGGGGTCTTGTTCCAGTCCCGGTAGTTGTCCTTCATCATCAGGAAAACGCTTGAGGTGAGCACGGGCTTCGAGCGCTCAAACGCGCTGCGCGGCACCATGTTGATTGAGCCGGCGAGGGCGGAGCCGGGCGACTCGGGGGTGGGCGAGTGGTGCACCTCGAAGCGGGCGACGTTGTTCACCGAGGTTTGCTCCAGCTCGATCTGGCGCGAGGTGCCGGAGGAGGCGGCGCTGGCGAGGCTGAAGCCCGCGACGGTGATGGGGACGTTGTTGGCCGGGACGCCGTTCATCGAGACGGTGCGCATGTCGCCGCCGCCGGTCTCGACCGTGATGCCGGGCAGGAACTTCAGGAAGTCGCCCGCGTTGCCCTCGACGACGGCGCCGAACTCGTCGGCCGAGACCACGTTCACGATGTTCGCCGCAAACCGCTGCTCGTTGATCGCGATCGCGGCGGCGTCCATTTCCTTCGTCGTGGCGACGACAAACGAGTCGAGCTTCACGACCGCGCCGGCGGCGGCCGGCCCTCGGCCCCGCGCGGCGAGCTCGATGTCCCGCTGTGCGACTGCGCCGGCGGTGACGGCGACCGCGACGATCTGCGCTTCGAGACCCGTGTAGAACACCTTCACGCGGGCCGTGCCGGCCGGGACATTCGTCAGCCGATAGTTTCCGCTGGTATCGGTGAAAGCCTCGAGCGTCGTGCCCTCGACGGTGACCCGCGCACGCTCGATGAACTCCAGGTTGGCCGGATTGAAGACGCGGCCCTCGATCGTGCCGGTGCCGTTGTTTTGCGCGAGCGCGGCGGCGGGCAAGACGAGGGCCAGCAACGCGGCCAGCGCGCTTCGGAGCGAAGGGGTTCTCATGCGCCCCAAGTTGCGCGACGCGGCCCGCGGAGGCTAGCCTGCAATCGCGGGGCGAGTCGCGCCGACCCTGGTCGCCTGCTCGAACATGTGCGCGACGCGAAGCAGTTCGAAATCCCCGCGGTAGCGGCCGACGATCTGGATGCCGACCGGGAGTCCCTCCGGCGTGAAGCCCGCCGGCACGGAGACGGCCGGACACGAGGTGACGGTGATGCGGTAGGCGGATTTCATCCAGTCCGTGTAGCCGACCATCTTTACGCCGGCGATTTCCTTGGGCCAGGCGAGCGTCACGTCGAACGGCGGCACTTGGTTCACCGCGCAGAGCACAAATTCGTAGGTCCGCTGAAACGCGATCATGCGCTGGATAACCTGCGCCTGCACCTCGAGCGATCGCGCGATCTGCGTGGCGGTGACTTTGGCGCCGGCCTCAATCTCGCCGATGGCCTCGGGCTTCATCACCGCGCGGTGCTGCGCGAGCAGCGGGCCGAGGTTGTGGAAGGTGCGCCAGGCACGCAGCGTGAGAAACGCCTCGTCGGCGCCGTCGAGATTGGGCGCGGCGTCTTCCACGATGCAGCCCATCCGCTCGAAGGTCGCGCGCTGCGCCGCGAGCACGGCGCGCACCCGCGGATCGAGCGGCAAGCCGCCGAGGTCCGGACACCACGCGACGCGCACGCCCTTGAGGTCGCGCTCGAGGGGCCGGAGAAACTGGGCCGGATCGGACGGGTAGCCGCCCGGGTCGCGGTCATCGGCCCCGGCCATCACGCTGAGCAGCAGCGCGGCGTCGGCGACGCTGCGGGCGAGCGGCCCCTTCGTCACCATGGTGCCGAACGGCGTCGCGGTTGGCGCGAGCGAGACGAGCCCCGCGGTCGGCCGGTAGCCGACGACGTTGTTGAAGTTTCCCGGATTGCGCAGCGAGCCGCCGAGGTCGCTGCCGTTGGCGAGCGGGAGCATCCCGGTCGCGAGCGCCGCGCCCGCGCCGCCGCTCGAGCCGCCCGCGCTCTTGGTGAGATCGTAGGGGTTGCGCGTCGGCCCGTAGACCGGGTTGTAAGTGTGCGAGCCCATCGCGAACTCGGGCACGTTGGTCTTGCCGATGGAGAGCGCGCCCGCGGCGCGGATGCGCTCGACGGCCGCTGAGTCGGCCGTCGGCATGCGCGTGCGGAAGATCGGCGTGCCGCTGGTGAACGGGAAACCCACCGCGGGCTCCGTGTCCTTGTGCGCAAACGGCAGCCCGTGGAGCGGCCCGACGCGCTCGCGCCGCGCGAGTTGGCGGTCCGCCCGCTCGGCGAGGGCGAGGCACTCCGCGTCGTCGAGCTTGGCGACGATCGCATTGATCTTCGGGTTGACGCGCGCGATTTGCGCGAGGTGGGCGGACATCAGCTCGCGCGCGGAGACCTTGCGCTCCCCAAGGAGACGCAGGAGCTCGCGCGCGGACTTGAAGCAAAGTTCGTCGGCCGCCGGTGCGACGGCCGCGCGCAGGCCCGGGCCCCCGGCGATCGCGGCGACTGCGACGGCGGAGCCGGCTTGCGTGATGAATTGGCGGCGGGTGGTTTTCACACGATTGAGTTCAGCGCGATTGGGCGTTCGTGCCGCGCGCCGGGGCCGTCAGCCAATCCCACTGCTTGCCCGCCGCATTGACAATTGCCGCCACATCCTCCGCGAGCAGGAACCGTTGTTCCACGAGCTCACCGGCCGCGCGCTCGACTTTTCCAAGATAGTCGGCGCGCGAGGCGTAGCGCTCCGCGATTGACCGGCGCGGATCGCCGGCCGATGCGCGTGCCGCCTCGGTCGCGGCGAATGGAATCCACGAGCCGGCGAGCGGCACGATGTCTTCGGGTGAACCGGCATTTTGCGCGCGAAAATTCCAGCCGGTGTAGGTCGCGAGCGGCACCGCGATGTCCGGCAGGCGGATGCCTCCGAGTTCATTGCCGTCGAGATCCACTTGCGACACCAGCAGCGGCAACGGCGCCCCCTTGCCACCTTCGCGCGGCAGCAGCGGATTTGCGGCGCGGGCGCCGGCGGTGAGCGCCCGCGGCGACGCGAGGCCCGGAATCGCCGGGAGCGCCACGTCCGCCGCTTGCACCAGCGTGCGGTCGCGCAGCGTCGGATGCGCACTCGCGGGCGGCGGTGTGCTGTCCTTCACCCAGCGATCCATCGCGAGCAGCAGCGCGCGCATCGACCACCAAAAGTTCGCCGGGTTGGCGCGCTGTTGCGCCACGGTCGGCGCCGGCATCGGAAATCCCGCCGGCCCGTGCTGTGTGCCGGCGAAGGTGTAGAAGCGCACGTTCTCCGGCAGCGCGACGTCCTTCGCGCCCGCCGGGTCGGTGTGCACCAGGGCGGCGACGCGCCCGCCGCCCCAGTATTCGGCCGAGGTGTTGGTGTAGAAAACCTTCGGCGCATGTCGCACGCGCGGATTCTCCAGCAGGCCTTCGGTGACGCCCGTCACCGGATCGTTTTGTCGGGCGTCGGCAAACGGAAACCCGGAGACGGGATAGTAGCCTTGGCTGCGCGGTATGGACCAGCGTCGGTTGAAATCGAGGCGCGCCGCGCCGGCGATGTGCGCGATCACCGCGTCGAAGACCGGCCGGTCCTGCTCGTCGGAGTTGAAGCCGTGGTAGAGGAAATCGCGGAGGAACCGTCCCGTCTGCGATATGCCAAACGCATACGCCCGCTCAGCCCGCACCGGCGCATCCGCTGCGTGCTTGAGCCAGGCCGTGGTATCCCGGATGGCCGCGAAGCCGAGGCCCGCGATGGGCGGGTTGGCCGCCTCGTAGGAAATTTCGTAGCTGTGTCCGGGCACAAAGCCGCTTGCGAGCGAGACCACGTTGTCCGTCAGGCTCCATTGCTCCCGCGGAATCGCGACCCGCGGGCCCTTCGTGCGCGACGGCTGCACCGAAAGCTCCGCGCGGGCGTTGCCGGGCTCCGCCGGCGGATAGGCCGCGAGGTCGGTGAGGGTGTATGAACGCGTGCGCGCATCGACCGAGAACAGCGACCGAACCACACCCCGGATCGGCCGGCCGTGCTCCGTTGCGACCGGCACCTCGATCCGCAGCAGTCCTGGCGTGCTGGGCACATCGAACTCCCAGCCAACCCACACCAAGGTGAATCCCTGCCGCGTGAGAAATCCGTCGCCGAGATCCGCCTCGGTGCCAACGGCATCCGTCGTGGCGCGACTGAAGCTCCGCAACAGCCCCCGGCGGCCGCGATTCGACACTTCGACGAGGGCCGTTCCATTGCCTTTCGCCGCGTCTTTCGGTTTCAGGGCAAAAAAATCCGCGGAGAACTCGACGCGCCGCCGCGCATTGAG
>JAEUHB010000042.1 GCA_016794665.1 Opitutaceae bacterium
CGTGCCCTCGCAGGGCCAGGGCCAGAAGTGGGAAGTCATCGCCGAGACGTTCACCATCCTCGGCGAGGCCGACGCCACCTACCCGCTCCAGAAAAAGGGCCACACGCTGGAGTTCCTCCGCGAGATCGCGCACCTGCGGCCGCGCTCGAATCTCTTCGGCGCCGTCTTCCGCGTGCGCTCGCGGCTCGCCTACGCCGTGCACCAGTTTTTCCAGGAGCGGAATTTTTTCTACGTCCACACGCCCATCATCACCGCCAGCGATGCCGAGGGCGCGGGCGACATGTTCCGCGTCACGACGCTTGACCTCGCGCATCCTCCCATGACGGAGGACGGCAACGTGGACGCGTCGAAGGACTTCTTCGGCAAGAAGACCTTCCTCACCGTGAGCGGCCAGCTTGAGGGCGAGATTTTCGCGCACGCGCTCTCCAACATCTACACCTTTGGCCCGACGTTCCGCGCGGAGAACAGCAACACCTCGCGCCACGCCGCCGAGTTCTGGATGATCGAGCCCGAGGTGGCGTTCTGCGATCTCGAGGGCGACATGACGCTCGCGGAGGAGTTCGTGAAATACCTCATCCGCGACGCCCGCACGCACTGCGCCGCCGACCTCGAGTTCTTCGCCAAGTTCGTCGACAAGGATCTGCTCGCCCGCCTCGACTTCGTTTTGGAAAAGCCCTTCGTCCGCTGCAGCTACACCGAGGCCATCGAGATTCTCGCGAAGAGCGGCAAGACGTGGGAGCATCCCGTCTCGTGGGGCGCCAACCTCCAGGCCGAGCACGAGCGCTACCTCACCGAGGAGCACTTCAAATGCCCCGTCACCGTCTACAACTACCCGCGCGCGATTAAGGCGTTCTACATGCGCCAGACCGACGGGTGCGCGCCCGACCGCCAGACCGTCGCCGCGATGGACCTGCTCGTGCCGGGCATCGGCGAGATCATCGGCGGCAGCCAGCGCGAGGAGCGGCTGGACAAGCTCCGCGAGGGCATGGCGCTCCACCACCTCGACGAGAAAGCCTACTGGTGGTATCTCGACCTGCGCCGCTATGGCAGCGTGCCGCACGCGGGCTTCGGCCTCGGCTTCGAACGCATGCTCATGTTCGTGACCGGCGTCGGCAACATCCGCGACGTGATCCCGTTCGCCCGCACCCCGGGCACGGCGGAGTTCTGAGGTGCATCTCCGCGCGATAACTCTCTGTTGCGCGGCACTGTTGTTCCTCATCGGCTGCGCCAAGCGCGAGACCGCCGTCGAGCGCGGCAACCGCACCGGCACGCTCCACGTCGGCAACGGCGCGGAGATCCAGTCGCTCGATCCGCACCTCGCCGGCGGCGCCGTCGATCACAACGTGCTGTGCACGCTCTTCGAGGGGCTCGTCACGCTGGACGAGGAGACGTTCCAGCCCCGGCCGGGCGCGGCCGCGCGCTGGGAGGTCTCGGCTGACGGGCTCACGCTGACGTTTCACCTGCACCGCCACGGCAAGTGGTCCAACGGCGACCCGCTCACGGCGCGCGATTTTCTGTTTTCCTTCCGCCGCGCGCTCACGCCTGCGCTCGGCTCGGAATACAAGGACTCGCTCTACCCGGTGAGGAACGCCGAGGCCTTCGCGCGCGGGCAGCTCGCGGATTTTGCGTCAGTCGGCTTTCGCGCGGCCGATGATCACACGCTCGTGATCGAGCTCGCGCAGCCCACGCCGCACTTCCTCACCGTGCTGCGCACAAATGTCTGCTTCCCCGTCCACGCTGCGTCGGTCGAGCGCGGCGGCGCGCGACCCGACGACCGTTCGGCGAAATGGACGCTCGGCGCGCCGCTCGTGGGCAACGGTCCGTTTCGGCTGCGCGAATGGCGCGATCACCGGCATGTCGCGGTGGAGAAAAATCCGCACTACTGGGACGCCGCGAATGTGCGCCTGCGCGAAATCTACTTTTACCCGAGCGAGTCCACGCAGTCGCAGGAACTGGCGTTTCGCGCCGGCCAGCTGCACACGACCTGGGACGTGCCGCTCGCCAAGGTCGAGGCCTACCGCAAGGACGCGCCCGCCCTCCTCCGCGTCGAGCCGTATTTCGAGAGCTACTTTTTCCGCTTCAACACCCGGCACGCGCTCCTCCGCGATCCGCGCCTTCGCCGCGCCCTGGCGCTCGCGCTCGACCGCGAGGCCCTCGTGAAAAACGTCCTGCGCGGGGGCCAGAAGGCCGCGACCTCGCTCACCCCGCCCGGCCTCGCGGGCTACACCCCGCCCCTCACCGCCGCCTACGATCTGCAGACGGCGAGGCAACTGCTCGCCGAGGCCGGCTACCCGGAGGGCCGCGGCCTGCCGCCGCTCGAGCTCACCACCATCAGCTCGGAGATCAACCAGCGCATCGCCGAGGCCGCGCAGCAGATGTGGCGCCGCGACCTCGGCGTCGAGGTGCGGATCCTCCAGAAGGAATTCAAGGTGCTGCTCGATGCCTTCGACACGCTCGACTACACGGTCGCGCGCGGCCGCTGGATCGCGGAGTATCCCGATCCGCTCACCTACCTTGGCATCTTCGTGACCGGCAACGGCGTCAACGGCACCGGCTTCACCGACCCCGCCTACGATGCGTTGATCGCCGCCGCCGCGCGCGCGCGGAGCCCGGAGGCACGGCTCGCGGCGTTGCAGCGCGCCGAGACTCATCTCATGGCGCAGATGCCGGTCGCCCCCGTCTACTGGGGCTCACGCACGACGCTGATCGCCGCGAGCGTGCGCGGCTGGAAGAACTCCCCGCTGGGATTCCACAACTACAAGGGCGTCTGGCTCGAGCCATGAAAAAGGCCGGCGCACCAGGGCCGGCCTATTTCCTGCGGCCAGACGCTGCCCCGCTCAAAGCGGGCGCACCCAGATATTCCGCATCCGGTTCGGGATTGAATTCTTGTGGTCCTGGAAGCGGAAGGGCGCTTTCTCCGGAAAAGTGCCTTCCCAGCTGGTCGCCTTCTTGTGCAGCGTCGGGCCCAGCAGCTTCGTGTGGTTCTGGACCACCACGCCGTTGATGAAGACCGTCACGTGCGCGGGCTCCGTCACCTTGCCCGCGACGACCTTGGGCGCGGTGAAGATGATGTCGTAGGTCTGCCACTCGCCCGCGAGGCGCGTGGCGTTCACGAGCGGGGGCGTCTGGCCGTAGATGGCGCCCGACATGCCGTCGGCGTAGGTCGGGTTGTTCGGCGAGTTGTCGACCATCTGGATCTCGTATTTATCCATGAAGAACACTCCGCCGTTGCCCTTCTTCTGCGAATTGCCCTCGGTGTTGGGGTGGCTCTTCCACTCCACATGGAGCTGGCAGCTGCCGAAGGACTGCTTCGTCCACGAGTCGCCGCCATCGACGATCAGCTCGCCGTTCTCGATTTTCCAGACGCAGGGCTTGCCGTCCTTCGCGACGAAGGCGTCGGTGTTCTTGCCGTCAAAGAGCACGATGGCGTCCGCCGGCGCGGCGCCGGGCTTGTCGCCGGGCTTCACCGCGGGGGGCGCGGGGCGGGCGATGTCGTGGACCTTCCACTTGCTGCCGGGGAAAATCGGCGGGGTGTCGTCGTAGCCGAGCGGGTAGACGACTTGTTTCTTTTCGGCCTGCGCCGCAAAGGCGACGGCGGCGAGGATGACCAGCGGGAGAGCCAGGAGGGTCTTGTGCTTCATGGGGAAAAGGCGGGGGACGGCGAAAGCCGGTTTCGGGGCCAGACGAACGAGGCGCAAAAACCGCCCGCGCTCAAGCCTGCTCCGGCCACACGCCATGGCAGCGATACTTCGCCCATAGCGGGGCGGTCTTCTCGTTCTTACGAAACGCAATCGCCGTGATGCCCGCGACCACGCCGCCCGCGCGCTCGATCAGCTCCACCGCAGCCCGGGCGGTCGCGCCCGTCTCGATCCACTCATCCGCGAGCAGCACGCGCGTGCCGGGGGGCCAGGGGTGGGCGCGGAGCTCGAAGGTCTTTTCCACGCCCGAGTAGTCCCGGAACGTCGTCCGGTCGTTCTTCACGGGCAGCTTCCCGCCCTTGCGCACGGGCACGAAGCCCACGCCGAGCCGCAGCGCGATCGCGGTGCCGACGATGAAACCGAGTGCGTCGGTGCCGACCACGCGGTCAATCTTCTCGCCGCGCCACGGCGCGATCAGGTCATCGACCAGCGCCGCGAAGGCCGCCGGCTCCGCGAAGATCGGCGTCACGTCGCTGCGCTTGTAGTGCAGCTTGGTGCGGTCGATGAGCGAGAGGTAGTCCACGCCGCGATTGCGGCCCATCGCGGGGCCGGCGGCGAATTTCTTTTTGCGCCTCCCGCACTTTTTCGCGCCCATTGCGGCGCATGCGCCGCAAGCTCCTCATCGATCAGGACACCCTCGGCCCGGCCTCGACCAACCTCCAGTCGGTCGCAATCTTGCTCAACGCCCCCGACACCGACGTGCTCGGCCTCGGCGTCGTGACGGGCGACCACTGGCGCGATCAGCAGGTGCGCCACGCGCTGCGCCTCCTCGAGATCATGGGTCGCCCGGAGGTGCCCGTCTTCCCCGGCGCAGAGAGGCCGCTGCTGCGCACGCCCGCCGCCACCGCCGTCTGGGAAAAGCGCCACGGCAAACTCATCTACAACGGCGCGTGGGACCTCGCGCGCCCCGGCAAGTGGGCCGACCCGCGCGAGACGCGCGACCTGCCCGAGGGCAATCCCACGACGCGCCCCGCCGCCGAAGCCGCCGCCTCCGCCTACGTGCGCCTGGCCCGCGCGCACCCCGGCGAAATCTCGCTCTGGTGCGCGGGCCCGCTGACGAACATCGCCCTCGCGTGCCGGCTTGACCCGGGGTTCCCCGCGCTCGTGCGCGAGCTGCACTTCATGGGCGGGGCGCTCCAGCCTGGTGGCGGCGCGCGCGAGTTCGCCCACACGCCGCGCCGCGAGTTCAACGTCCGCTTCGATCCCGAAGCCGCGCGGATCGTCCTCCGCGCGCCGTGGCCGCGGGTCACGTGCTCGCCCATCGATGCCTCCGAGGGGGTGCGCTCGTCGCCCGAGATGTTCGCCGCCATCGCCCGCGCCGGCACACCGCTGGCGCGCTACCTTGATCAATTCGGGCAACGCAACCGGCCCCTGTGGGACGAGGTCGCCGCCGCGACCTGGATCGATCCAACGCTCGTTGCGGAAAGCGCCGACCTGTTCCTCGACGTCGACCTCGGCCACGGCGCGACGCTCGGCGACCTGCGTTGCTGGGCCCCAGGCGAGGAGCCCGGCCTCGGCGAGATCCGCGCCCGCGTGCAGCAGCATATCGACCCGGCGCGCTTCTTCGTGGCATTCACGGCGCTATGCTCGGGGTGAAACTCCCGGCCTGGTGCGGCGCGCTTGCGCGAGCCGTCCGTGGCACTACGTTCTTCGCCGCCATGCCCGCCCACGCCGAGCCCGATCACGAACGCGCCGCCTATGCGCATCAAGCGGCAATCTACCGGGCGATGTCGCCGCAGCAACGGCTCCGGCAGGCGCTGCGCATGAACCGCACGATGCGCCGACTGCTCGCGACGGGCTTTCGCCTGCGTCACGCGGATTGGTCCGAGGAGCAAATTCGCCGCGCTGTGGCTCAGTCCGTTCTCCATGCTCGCACCGGATGAGCCGGGCCTCTTCGTCGCCCGACTTGAGGCGATCGGTGCGCCCTACATGGTGACGGGCGCCACCGCCGCGATTCTCTATGGCCAGCCCCGGGTCACCAACGATCTCGACGTCGTGATCAGCCTCGACGACCCCGCACGCGGCGCCCTGCTGCGGGCATTTCCTGAAACGGACTTCTACGTGCCACCCGAGTCTGTGATTCGCGTGGAGCAGGCTCGCCCGCAACGAGGGCACTTCAACCTGATTCACCATGAGTCCGGCTACAAGGCCGACATCTATCTCGCCGGCACCGATCCGTTGCACGCGTGGGCCCTCCCCCGCCGCCGACGCGTGCGGTGGGACGATACGCTCGAGATGTCTGTCGCCTCGCCCGAGTATGTCGTGCTGCGGAAACTCGAATTTTTCCGCGAAGGCCGTTCCTCCAAACATCCCGCCGACATCCGCGCAATCTGCGAAACCACCGGCGTGGACGAATCGACGATCGCCCCGTGGCTCGAGCGGATGGGGCTCGCTGATCTATGGCGCGAGCTGAGGCCAGAATAAGAGCAACCTCACCTCCCATGCTCCGCCACCTGCTCATCGCTTGGGTTTTCGCCTCCTCCTTGCCACTGCGCGCCCAGAGGCCCGAACCCGCCGATCTCGTCATCACGCGCGCCCACGTCGTCACGATGAACGCGGCGAAGGACGTCATCGAGGACGGCGCCGTCGTCATCCGCGGAGAGCGCATCGTCGCCGTGGGCCCCGCCGCCGTCGCGGCGCGTTACACGGCGAGGAAGACCATCGACGCCCGCGGCGCCCTTGTGCTTCCCGGCATGATCAACACCCACACGCACGCGCCGATGACGGTCTTCCGCGGGCTGGGCGACGACGTGCCGGACCGGTTGCGGCGGTTCATATTTCCGCTCGAGAAGAACCTCATGAACCGCGAATTCGTCCACTGGGGCGGGCTCCACGGCGTCGTCGAGATGATCGAGGGCGGCGTCACGACGTTCGTGAACAGCTACTATTTCGAGGAGGAGTTCGCCGCCGTCGTGAAACAGGCCGGCATGCGCGCCGTGCTCGGCCAGACCGTGATCAATTTCCCCGCGCCCGACGCGGCCGAACCCTACGGCGGGCTCGCGCTCGCGGAGAAGTTTGCCCGCGCCTGGCGCGGCGACCCGCTCATCACGCCCGCGATCTCACCGCACGCGCCCTACACGGTCGACGTCGCGCACCTGAAGAAAATAGCCGCGCTCTCCGCCGAGCTCGACGTGCCGGTGCTCATGCACCTCGCCGAAATGACCGAGGAGATGACGCTCCTGCGCAAGGACCACAACATGACGCCGGTCGAATTCCTCGACTCCGTCGGCCTGCTCAACCGCCGCCTCGTCGCGGCGCACTGCATCTTTGTCACCGACTCGGACATCGCGCTGCTCAAGGCCCGCGACGCCGGCGTCGCCCACAACATGGTCGCGAACATCAAGTCCGCCAAGGGCGTCGCACCCGCGCTCAGGATGTTCGACGACGGCCTGCGCGTCGGCCTCGGCACCGACGGCCCGATGAGCGGCAACACCCTCGATCTCATCGGGCAGCTCGGCTATGTGGCCAAGGTCCACAAGCTCGACCGCAAGGACCGCAATGTCATGCCCGCCATCAAGGTCGTCGAGATGGCGACGCTCGGCGGCGCGCGCGCGATCCACCGCGAGGCGGACCTCGGCTCACTCGAGCCCGGCAAGCTGGCCGATGTGATCATCGTCGATCACGAAAGCACGGCAATGGTGCCGCTCTTCGATGTCTACTCCGCGCTCGTCTACGCCGCCAGCCCGCGCGACGTGCGCACGACCATCATCCACGGCCGCGTCGTCATGGAGGATCGAAAGCTGCTGACCCTCGACACCGCCGCGGTGCGCGCGCGCATGCGCGACATCACGCGCCGCATCAACGCGGCGCTTGCGGCGGGGCTCAAGTAGTCTTCCTTCACCCGTTCACCTGACCCGAACCATGCACCATAGAACCACCACCGCCCTCCTCGCCTTCGCCCTCGCGGCCTCACCCGCGCTCTTCGCCGCCCAGGCTCCCGTCGCGACCCAGCCCATCGCGCTCGAGGCCTTCACCGTCACCGGCTCCAACCTCCGCCTCGGCGAGTCCGCCGGCGCGGCCAATCTCCGCGTGCTCACGCCCACCGAAATCGAGGCCTCGGGCCAGACCAACCTCACCAGCCTCCTCCGCAAGATCCCCGAGATCGGTGCGCAGGGCTTCGCGGAGAACCGCGTCAACACCTCCTCCCCCGGCACGGCCGCCGTCTCGATGCGCGGCCTCGGCGTCAACTCCACGCTCGTCCTCCTCAACGGCCGCCGCGTCACGCTCGCGCCGCTCGGCCAGGGCGGCAGCGCCGCGGGTCTCGGCACCGAGCAATTCGTCGACCTGAACATGATTCCGGTCGCCGCGATCCAGCGGATCGAGGTGCTGAAGGATGGCGCCTCCGCCGTCTACGGCGCAGACGCGGTCGCCGGCGTGGTGAACATCATCCTCAAAAAAGATCTCACCGAGGGCGTGCTCTCCCTCAGCTACGGCGACTACACCGGCGGGATCAACGCCCCAATCCTGCGCGGCTCGTTCTTCACCGGCGTCAAGGAAGGCAAGACGTCCCTTTCGATCATCGCCGACTGGTATAAGCGCGACGAGTTTCTCTTCCGCGAGCTCCCGCAGCCCGTGAAGCGGCAGCTCCTCCTCGCGAGCAACACCCCCGGCTCCTTCGTCGTGCCGGTGGGCGCCACCGATCCGATCACGGGGCAGGTCATCCCCGCCGGCGCCGCGCAGGCCGCGCGCACCTTCACCAGCAACAGCGCCGCGCCGGGACCCAACGCCACGTTCACCCGCCAGCTCCAGACCCAAAACACCTTCGACGCCAACGCCGCCATCCGCCCGCAGACCGACGCGGAGCGCCGCGGCGTCGTCGCCGTCCTGCGCCACGAGCTGTCGAGCGAGGTCACGGGCTTCCTCGAGCTCGGCTGGCAGAAAAACAAGAACGTCGAGGGCCTGTCGCCCGCGCCCATCTCGACGCTCAACACCATCACGCTCCCGGCCAACAACCCGTTCAACCCCTTCGGCGTCGCGCTGACCTCCGGCGCCACGCAGACGATGTTTTTCCGTTTCCTCGAGATGGGCGACCGCCTCACCACCACGCGCAGCAAGATGGAGCGCGTCGTCGGGGGCCTCGAGGGCAAGCTCGCGCAGGGCTGGACCTGGGATGCCGCCGCGACCTGGAACAAGTCCGCCTCGCACCTCGACCTGAAAAACTTCCCCGCGCAGGACAAGGTGAACGCCGCGCTCGCCGACACCAACCGCGCCACCACGCTCAACCTCTTCGCCAACGGCACCACGATCCGCAACAACCCCGCCACGATCGCCGGCCTGGAGAGCGGCGTCACGCGCGATGCCAAGACCGAGCTGCTCGCCCTCGACGCCCGCGCCACCGGCTCCGTGCTCAACCTCCCCGCCGGCAAGGTCGCCGTCGCCTTCGGCGCGCAGTGGCGCGAGGAGAAGTTCTCTGATCGCCGCACGCAGATCCAGTTGCTCAACCAAGGCGTGCCCGTGCCGCCCGCGAGCGGCGACCGTCGCGTGAGCGCCGCCTACGTCGAGGCCTCCGCGCCCCTCGCCTCCGCCGCGCAGAACATCCCCGGCCTGCACGCGCTCGAGCTCAACGCCGCCGGCCGGCTCGAGGCGTTTTCCGACGACGGCGTGGACCAGACCACCGTGCCGCGCATCGGCCTCCGCTGGCAGCCCGTCGCCAAGGAGATCACGTTCCGCGCCTCGTGGGGCCGCGGCTTCCGCGCGCCCGCGCTCGCCGAGCTCTACCTGCCGCAGACGACCAACATCGTCTTCAACATCGTCGATCCCGCGCGCGCCGGCCGCCCCGGCTCCAACGCCAACGACACCGGCACCGGCCAGCGCCTCATCCGCTCCGGCGGCAACCCGCTGCTCGCACCCGAAAAGTCCGAGTCCACCAACTTCGGCGTGCTGCTCACGCCCAGCGCGCTCAAGGGCCTCTCCCTCAGCGTGGACTTCTACAACGTCGAGGTGAAGAACCGCATCGGCGCCGCCGCTACACCCGCGATCATCCTCCAGAACCCGGCGCTCTTCCCCGACGCGATCGTGCGCGCCGCGCCCACGGCGAGCGACACCGCCAACAACCTCCCCGGCGAGCTCCGCGAAATCCGCACCGTGCTCGGCAACTTCGGCACGACCGAGGCCAAGGGCGTGGACTTTGCCGCCGAGTATCGCTTCACCCTCCGCAACCTCGGCCGCTTCTCCACGCGCGCCGCCGCGAGCCTCATCAACTCGCAGACTCTGCGCACGCGCCCCGACCTCGCGCAGGTCGAGACCGCCGGGCTCTACGAGATTCCCCGCTGGCGCGGCGATGCGTCGATCCACTGGGCGCGGGAGAAGATGTCCGCCGCCGTCAACGTGAACTATATCGGCGGCTTCCAGGACACCTCGCCCAGCGCGCTTTTCGTGAAGCAGCAGGTCACGACCGACGTGCAGTTCGGCCACGCGCTCCCGTGGGGCCTGCGCGCAACGGTGGGCGTGAACAACGTCCTCAACCGCAAGGCGCCCGCGACCTCATTCTCGACCGGTTACGCCGAGCGCGCGAGCAACTTCCTCCCGCGCTTCGCGTATCTCGAGGTCACGAAGAAATTCTGAGGTCGAGCTTGGTAGCCCTGCTCGTGAGAGCAGGGACCGACGGGGGCTTGACCGGCGGGCCGTCCCGCCTCTCACGAGGAGGGCTACGCAGATCCTTACGCTCACCAGACGTGCTGAATTGCAGATCCGCCGCGCGCGGCGCACACGATCCAAAAGGCCGCGACTCGCTCGCGGCCTTTTCCCTTTTTCACAACCGCCAGCGCCCCTCGATGAAGATGTAGCTGCCGCCGCGGCGCTCCCACCGCGGCTCGATCCAGCCACGGTGGCCGCGCGGCGGAAGCTCGTAGTGCCCCGCGATCCAGACGTGGCGGCGGCCATGCCACGCCCAGTAACCCGGCACCCAGACGTGCCGCGGCGACGGCCGCGCATAGACCACCTCAACACGCGGTCGCGGCGGCGGCGCCACGACCACGATCTCCGCCGCCCGGGTCTGAGGCGGCGCGGTCACCACCTGCGGCGGAGGCGTCGGGCTCACAACCGTCGGCGCCGCAGGCGCCGGCACCGGGGCAGGCGTAGGCGCAACGAGGGGAGCCGGCGCCTCGACCCAGCGGCCCTCGATGAGCACGAAGCCATTGCTCTCCCGGCGCCACTGCGGCGCCTGCCACGACAGGTTGGCGGCGGGCGGCATCTCCCAACGCCCCGATTCCCAGACATACGCGCCCTCGCTCCACCGCCAGTGGCCGGGCACCCAGCGGTGCTGCGACGACGGCGACTCGCCCGGCACATCAGCCGCCGCGGGCGCGAGCGGCGCATCGACCATCGGCGCGGCGGCCACCGTGGGCGCATTGGGCACCGCGCTCGCGGCATGGCTGCTGACGGAGGAAAAGATCAAGAGCGCCACACCGGGCGCGATCACATGGCGACGACAAAAGCGGTGGTTCATGCCGTCGCGTTAGACGCCGCCCGGGGCGGGATGTTTCCGCCTGCTCGCCTCTCCCCCCTCAAACCGCGATCTCGATGCGCTTTCCGCGTTCCGCGGCCGATTTGTAAATCGCTTCGAGAATCACCATGTCGCGCCGGCCCATCTCGCCGGAGACGGGGGATTCACGGCCTTCGCGCACGCACTGGGCAAAGTTGTCGATCTGGACGGCCTGCTGGCTCGGCGGGACGGCGGCCGGCGTGAACGGCCCGCGGCTCGTGTTGGCCTTGAGCGCACCGTATTGGAAGGCGGGCGCGAGCTCGAACCAGCCCTTGTCGCCTTCGGCGCGGAAACGATCGAGGCCCTGGTCGTAGCTCGTCGAGAAGGCGCCCTTCGCGCCGTTGGCGAATTCCATCGTCCACTCGATCGTCTCCTCCACGTCGCGGAAAAATTCCGGCCGGCGCTTCGGCAGCTCGCGCGCCGTGATTGCCACGGGGTTGGCGCCGGCCGCCATGCACGCGGCCTGGACGGCGTAGATGCCGAGGTCCATGAGCGGGCCGCCGCCGGCGAGCTTGCGCTCGGCGCGCCACTGCGGGCGCGTCATGCGGAACGAGAGGCCGCCGCTCATCGTCTTGAAGGCGCCGAAATCACCGTCGCGCGCGAGGCGCTTCAGCTCGTTGAAGTGCGGCTCGAATTGCAGCCGGTAGCCGACGGAGAGCTTCACCTTGTTGGCGCGGCACGCGGCCATCATCGCGTTGCACTCGCTCACGGTGAGCGCGAGCGGCTTCTCGCAGATCACGTGCTTGCCCGCCCACGCCGCGGCGCTCGCGTGCGCGAGGTGCAGGGCGTTGGGCGTGACGACGTAGACGATGTCGATGTCGCGGTTGTCCGCGAGGCGCGACATCTTGTCGTAGCTGTAGATGTAGTTCTCCGGGAACCCAAACTCCCGCGCCCATTGCCGGCCCTTGTCGAGCGAGCCTGTGACCACGCCGCGAATCTCGACGTGCTGCGTGAGCTTCAGCGCCGGGGCGAGCTGCCCGGTCGCGTAGCCCCCGAGGCCGGCGATGGCGATGCCGAGCTTGCGCGGCGCGGGCTGCGCGCGTCCCCGCACCAGGATCGAAAGCGCGGCGGCGCCGCTGGCGAACCGGCCGAAAAACGAACGTCGCGTGCCTAGCCCGAACGGGGGATGGTTCTTTTTCATGGGGGGAGCGTCACTCCCCTATCCCCAACCCCTCGTCCATGCAACCCCTCGCTCGCTTCATTTGCGGCGCGCTTGTGCTCCTCGGCAGCGCGCGCCTCGCCTCCGCGCAACCCGCCGCACCCGCAGCCGATCCCAACGCCTGGACCGCCCAGCAGGATCACGCCGACATGATGCGCCAGCTCGGCATCACCAAGATTCGCCCCGGCCCCAGCGGCCGCGCGGCCGCCGGCGATCCCAACGCCGCCAACTACGATCCGGCGAAGGCCAACCCGTTTCCCGATCTGCCCGAGCTGCTGGTGACCAAGGCGGGCGCGAAGGTCACGACGCCCGAGCAGTGGTGGCGCGTCCGCCGTCCGGAGATCGTCGAGGAGTTCGAGCGCGAGATCGTCGGCCGCGTGCCGGCCCACGCGCCGAAAATCAACTGGGAGATCACCAAGACCGTTGTGACGGAGGTCGGCGGCATTCCGGTGATCGCGAAACAAGTCATCGGCCACGCCGACAATTCCGCGCACCCCGCGATCTCCGTCGATATCCGCATGGCAGTCGTCGTGCCGGCCAACGCACCCGGCCGCGTGCCGGTGCTGATGATGTTTGGCGGCGGCCTCATGCCCGGCGAGCAGCCGCAGTTCGGTCGCGGCGGTTTCGGCGGCGGCGCCGCCAAGAAAGGCGACGGCAAAGCCGCGCCCGAGGCGCCGAAAAAGGCCGCGCCCGTTTTCGCTGATCCGCCTTCGACCGAGCAACTCATCGCCGCCGGCTGGGGCTACGTTTCCATCAGCACCACGAGCATCCAGGCCGACAACGGCGCCGGGCTCACCAAGGGCATCATCGGCCTCACCAACAAGGGCCAGCCCCGCACGCCCGAGCAGTGGGGCGCGCTCCGCGCCTGGGGCTGGGGCGCCTCGCGCGGCCTCGACTACCTCGAATACGATCCGGCCGTCGACGCGACGCGCGTCGGCATCGAGGGCGTCTCGCGCTACGGCAAGGCCGCGCTCGTCGCGATGGCATTCGACCCGCGCTTCGCGGTCGTGCTCGTGGGCTCCAGCGGCGAAGGCGGCGCCAAGCTCCACCGCCGCAACTTTGGCGAGGCGGTCGAGAATCTCACGGGCACCGGCCAGTATCACTGGATGGCGGGCAACTTCCTGAAATACGGCACCGCCGAGTCGTCGTTCGGCAGCAAGAACGCCGGCGACCTCCCCGTCGACGCCCACCAGCTCATCGCGCTCTGCGCCCCGCGCGCGACGTTCATCAGCTACGGCATCCCGGAGCGCGGCGACGCCCACTGGCTCGACCAGCAGGGCAGCTACATGGCGACGGTCGCGGCCGGGCCGGCGTTTCGCCTGCTCGGCGCGCGCGACCTCGGCGACAAGGACGACTACCGCGTCGCCAAGATGCCGCCCGTGAACCACGGCCTGCTCGACGGCCACCTCGCGTGGCGCCAGCACGATGGCGGCCACGAGGATCGCACCAACATGAGGCACTTCATCGCGTGGGCGAACAAACTGATCGGCCACACGCCGCCGGGAAAATAGTTTTCACTCAAAGCAAAATCCGCCCGTCGTTTTGTCATTCTGAGCGCAGCGAAGAATGACATGCCAATAACTCCAATCTCTTCGCACTCCATGATTCGCCACGCTGCTTTTGTTGTCGCCCCCCTATTTGCTATACTCACCTGGGCCCACGCAGCCGCCGATCAGCCCGCGCCGCGCACCGACGCCAACTCTCGCCTCGCCCACGAGCAGCTCCTCGCCAAGGCCAAGCAGGGCCGCATCGATCTCTACTTCATTGGCGATTCCATCACGCGCCGCTGGGGCGCGACCGACTACCCGGACTTCCTCGCGAATTGGAAAAGCCATTTCCATGGCTGGAACGCCGGTAACTTCGGTTGGGGCGCCGACGGCACGCAGCACATCCTCTGGCGCCTGCAAAACGGCGAGCTCGATGGCGTGAACCCCAAGGTGATCGTCATCCTCGCCGGCACCAACAACGTCGGCCGCACGCCGCCCGACGACGCCAAGGTCGCCGAGATCACGCGCGGCCTGAAGGCCATTGTCGCCACCTGCCGCCAGAAAGCGCCCGCCGCCACGCTTGTGCTCACCGCGATTTTCCCGCGCAACGACAACCCCGCCGTCGTCCCCGGCATCAACCGCATCAACGCGAGCCTCGCCCGCCTCGCCGACGGGAAGTCAATCCGCTTTCTCAACGTGAACGCCCAGCTCGCCGACCAGGACGGCACGCTCTTCCCCGGCATGGCGGGCGACAAGCTGCACCTCGCCCTGAAAGGCTACGACGTGTGGGCCGCCGGCTTGAAGCCGATCCTCACCGAACTCCTCGGCCCACCCGCCGCCACTGATCGCGCCCCGCCGCCGACGGGCGATCCGAGCGCGAAGAAGAAGTAGTCGCCGCACAAAATCGGTTTGAGCGAGCGGACAAGCGAAGCGGGCGCATATGCCGCGGGCGAAGGGCGTCCGGACGAGAGCTTACAGGCCGCCGCAGCGCGGCGCGGCCAACGGCTGAGACTGGCCCGCGGCACGGCTCTTGGCGCTAGCGCGGCGGTAGCAGGTAGTGTCCGTCAAGTTTCGCCCATTTGAATTGGGCTGGCCGGGGCGGAGGAAGGTTTGGGTTGGAAATGGGGATGGGGGTGTGAGGGCAAGGGGCACAGCCCCTTTCACTTTGGAAAGGGCCGGTGCCCCGTAGCGGCACAGCCCCTTCGCCCACCTCATCATTCTTTGAAGGTGGTCGTGCGCTCACGGCGTCCGTGGTTGGGCTCGGGGCGGCAGCCTCGCGAAGGCGGCTCATGTCCATGCAGCGTTTCGCGCCCTAGGTGTGACGTTTCAGGAGGTTGTCCCTCCGAGTCCTGCCTGAGAGAGATGGGTGTGAAGAAAAAACATCCAACCCAGGAGGACTCGAAAGGATATGCATGCCAATGCCCGGACTACTCCGCGTAGTCGAGAGGACATCGTGCGAATGGTGCTCAAGGAACGACAGACGGTGAAGGCCGCAGCAGCGGCCTTCACCGTCTGTCCCAAGACTGTTCGCAAATGGATCAAACGCTATCGGCGCGAAGGCGCGAGCGGACTACAGGAGCGCTCTTCGCGACCTGCGCACAGTCCCAAACGTATCCTGCCAGACCGACGCGAAGCGTAAGCGTAGCCCCGAGCTTTCAATTACCCACAAGTCCATCCTTGTCGGGCACGGGCTTGGTATGGCGTATCTGACGATTCTCGACACGATTAAGGCGCACGCCTGTCCGATGGCGGGATGAAAACTCACTGCGCACCGCAGGCAGGAAACAACGACGAGCGCTGCGGTCAGGCATGGACGGACCGCGAGCTGTTGGGCTGCGAGTTCAAGGACGGGCGCCTGGGCAAACGCTTCCACCGGTTGTTGCGGCAGCTCGCCGAAGGGACGGCGGAGAGCATCCCGCTGGCTTGTCAGGACTGGGCGGCCACCAAGGCGGCCTATCGGTTCCTCGCAAACGAGCGCGTTACCGAGCACGACATTCTCGCCGGCCACTTCCGCGCCACGCGGGAGCGTTTCACCTGCGCGTGCGGCACCGTGCTGGTGCTGCACGACACGACCGAGTTCTCGTATCCGCAGGAGAATATCGGGCTGCTGAGCCCCTCGCGCAACCCGCGGCGCAAGCCCCCTCCCCTGTGCGGCATCTCGATGCACTCCAGCCTTGTCGTGACGGAGGCTGGTCTGCCGCTCGGCCTGTCGGCCGTGAAGTTCTGGACCCGCAAGGTGTTCAAGGGCGCCAACGAGCTGAAGCGCCACGTGAACCCGACGCGCATTCCCATCGGGCAGAAAGAGAGCGTGCGCTGGGTAGACAACCTCGTTGAGACGACGGCGTTGCTCGGCGAACCTGGCCGCTGCGTCCATGTCGGCGATCGCGAAGCCGACATCTACGAGCTGTTCAGCGCGGCGCATGAGGTTGGGACACACTTTGTGATCCGCAGCGCCTACCCGCGACTCGCCGAGGACGGCACCACGAAGACCGAAACCGAGATGCAAACGGTCCGGCTCAAAGGCCTCCATCGCCTCGCCGTGCGCGACGGAGACGGAACGTTGATCTAGCTGCGTGGATTCAAGCGGAAAAATGAAGGACTTGTCCGCGGCGGTGTGTGCAGCGGCTTCGGTTAACACCGGCAGTGGCGGCAAGGGACAGGGACCGGGCATCATTACGAGTAACGCGTGCGTGAATG
>JAEUHB010000066.1 GCA_016794665.1 Opitutaceae bacterium
CATCACGCCGTGCCCGATGAAGGCCTCGTCCTCGATCGTGACACCCGAGCACACAAAGGTGTGGCTTTGGATCTTCACGCGGCGGCCGACCTTCACGTCGGACTGAATCTCGACGAAGGGACCGATGAAGGTCTCGTCGCCGATCTCGCAGCCGTAGAGGTTGGCGAAGGCGATGAGGCGGACGTTTTTCCCGAGCTTGACGCTCGGGGCGATGCGCAGGGTGGGCTCGGACATTGGGTCGCGAAACAATCAGAGAGGAATCGGCTGGCCTTTCAAGAACAGCGACTGTGAGGCGGCTTCGAGCGTGCGGATGAGCTGCAGGCCCTCCTGTCCGCCGGAGAGCGGCGGCTTGCCACTGCGGATGCTTTCGACGAAATGCTCGACCTCGAGCTTCAACGCCTCCTTGCCCTCAAGGTGGGGGATGGAGATGTCACCCTTGCGATAGTCGATGCGGAGACGGTAGTCGGGATGACCCTCACGGGCGTCACCGTGCGGGCCGACCTTCACGCCCGTGTCGTAGATCCGGAGCTTCTCGCTGGGCTCGACGTCGTCGTAGACGACCATCTTGCGGGTGCCGCCGATGAGGGTGCGGCGGACCTTCACGGGAGAGAGCCAGTTGACGTGACAGTGTGCGATCAGCCCGGAGCCGTAGTGGAGCGTGAGGTAGGCGATCGTCTCCGGGCGACCCGAGATGTGGCGCATACCCGTGGCGGAGACGGCCTGGGGCGTCTCATTGAAGAGAAACTGGATGATCGAGAGATCGTGGACGGCCAGATCCCAGAGGACGTTGACGTCGGACTGCACGAGGCCGAGGTTGATGCGCGCAGAGTCGTAATAGTAGATCTGGCCGAGATCGCCGTCCTTGATGAGCTGTTTGATTTTCCGGACCGCGGGCGTGTAGATGAAGGTGTGGTCGACCATCAGGGTGACCTTGCGCTTGTCGGCCTCCTCGATGAGTTCGCGCGCGAGATCGGAGCGGTGGCAAAGAGGCTTCTCGACCAGCACGTGCTTGCCCGCACGGACGGCGCGCATCGCGAGTTCGTAGTGCGTGTTTACGGGCGTCGCAATCGCGACGGCATCGACGCGGGGATCGCTAATCAGCTCGTCGGCGGAAGACGTGGCGGTGATGTGCGGATAGAGCCCGCGTGCCCAAGCAAGGCGATCAGGGTTGAGGTCGGCGACACCGACAAGCTTGGTGTCTCGGCTCTCGTGGAAATTGCGGAGGAGGTTCGGGCCCCAGTAGCCGCAGCCGATGACGGCGACGCCAAGCTGGCTGGGCTTGGCGGCAGTATGGCCGTTGCTGCCGGTAGCGCCGCGAGACTCGGTAGAGGCCGAAACTACAAACGGGGAGGAAGAAGCGGATGAGCGGGACATGATGATCAGAATTTGCAGCTACGGTTCCAAGCAACGATGGAGATATCTAAGTGTCGGACAGCCAAAGGAAAAATTGCGGATAATTTCACCGCGATGGGGAACACGGCAGAAATTTCCCGGGCAAAATCGACGGAGACCGCCCGGTCACGAGACTGTTTCGGGTCATTCATCAGGTTGTGACAAATTCCCCGGCCTCAACCGCGGGTGCGCGGCTGCCGCACCACGTTTCCCAGCACGAGCGAAGCGCACGCCCGAAGCGCGCCGCCTGCCCCGGGTGATCCAACAATGGGCTCAGCAGCATCTCGTCGCGCAAGCCGGCGCGGATTTGCGCAAGAGCACGCGGTTCCCGGGCCAGCCCGGCGGCGATGCGGATGTAGTCGGCCTCATCGCTGGCGCCCCACTCGGGATGCCCCGCCGCAGCGAGGAGGCTGGCGCCGACACGCGACATGTGCTGCTCACCGACAAGCGTGATGACCGGCACGCCCATCCACAGCGACTCACACGTCGTCGTCGTGCCGTGGTAGGGAAAAGTATCGAGTGCAATGTCCACCTCGCCGTAGAGCGCGAGGTGCTCGGCGGGGCCGGCGGTGCGTTCGACCAAATCAACCCTGGCGACCGGCAGGCCGCACCGGGCAAAGCGTTCCTCGTAGCGCGCACGCACCGGCGCTTCAGCGAACCCGCGGCCTTTGAGCAGGAGACGTGAACCGGGCACGGTCGCCAGGAGACGGCCCCACGTGGCAAGCATGCGGTCGGTGACCTTGGCGAGATTGTTGAAACACCCGAAGGTCACATGGCCCTTGGTGAAGGCTGGCGAAATCGCGACCTCGGGCGCGCAGCCCGGCGGTTCGTAGGTCCATGCCGTCGGGGCGAGGCGCACGAGCCGTTCCGTGGCAAATGCGTCGGCCGCGGGCGCGGGATCGGCAATCGCATCGGTGAAGCGGTAATCCATCGCCGCGACGCCCGTCGTGTCCGGGTAGCCGAGGTAGGTGACCTGCACGGGCGCGACTCGCCGGGCGAGCAGCGGCAGGCGGTTGAGGCCGGTGTGGCCAGCCAGATCGACGAGGATGTCGGGCGCGTCGGCAAGGATGCGGCGCTCGACCGCGACGTCGGGCTGACCGACAAAGTTGCGCCACACGGAAGCCTGCGAGCGCAAGCGGACCGACACTTCGTCCTCGCGAAAATGATCGTGGTAGAGAAAAATCTCGAAACCACGGCGATCGAGGTGACGCACGAGCGGCTCGATGAAGTGCGCGCAAGAGTGGAGGCGCAAGTCCGGCGATAGAAACGCGACGCGGAGCCGGCGCGCGATATCAGGAGCGTTCGCAAAGTTGCGGGTCACCGGACCCCCAACCGCACGGCCAAAGGCGCGGTGCTCGTCGAGCAGTCGCTCGCGCGCCACGCCGTCAAGGTAGTGCAGAGCAAAGAGCCGGTAGCTGCGCGCCTCGTGGTGGGCGGGCTTCACCGCGAGGAAACGGCCGTATTCCTCGACCGCTTCGGGGATGCGGTGAGTCTGCTGCAGCGCCTGCGCGCGGCCGAAACGCCCGAGCGCGTAGGCCGGGTCGGCGGCAATGGCGCGCTCGTGGCAGCCGAGCGCCTCGAAGCTGCGGCCGGCCATGCTCAGCGTGAGCCCGTAGTTATACCAGCCTTGGGCATAGCCGGGCGCAAGAGTCACAGCCTTCTGGTGACAGGTGATCGCCTCGGTCAGGCGGCTCTGGGTCTTGAGGCCGTAGGCGAGGTTGTCCCAGCCCTCCTGAAGGTCGGGCTTCAGCTCCACCGCGCGGCGCAAGTGGGCCTCGGCCTGCTCGAAGCGGCCGACGCCGTTGAGCGCGAGCCCAAGGCGCATCGCGCAGTGGGCGTTGCCCCGGTCGAGATCGTAGGCGCGAGAGAGCAGCTCCACCGCCTCCGGCAGCCGGCCCTGCTGCAGTGCGACAATGCCCGAGAGATGCAGCGCATCGAAGCTCCGCGGCGCCGCCAGGCGCGCCTGGCGGTAGAGCGCGTCCGCCTCGCCGAGGCGCCCGGCCTTGTGGTGGGCGATGCCGGCTTGGAGGAGAGACTGGAGCTTGTTCGAGGACACGCGCTGGGATGCGCAAACGCATCGTCGCGCTGGGCCGAGCGCTTAAGTAGAAATACGCTCAAGGCGGATTCGTTCGCGCCGTAGTAGCTCCACGCCGGCACGAGCCGGCCTCGAATCCAGCCATGTCTTCCGCAACTCTGGCGCCGGCCCAACCGACCGCAGCTCCCCACTCCGACGCGGAGATCAGGAAACGCATCGAAGCGTGCCCAAAGCTGGCCTCGCTCGGCAGTGTCAACCGCGCACTCGGCGAGCTGGTGCGCTCCGATCAGAGTTTGAACTCCCAGATTGCCGAGGTGATTCGCCGCGACCCATCGCTCTCGGCGCGGCTGCTGCGCATGGTAAACTCGGTCTACTTCGGCCTCTCCACGCGGGTGAACAGCATCGAGGAGGCCGTCTTCTTCCTCGGCCTCCGCCAAATCCGCGAGCTGTCGATGGCGACGCCCGTGCTTGAGGAAGTCGAGCAGCTCCAGAAACGCACCGCCGCGGCGCTGCCTTGGAAGGAACTCTGGTCGCACAGCATCGCGACCGCGATCCTCACCCGCGAGATTCTAGCCTCGACCTCCTTTCAGGTCGACGACGACACCGACTACCTTGTCGGCCTCCTGCACAACGTCGGAAAAATCGTCATGGCCTACGCCTTTCCCGAGGAGCTGCGCACGCTCATGAAGACGCCCGCGGCGACGCCGACGGAGTTTTGCGAGCGCGAGCGCGAGCTGATCGGTTGGGACCACGGCCGGATCGGCGCCTACTTCATCGAGCGCCACCAGCTCTCCGAGGAGATCGTGCTCGCCGTCGGCTACCATAATCACCCCGAGGAGTGCCCGCGCCATCAGAATTTCGCCGCCGCCGTGCAAATCGCGGACCACATCGTCCGCCACAGTGGCATCACGGGCGGCTTCGAACCCGTCGCGCCGGTCGCGGACGAAGCCTGGCTCACCCTGCCCGGCTGGCGCATCCTTTACGGCGCCGACAGCGCCGAGGCCATGCTCGCCCGGGCGTCCGTCGCCAATACCCTCCAACGCCTGCCTTCGATGCTGCAGGGCCTGCTCTAGATGCCCTCGATGCCTGTCGCCTCCAGCGACCCCGCGCGCGACGCCGGCCAGCGCGCGCTCCTCGACGGCTGGCTGGATGCCTGGGAAAACAGCGCCGACGCCGCCTACCTGCGCGATCTCGACGGCCGCCTGCTCGCGGCCAACGTCTCCTTCGCCCGCAAGTTCGGCCGCGCGCCCGCCACGATCTGCGGCACCACGCTCGCGGAGTTAGTCCATGCCGACGACCTTCTGGCGCTGCGGCAAGCGACCGCCGCCCTGCTGCGGGCACCGCACCGCCGCTCCGCCGAGCAGCGCTGGCTCACGCCGCAGGGGGTGCGCTGGTTTGCATGGGACGAAGTCGCCCTGCGTGACGCCTCGGGCGCCATCGTCGCCATCCGCGCCGTCGGCCGCGACATCACCCGGCAGCGCCTCGCGGAGGAACAATACTTTCGCCTCGCCCGCGCCGTCGAGCAATCGCCCGTGTCCATCGTGATCACGGACCTCGACGGCCGCGCGCAGTATGTGAATTCCAAATTCACCTCCCTCACCGGCCACACGCTGGAGGACATCCTGGAGCAGCGCGCCGAGGTGCTCCGCGCCGGCCATCCGAACGAGGCCTCCTATGCGAACCTGCTCGCGACCGTGCGCGCTGGCGGCGAATGGCGCGGCGAGCTTTGCACGAACCGGCCGGACGGCTCGCAGGTTTGGGAAGCGGTCAAGGCCTCTTGCCTGCGCAACGCCGCCGGCGAGGCCACCAACGTGCTCTGCCTCCGCGAGGATATCTCGGAGCGCAAGCGCCTTGAGCACGAGTTGCGGCAGGCGCAGAAGATGGAGAGCCTCGGCACCCTCGCCGGCGGCATCGCGCACGATTTCAACAACCTCCTCGCCATCATCAACGGCTACGCGGAGTTCTGCGCGCAGAGCCTCAGCGAACCGGCGGTCCTGCAGAAAAGCCTCCGCGAGATTCATCACGCCGCCCAGCGCGCGAGCAGCCTGGTCCGGCAGATCCTCACGTTCAGCCGGAAGACCGAGGTGCGCTTCGCGCCGCTCGATCTCAACCTGCTCACGCGCGAGCTCATGCGGATGTTTGCGGAGACTTTCCCGCGCAACGTCACCGTCGCGCTTGATCTTCAGGAATCCATGCCCGCGCTCTTCGCCGATCAGAGCCAGGTCCAGCAGATCTTGCTCAACCTGTGCGTGAACGCCCGCGACGCGATGCCCATGGGCGGCGTCGTCACGATCGGGACGCGAGCGGTCACTGGCGCGTCTCTGGCCCACCTCGGCGCCCCGCCGGGGGCGAGCTACGCATGCCTCTCCGTCAAGGACACCGGCACCGGGATGAGTCCCGAGGTGCGGGCGCGGATTTTCGAGCCCTTCTTCACGACCAAGGCCGGCAACCAGGGCACGGGACTCGGTCTCGCAGTCGTCTACGGGATCGTGGTGGCGCACAAGGGCCTCGTGGATGTCGCGACCGAGCCGGGCGCCGGCAGCACCTTTCGCATCTATCTCCCGCTCGCGGAGGCCCGGCCCGTGACGGTCCCGCCTATCGCCGTCGGCGGCGTGCCCGGCGGCACCGAGTCGATCCTCATCGTGGATGACGAGGAGTCCCTCCGCCTCCTGCTCGCCAACGCCCTCTCGCAGCGCGGATACGAGACCGCCACCGCCTCGACCGGCCTCGAAGCCATCAGTTTGCTGAGTGATCCCAGCAGGCATTTCGATGCGATGCTCCTCGATCTCAACATGCCTGGTGCGACGGGCGTGGAGGTGCTCCGTGCCGTCCGAATCTGCCGGCCCTCGCTCCGCATTATCGTGATCAGCGGCCACCTCACCGAGGACGCCAAGGAGGAGTTTGCGCGCCATGGCGAGCGGACGTTTGTCCCGAAGCCTTTCAAGCTCGAGACCGTCGCGCGCCAGCTCCGCGCGCTCCTCGACGAGCCTGCGGCCTAGGGAAAACCCCGCAGTCGGCGCCGCCGATCGGGCCGATTGAATTTCAGGGCGGTCTGACCCGTGCCGATAAAACCGCGGGCAACACCAGGACTATCCACTCACATGGAACGTCTCTTACGAAATGAATCATCGCGAACCACCGCATCCGACCGCGGGAGTCCGCAAGGCCACGCTTTGCCTTGCGACACTCCTGCTGCCGGTTCTCGCGCCCACGGGCGCGCAGGCCGCGCGCCGTCCGGCGTCGGACCCCAATGCCTACCTGCCCGCGATCGCCGCCCCGGCGTTGCGTTTCCACTCGGGCGCGCTCCCGCGCGAGCAGGTGGCGAAGCTCATCTTTCCCAAGCCTGCGCCGAAGCCTTCCACGGAGATACCCCAGGCGACGCCCAAGCCGAGCGACGCGGCTGCGCGTCCCGTCAAAGCTGCCGTGGACGAGCCCAAGGATGCTGCCAACGCGGAACCGGCAGCGCCGAAGGCGGCGAATCCCTCCATCCGTCCGCCGCAAAAAATTCTCACCGATGACACGCGGCCAGCGGTCCAGCCCGAGGACTTCATCCAGTTTTTCCAACTGCCCGCCGCCGCCCGCGGCGCCCCCGGCGTAAACGTGGTCGTTCCCGCCCCGCGCTCCGCGCCGGCGCCCGCGCCGATTCCTGAAAGCTCCGCCACGTTCCGCCAGACGCCATGACGATTCGCCGACGCCCGCTCCTCCAAGCCCCCGCGCGCCACGCACTCCTCGTGGCAGCCGGGATGGCGTCGGCCGTCTTCACCCGCGCGGCCGAACACGCGCCAGCGCCCGCGCCCAACCCGCCTCCACCGCCCGCGACGGCCGCCAACATTGCGAACGACGAAATCCGCAGCCTCATGCTCCTCGGCTCGCGGCTCGCGGAGCGGGGTGAACACGACGCCGCCGAGATCGCGTTTCGGCAGGTGCTGGGCGCGCCCAACCTCCCCGCCGCCGACGAACGCGCGGCCCTCCTCGGCCTGGCTCAGCTCCACCGCAAGCAGGGCCAGCTCACCAAGGCCGCCGCGATCTACGAGCGGTTCCTGAAGGAGCACGCGGACGCCGACGACACCCCTGACGCGCTGCTTGCGCTCGGCCGCACGCTCCGTGCGCTCGGCGCGCACAAGCTCGCCATCGCCCGCTTCTACAGTGTGCTCAACTCCACGCTCAAACCTAGCGGCGAAAACATGGAGCGCTACCAGCTGCTCGCCAAGACCGCCCAGTTCGAGATCGCCGAGACGCACTTCCAGTCGGGCAATTTCTCCGAGGCGAACAAGTTCTTCTCGCGCCTGCGCCTCCTCGACCTCGCGCCCTCAGACCGCGCGCGGGCGCATTTCAAGGCCGCCTTCGCGCTTCGTCTCCAAGGCGACACGGAGGGCGCAGTCACCTCGTTGCGCAGTTACCTCGAACAATGGCCGCAGGACGAGAACGTGCCCGAGGCCCGCTACCTGCTCGCGGTGGCGCTGCGCGAGCTGAAGCGCCCGCAGGAAGCATTCGCCGCCACTCTCGCGCTGCTGCAGGGCGAGCGCTCGCGCGGCGGAGCCGACGAGCGGCGCTGGGCCTACTGGCAGCGCAAGACGGGCAACCAGCTCGCCAACGATTTCTACGAATCCGGTGACACCGCCAGCGCGCGCGCGATTTATGCCGGATTGCTCGAGCTCTCCCCCGAGCCGGCATGGCGCCTGCCCATCACCTACCAACTCGCGCTTTGCGACGAGCGTCTGGGCCAGACCGATCGAGCCCGCCTCGGCTATGAGACAATCATCAAGGCCGGCGCCGCAGCAGGCGCGCCCCCGGAGTTGGTGGAGCTTGCAAAGATGGCGAAATGGCGCATCGAACACCTCGAGTGGCGCGACCGCGTCAGCCAGCAGCTTTCGACGGCCTTGGAGTCTACGGCGAAGAAGTCGGCTGCGGTCACGCCGCCGACCGCACCCGCCCATCCATGACCCAGCTCGAGACGATTCAGGAACACCACCGCCTTTGCGACGAGATCCACTTGTGCGTGCAGGAGGAGAACCGATTCCTCCGCACCCAGCAGCGGGCGCCTGATGCCGCGTTGCTGGAGCGCAAGCGATCCCTGCTGGACCGGCTCGATGCCTCGCTCGAGGCGTTGCGCACCGTGCCCGCCGCTTCTGTCCGCGATCCGGAGACGCGTGCCGCGCTCGACAAATCCCGCGCGCGTATCCTGCAAATCCTCCAGCTCGACCGCGAGAACGAGCAGCTGCTGCTGCGCTCAAGTCTCGGCGCCGCCAAGCCCGCTGGCGCGGCACCGGCGCCTTCGGTCGCGCTGCTCCAGAAAATCTACGCGCGCTCCTCGTGAGGTAGCTGCGGCTTGCGTCGCGCCGTCGCGGCGGCTCAGTCCTTTTTCTCAACCGCAGGCTTCGCCGGGACCGGCGGTGCGCCCATTTTCCGCCGGATGAAATCAACATCCTGCCCGTCGGCCTTCACCTTGATCACTTTCTGCTCCGAGGTGTCCGCTCCGATATAGTCCATCGTCGCGGAGGCCATGATTGGGAGATACTTTCTCAAGTCTTTGCTCTCATCCTCGGCGGAGGCATGGATGCTCCAGAGCTCCGCCGGGGGCCGGCCTTCAGCCGCGGGCTTGTTTTCGCGGGCCGAGATCTTGAGGTATTTCTCGTAGACCGAAACGAGGCGCGGCTGCTCATCGTAGCCCATCAGCTCGTTGCGCGGGGGTTCATAGACGGCAACGGTGCGGTGAGTGGTGTTGCCCCGCGCGTCAGTCACGGGCACCGACTCGTAGCGCACCGCGCCGCCGACTTGCGCATAGATGGGCACGCTCACGCGCTCCATCTTCGAGCGGGGCGCCTCCATGCCGTAGTCGAGCTCGACGATCATGTCGGCCTTTTCGGCGGACGGGGCCTCGTAAAGCCCCTTGCTGGAGAGCGCCGTGCGGACGAAGTCAGCCGCTTCCTTGTAACGGAGGTTCTCCTCACCGAGCCGGGGATCCTTGCTCTTCAGCGTGAACGACTGCTGTTGCCCCGGAGCCGGTTTCGCGATCGCGTCGATCTTCACGTCGTGCCGCGATTGCGTCGCACAGCCCGCCGCGAGCAACGCGCAGAGCGCGGGGGCGATGAGGCGGACGGTGAGTTTCATGCCGGGGGCGCGGCGGGGCGATCAAGCGGTCACTGGCTCGACTTCGTGCCGTTCGCCGCGGCGGGCGCCGCGGTCTTGCGCGGGGCGTCGTCGCCCTTGAGCCGCGCAAGCTCCTCCTCCAGGCGCGCGATTTCCGCCTCGGCGGACAGGGTCTTCTCGTGCGCCTCGTCGAGGGCCTTCTTCTTTGCCAGCGCGGCGGATTTCTCCTCCTGCAATCGCTTCAGGCGCTCGTTCGTGTTCTCAAGCTTCTTCTTCGCGTCGTTGAGCTCGAGATCCGAGATGCGGAAGCCCTCGGCAATCGCGAGCTCCTCCTCGAGCGAAGCCTTGGCCTTCGCCTCCTCGGCGCGTTTCTTGGCGAGTTCCTGCTGGTAGGCGCGCTCCTGCGCAAGGCGGTCCTGTTCGCGGCGATCCTTGGCGTCCTGGACCATGCCGATGATTCCGCCGGTGATGGCGCCAAGCGCGGCGCCAGCGGCGATGCCGGTGCCGGAGCCCATGCTGCTGTTGTTGCCGGCGATCGCGCCGGCCCCGGCGCCGACAAGGGCCCCCGTGCCTGCTCCGCTGGCCGTCTTTGAGGGCGCGACACCAGACGAGCAGCCGGTCGCACCGGCAAGGGCCAAGGCGGAGCCGAAGGCGACAACTTGCTTGCGAAGGACCAAGGGCAGGAGGGCGGGCGTTTTCATGGGAGCTGTTTCGATGGGGCCGGGGGGAGGCAAGACGCACGGGAGCTAAGCGCTGTTCCAGGCTAATTCAACCCGGTGCGCAATTTTCCTGTCGTCACGGCAACAAGTGGTCGCTGCATTTGAAATTCGAAAGTTTCAGAGCATACAAAGGTCAGCCATCCAACCCCTGCCCCGTCTTTATTTCCCATGATTTCGCGAAACAAGGGTATTCTTTCGTTCGAGTTCCTCGTGCCCGTCCTCGGCCTGCTCTTCGCGGCGATTGTCGTCAACACGTGGTATGAGCTCAGCGTGATTCCGCAGGCCAACAAGGCCAACGCGCAGCGCAAGCTCCTCGCCGCGCAAAGCGCCAACGGCATCGCCCCCGAGGTCAAGGATCGCTCGTTCCATATCATCATCCAGGACTTGGAGTCGCGCTGGGAAATCGTGTTCTGGCTCTGGGGCATGATCATCCTGGGCTACAAGCTCGCGCACGTAAACCAGGAGCGCGGCCTGCTGAAGCATGATTTTGTCAGGGTCCAGCCGGGTGAGCGCATCATCCCCCAAGACGCACTCGACCGATACAAAGAGCTGAAGGCCGCCGTGGAACAGGAGTCGCGCTGGCGCGAGCGGTTGCTGCCCGAGTGCATCCTCGCCTCGCTGCACCGCTTCCACGCGACGCGCTCCGTGCAGGACGCCGCGACCGCCGTGCGCGAGCGCGCCGAGCTCGCGGGCGACGAGCTCGACTCCGCTCTCGGCATGGTCCGCTACATCGCGTGGGCCATCCCCGCGCTCGGCTTCATCGGCACCGTGCGCGGCATCGGTGACGCACTGAATTCCGCCGAGGCCGCCATCAAGGGCGACATCGCCGCCGTGACCGACAAACTGGGCCTCGCCTTCAACACCACGTTCGTCGGCCTGGCGACCTGCATCGTGCTCATGTTTTTCATGCACCTCGTGATGGCCCGGCAGGAGGCGTTCATCATCGAGACGCAGGCGCTCTGCCGCGACAAATTGATCGATGTCATGAAGGTGCCGACACCCGAGGAGACCGCCGTGCCGGGCTCGTTTGCCTGATCTTCCATGGCCACCCTCGGAATTGATCTGTGCGACGCGGCGTTCCAGGCCGCTGTCGCCGAAAACGACAACGTCCGCCTGCTCGCCCCCGCGGACGCGCAAGGCGCCGCCGAGTGGCCGGGCTTCGCCTACTATGACGGGCAGAAATTCGCCTTCGGCCGCGCCGCCGAGGACAACTGGTTCGTCCACCCACGCCGCGTGGCCCACACGTTCTGGGCCCGCCTCGCCCACGAGCCCTCGGCCATCGGCCCGATCGGCAAGGCGGCCGCGTTCTCGGAGCTCGCATTTCACTTCTTCCGCGAATTCATGCAGCGCGCCGCGGCGGTCGCCGGCACCAGCCCCGGCAAGGTCGTCCTCGCCGTGCCCGGCGCCTACCTGAAGGACCCCGCCACCGAGGAGGAGAAGATCGGGCTGCTGCTCGGCATGGCCGGCGAACTCAATCTGCCCCTCGCGGGCATCGTCGATGCCGGCTGCGCCACGCTCTGCGATCCCCGCGCAGGCGGCTTCAACCCCGCGCTGCCGGTTGTGCTCCTCGATCTCCACCTCGAGGGCGCGGACATCACCCTGCTCACGGCCCAGGAGCGGCTCGAGCGCCGGGATTTCATCCACCTCCCGCAATCGGGGTTCGCCGCGCTGCTGAAGCACTTCACCGGCGCCATGGGCAACCGCTTCCTGCGGCACACGGCGTTCGATATCCTCGAGGACGGCCGCATCGAGCAGATGTTCTTCCGGCAGGCGAAGGATTTCCTCCTGAACGGCGCCGCCGAGCACCGTTTCCAAATCAACACCGCCAAGCGCACCTACGAGATGCTGGCCAAGCGCGAACAGCTCGTCGCGGACGCGCAGGCGTTTGTCACCACCCTCGTCCAGGGCTTGCAGAATTTCCTGCACAGCTCCCCGCACGCCGCCGAACCGTGCACCCTGGCGCTCACGGACCGCACCGCGCGCGTGCCGGGGCTCGAAACGAAGCTCCGCGCCTCCGGCTACCACCGCATCCTGCGGCTCCCGGCGGGTGCGGGCGCCTGCGGCGCCGCCCGCATCGGCGAGATTCACCCCCGGCCCGCCGCCGACCTCGCCGATGTGCCGGTCGACACCGCCGTCCCGGTCGCGCTCGCCCGCCGCACCACCGCGGCCGCTTGGGACGTGCGCCTCCAAAAGCTCCGCACCGCCGCCGGCCCGCGGCCCTCGCCCACCCACGCCGTGCTCGAGGGCATTGGCCACGCCATCCCCGCCGGCGCCCGCTTCACGATCGGCGTCGGCTCGCTCGGGGCTGACTTGACGCTGCCCGCGGCGTTCGACGCCGCCGACGACTGCTCCATCCCCCTCGTGCGCGAAGGCGGCCGGCTGTGGTTCGTCGATCATCACGCCACCCGGCAGCCGGGCGCCGCCCCCTCCCCCGCACCGCGCACCCCCGTCGAAGCCGGCGATCGGCTCACTTTCCACAGCGGCGGCCAGATCGCCGAGATCCTGTTCGCCCACTGCAACGGCGCCCCCGGCGCGCGCGCACACGACTAGCCGAGCCCTCCCCAATGGCCCTCGCCCATAAGCGCCGCGAGACCGAGGTGTTCTCCCTCGCCTTCCTCGACTGCATTTGCTGCGGGTTCGGCGCCGTCATCCTCGTCTTCATCCTGACGGTCACCCAGAAGACCACGGTCGACAAGGCTGACGTCGACGCCGCCCGCAGCAAGCTCAAGGCGGCGCAAGCCTCTTCCGCCCTCACCAAGGAGGAGCTTGAGCGCATCGCCCGCATCCTCGCCGCCGCCCAGCTCGAGCTGCAGGACATCAACGCGAAGAACACCCAAGACGAGCTCAAGCTCACCGAGCGCAAGCGCGACCTCCTGCTCATGCTCCAGCAGACCGGCGCCCTGAAGGACGCGCTCCACTCGCTCCTGGGCGAAAAGAAGGCCCTGCCCACCGAGGAAGTCGCCCCTCCCGTCCCCATCCCCAACGTCGACCGCCGCCAATATCTCACCGGCGTCAAGCTCCATGGCGAGTTCGTCGTGTTTCTGGTCCGCACCTCGGGCTCGATGCTCGGCGACACCATCGACGACGCCGTCACGCGCCTCGAAGAGAGTGACGAGAAGAAACGCGCCGCGCCCAAGTGGCAGCGCGTCATCCAGTCCATCGAGTGGATGCTCGCCTCGCTCGAGCCCGGCACCAAGTTCCAGATCCTCGGGTTCGCCGAGGAGGTCACGCCCATCCTGCCCACACGCGGCGAGGAGTGGTTCGACACCAAGGACCGGAAGACCATGTCCGCCGTGATCAAGGCCCTCCACGCCCTCACGCCCAAGGGCGGCGCCAACCTCGAGCGCGCCTTCACGTCCGTGCGCTTCCTCCCCCGCCTGCCGGACAGCATCGTCCTCCTCACCGACGGCCTCCCCACCAGGAGCGACTCCCTCCCCATCGACGGCGACATCGAGGAGGGCCACCGTATCCGCTTCTTCGAGATTGCGACCAAGCAGCTCCCCCCGCGCATTCCCGTCAGCACGATTCTCTTCCCCATGCTCAGCGGCGATCCCGTGGCCGCCGGCCAGTATTGGGAGCTCGCCAACGCCACGCGCGGCGCCCTCGTCAGCCCCGCCAAGTCCTGGCCCGACACATGAGCATCCGGCGCCGCAACGCCCAGGTCTTCTCCCTCGCGTTCCTCGACTGCATCTGCTGCGGCTTCGGCGCGATCATCCTCATTTTCATCCTCAGCGTCGATTCGCGCGAGAAGGAAAAGCTCCAGGTCCTCGTCGACGTGAACCGCGCCCTCGCCGAGCAGGCCGCCGAGCTGCTCAAGCTCCGCGCCAGCAGGGCGGACCTCGAGAAAAGCAACGCCCGGATCACCACCTTGGTCACCGACGCCCGCCTCCGCAACGACTCCCTCCACGCCCTCATCGACGACCTGGAGCTCGGCCTCCAGCGCGAGAAGCGCGGGCACGAGGCCCTCCTCGTCGACATCGACGAGCTCAAGAAGGAAATCGCCGCGAGGCAAAAGAAGCCCGACTACGACCTCGTCCTCAAGGACGTGAAACCCGCGCCCGTGGGCCTCCCCATCGGCAGCAACTACCTCGCGTTCGTCATCGACACCTCCGGCTCGATGCGCGACCCCAATACCAACGGCATCTGGCCCATCGCCATCCGCTCCATCGAGGCCGTGCTCGACTCGTATCCGAATGTCGATGGCATCCAGCTCCTCGACGGCGACGGCCGCTTCGTCCTCGGCCGCCGCGGCGCCGGCACCTCCGGCTGGCTGCCGGACAACTCCGAGACCCGCGCCGACATCAAGCGCGTCCTGCGCCGCTACAACCAGGACACCGTCTCCAATCCCGTGCCCGGCATCTACAACGCCATGCGCTTCCTCTTCGACAAGGAAAACCCCAACATGAAAATGGGCATCTTCGTCTTCGGCGACGAGTTCAACTCCAGCGACTCCGCGGATCAGGTCATCCGCCGCCTCGAGGAGCTGAACCCCGCCGACGAGGAGGGAAAGCGCAAGGTCACGATCAACGCCGTGGGCTTCCCCACGACGATCCGCTACCAATTCTCGATGGGCAACACCGGCATGCGCTTCGCCAACCTGATGCGCACCGTGTGCTACCTCCACGGCGGCTGCTTCATCGCGCTGCAGGACCTATAGCCTCGCCGCACGCGGCCCGGTCCAGTCCTACGCCGTCGCGGCCGGCCCCGGCGCCGGCACGATCGACGGCGTGGCCGGCGGCGTCGCGCGGACCGTCGCCGCGGCCATGAAATACCGCTGCGCGCGGAAAGGCTCCTCGCCCGCGGCGCGCGCCGGCGCGGCGTAGCTGCCATCGGGCTGCAGCTCGCGCGCGTCGTCGTTGTCGCGCAGCTCCGTGGCCAGAATCTCGTCCATCACCCGGCGGCGCAGCGCCTCGTCCTCGATCGGGAACACGGCCTCGACGCGGCGGAAAAAATTGCGCGGCATCCAGTCCGCGCTCCCCGCGTAGACGAGCGGCTGGCCCCCGTTCTCGAAGCAGTAGATGCGCGCGTGCTCCAGGAAGCGGCCCACGATGTTCCGCAGGCGGATGTTCTCGCTCAGTCCCTTGATGCCCGGCAGCAGGCAGCACGTCGCCCGCACGATCAGGTCGATCTTCACCCCGGCCTGCGACGCCGCGTAGAGCGCCTCGATGGTGGCGGGATCCACGAGCTTGTTCATCTTGGCGATGATCCGCGCGGGCTTGCCGGCGAGCGCGTTGGCCGTCTCCGCGGCGATCAGGTCCTGCGTGCGCGCGTGCAGGTTGAACGGCGCCACGAGCAGGTGCTGGAAATGCGGCGTGCGCCCCAGGCCGGTGAGCGTGTTGAAGAGCTGCGCGACTTCCGCGCCGAGGTGCTCGCGGCAGGTGAAGAGGCTCAGGTCCGTGTAGAGCCGCGCCGTCTTCGGGTTGTAGTTGCCGGTGCCGAGGTGCACGTAGCGGCGCAGCGTCCCGCCCTCGCGGCGCACGACGAGGCAGCACTTGCAGTGCGTCTTGTGGCCCACGAGGCCGTAGACCACGTGCACGCCGGCCTCCTCGAGCTCGCGCGCCCACTTGATGTTGTTGGCCTCGTCGAAGCGCGCCATCAGCTCGACGAGCGCCGTCACCTGCTTGCCCGCCATCGAGGCGTCGATGAGCGCGCGCACGATCGGCGAGTCGCCGCTCGTCCGGTAGAGCGTCTGCTTGATCGCGAGCACGTCGGGATCGCGGGCGGCCAGCTCGACAAACTCGACCACCGGGGCGAACGACTCGTAGGGATGGTGCAGCAGCACGTCGCGCTCCGCCATCCGCTCGTAAATGGTGCGGGCCGGCGGCAGCTTGGTCGGATCGGCGGGCACGTAGGGCGGGAACTTCAGCTCCGGTCGGTCGAGCATCTCGCAGAGGCTCATCAGGCGGAAGAGGTTCAGCGGGCCCTTGAGCTTGATCGCATGCTCCGGCGCCAGCTCGAGGTGGCCCAGCAGCGCGGCGAAGAGGTCCGCGTCCACCCCGTCCTCGATCTCGAGGCGCACGGCGGCGCCGCGGCGGAGGTTGCGCAGCTCCTCCTCGATCTTCTTCAGCAGGTTCTCCGCCTCCTCCTCGTCGATGTAGAGGTCGCTGTTGCGCGTGACCCGGAAGGCGTGCGCGTCGCGCACCGCGTAGCCGGGAAACAGCTCGCCCGCGCACAGCTTGATGATCTCGCTCAGGAACATGTGCCGCCGCGGCCCGTCGGCCTCGGGCGCAAGCTGCACGATGCGCGGCAGGCTGCGCGGCACCGGCAGGATGATCATGAGTTTCTCCTGCTTCGGCGTCTCGGGGTGATCGAGCGAGACGAGGACGTTGAGGGTCTTGTTCCCAAGCAACGGAAACGGGTGGGCCGCATCGACCGCGAGCGGCGTGAGCACGGGCTGCACCTGCGTCTCGAAATACTTACCCACCCACGCCCGCTCGGCCTCGCCCAGCTGCGCCGCCGTGCGAAACTGCACGCCCGCCTCGTCCAACGCCGGCAGGAGCTCGCGCCGCCAGCACGCGTATTGGTCGGCGACGAGGGCGTTGACGGCCTCGTGCACGCGGCGGAGCTGCTCGCGGGGCGCGAGGCCGTCGAGCGAGAGCTCCGCCCCTTCCGAGTCCGCCTGCTGCATGAGGCCCGAGACGCGGATCTCAAAATACTCGTCGAGGTTGGAGCTCACGATCGCCAGGAACTTCACGCGCTCGAGCAGCGGGTTGGCCGGGTTGCGCGCCTGTTCGAGGACGCGGCGGTTGAACGCCAGCCAGCTCTGCTCGCGGTTGCCGAATACCACTTTGCTTCCCGCGGCGGACACGCGCCGCGCGGCGCGGGCGGCGGTCTCGGCAGCAGTGGGGCGGCGTTTGGGACGGGTGACAGGCATGGCAGGGAGTGGGGACGATGCAGGCCGCCCCGCCGACGGCAAGCCAGCCTCCCGCGGAGGCGTCACCCAAACGTAACGCATCGCGGCGCCTAGTTCGGCTTCTTCCGCTGCTCCACCAGCGCGAGCAGCAGGTCCGTCTTCGCGAGGCTCCCGCGCAGCACCCCGGCGGCGTCCACCACCGGCAGGCGCTCCGCCACGATGCCGAGAAAGCCCGCGAGCGCCTCCGTGAGAGGCTGTTCGGGCGCGACCCGCGGGAAGTTGTCGTGCACGATGTCGCGCGCGAGCACCAGCTCCGCCAGGGCGGGATCGCCGAGGTAGGGCTTGACGTCGTGCATGGCGACGACGCCGAGGAATCTTCCCGCCTCGTCCACGACGTAGAGATTGTTCACGCGCACCTTCACGAACATCGCCGCGATCTCCGCGAAGCGCGCCCCGGGCGCCAGCACCGGCGGATTCGGCCGCATCAGGTCGGCCACGCGCTGCCCGGCGAGGGACGGCCCCGGCACCGCGGCGGTCTTGCGCCGCAACGCCTCGCTGTAGAGCGACGACGCGTCGATGCCCTTGGCTGTGTAGTAGGCGATCACGTTGCACAGCAGGAGCGGCAGGATGATGTCGTAGCTGAGCGTCATCTCGAACAGCATGATGACCGCCATGACCGGCGCGCGGCTCGCCGCAGAAAGAAATGCCCCCATCCCCACGAGCGCGAACGCGAGCGGGTTCGGCGCGCCCAGCGGCCATACGTGGTGCACCGCCGTGCCAAAGAGCAGCCCCGCGCATGCCCCCATGAACAGCGCCGGCGTGAACACCCCGCCCGGCGCGCCCGAGCCAAACGACGCCATCGTCGCCAGCCACTTGCAGGCGAGCAGCCCCGGGATGAGCATCCACGCCACCTTGCCCGAAAGAATTTCGACGACGACGGAGTAGCCGTTGCCGCACACCTGCGGCACCTGGATCGCAATCGCGCCGACGAGCAGTCCGCCGAGCGCCAGGCGCAGCACGATCGGCAGGCGGAGGGAGACAAAGAACCGCTCCGCATGCTTCAGCGACGCGAGGAAAACGGGCGCCATCACGCCCGCGATCAGCCCGAGCACAATCGTCGGGCCCATCTCAAAGAGCGTCGTCTCACCAAACGGCGGCACCTTGTAGAGCGTGCGCGCATCCGTGAACACGTGCAGCGTGAGCGTCGCCGCCACCGCGGAGACCACGAGGGGCCCGAGGCTCTCCATCGCAATCGTGCCGAGGATGATCTCGGCGACAAAGAAGGAGCCCGCAATCGGGGCGTTGTAGGCGGAGGCGATGCCCGCCGCCGCGCCGCAGGCCACGAGCAGCCGGAGCTGCGGCGGCGTGAATTTCCGCCAGCGCCCGAGCGCCGAGGCCGTCACCGCCGCGAGCTGCACCATCGGGCCCTCGCGCCCAATCGAGCCGCCCGAGCCGATGGAAAAGAGCGCCGCGGCCGATTTCACGAGGCTCGCGCGCCGCGGCACGTGCCCGTCGCCGATCACGATTGCCTCCATGTAGTCGGTCGAGCTTTGCGACCGCGTGAGCCGCTGCCCCAGCATCAGGATCGCGCCCGCTATCGCACCGCCCGCCGCCGGCACCGCGAGGCAGGCCCACCACGGCAGCCGCGCCATCGAGCCCACGACGCCGAGCCGCGAGTCGCCGAACCACCCGTGCACCCGCTCGGTGAGCGTCGTGAACCCGATCGCGATGAGCGCCCCCAGCAGCCCCGCCACAGCGGCCCAGAAAAGCGTCGTCTGCCACTCCGTGGGCTGGAGTTTTTCCTGAATCCAGACGCGCCACCGCAGCAGCCGCATGAGCCGCTGCAGCACCGCCGCCGCCGGATCGGTCACGGCCTTCACCTTCATCGCGCGGCGGCCGGCGGCGCACAAACTGGCTCGGAGGAAACAATCACGTCGCCCGCACCGTAGGGCCTCGCCGCGCAGAAACAAGATTTGCGCGCGGCGGACTTTGTTTCACGCTGCCGGCCGCATGAGCGCGAAACATCCCAAGCGCAAGACGCCCGCCCCCACCCCGGCTCCCGCCACGCCCGCGCCGGTCTCCGCCCCGGCTGCGGCCGCCGAGCCCTCGTGGCTCGACTCCGCCGATCCGAAGAAGCGCATGTGGGGCAAGATCGTGCTCGTCGCTTTGTGGATCTATGTGGCCGCGCTCTGCCTGCTCGCGCTCGACCAGTGGTTCCGCTGGGGCATCTTCGGCCCCAAGATCCCGCCGGTCCCGTGAGGCCCCGGTGGTGAGCGCGAACGCGCTTGACGCATTTGGTAAGGTCAGGCCGCCTCACCGCCCGTCGCAGATGAACCGCTCCCGCCCGCCGTCCGCCTCGCTCTTGCACCGCCTCACGGCGTTGCTGGGCCTCGCGCTCGTGCTGGCGCTGAACCTCCTCGCGGCCCGGCCGGACTGGCACGCCGCGCTGCACGCCGCCGGCGATGCGGCCGGCGCGCACGCGGGCTGCCCCCATCACGGACACGGCGGCGCCAAGGCGCACTCTGCGCCCGACTCGCCCGCGGCAGATGATCACGGCTGCGTGATCGAGCTCTTTGCGCACGGCAAGGCCGGCTTTGAAGCCGCCCCGCTGACCGTGACCGGCGTCTGCGCCGCCGCCCTCTTCACCCTTTCTGCGGGCGTGTTCGTCGCGCCCCGGTCCTCCGAGCATTTCCTCCCGCCTGGCTGCGGACCTCCGCTGGCCTGAGTCTGCCGATCGCTGACCGATCGCGTCCCTGCGCGGACGCATCGTTTCCTGCCGCCCTCGCGCGCTTCGGCGCGCCCGCGTGCGGCGCATCCGTTCACCCGCAGCCAGACCAGCCATGTCCCCGCATTTTTCCCTGCCCCGTTCCTGCCTCGTCTCCGCCGTCCTCGCCTCGTCCGCGCTCGCGCAAACCGCGCCGGCGCCGTCCGCCTCCGCCAAGCCCGCCACCGAGACCGTCCGCCTCGATGCCTACCGCGTCGAAGGCATCTATTCCGGCCTCGATCCCAAGCCCGCCACCACCAGCTCCGTCGTCTCCGCCGACGAGGCGCAGACCTACAACGTCATCGTCGTCGAGGACGCCCTGAAATACCTGCCGAATCTCGCGTTCCGCCGCCGGTTCGTCGGCGACGTCAACTCCGGCATCAGCGCCCGGGGCACCCGCCACGACCAGACGGCCCGCACCGTCGTCCAGACCGACGGCATCCTGCTCAGCAATTTCCTCAACAGCGGCCTCGCCAACTCGCCGCACATGACGCTTGTCGCCCCCGAGGAAATCGAGCGCACGGAGCTCGTCTTCGGGCCGTTCTCCGCGGCCTACGGCGGCAACGCCCTCGCGGGCGTCATGAATCTCACCACCCGCACGCCCGATCGGCGCGAGGCGGCCGTGAAGGCCACGTTCTTCTTTCACGACTACAACGAATACAGCAGCGACAAGATATTTCGCGGCAACAACGTCGCCGTCTCCGTTGGCGACCGCGTCGGGAAGTTCTCCGCCTTTCTCTTCTATAACCGGCTCCGCAACGAGACGCACCCGATGGACTATCGGTTCATCGTCCTCTCGTCCACGACCGCGCCGAACGCCACGCCCGCCACCGTCGTGACCGGCGCCTACCGCGACCAGGATCTCGTGGGCGCGAACCGCTTCCTCTACGGCGAGGCCGGCCCGCTCGAGGTCAGCCACGACCTCGTCAAACTGAAGCTCGGCTACGACCTCGCGCCGCAGACCAAGCTGCGGCTGAATCTCGTCGGTTGGCGCAACGACGAGGACCGCCTGAAGCCGGCCAGCTATGTCTTCGACGCTGCCGGTGCGCCCGTGTATGCGGGCCGCGTCCAGCTCGACGGCCGCGTCTTCACGATTCCCGCCGCCGATTTCAGCCTCTTCCGCTGGCACCGGGAGAATTTCCTCGGCTCCCTCGGCCTCGAGCATCGCGCGTCCGGCGGCTGGGAGTTCTCCGCCCTCGGCACCGCGTTCAGCTTCACCAAGAATCGCAACCGCGCCTCGAACCAGCCGCTCACCGTCGGATTCAACGGCGGCACGGGCCTCATCACCGACGACGGCGACACCGGCTGGCGCACCTTCGACGCCCGCCTCGCCTCGCCGGCCCTCGCCGGCGGCCACCACGTCCTCGTCGGCTACCACTACGATTCCTATTTTCTCGAGCGCGAGCAGTTCAACGCGACCGACTGGCGCAGCTTCGCCACCCGCACCACGCTCGCCGACGGCAACTACGGCACCACGTCGCTGCACGCGGTCTTCGCGCAGGACGCCTGGCGCCTCGCCCCGCAGTGGAAGCTCACCGCCGGCCTCCGTGCCGAGCAGTGGCGCGCCTTCGACGGCGCCAAGGCCCGCGACCTCGCGCCCGGCAACCGCGCGGTGATCAACCTTCCCGCCCGCGACGACACCAACCTCAAGCCGAGCGCCACCCTCGCCTTCCGCCCGGCCGGCGATCCACGCTGGGAATTCCGCGCCTCCGCCGCCCATGCGACCCGTTACCCGACCGTCGGCGAGCTCTTCCAAGGCACGGTGGGGACCGACGGGCGCGTGACGCGCAACGACCCGAATCTCAAACCCGAATCCGGCACGACAATCGACTTCACCGCGCAACGCACGCTGCCCGGCGGCGAGTTCCGCTTCACCCTCTTCGAGGAGTCGATGCGCGACACGCTCCTCACCCAGCTCAACGCCAGCACCAACGTCAGCAACGTCCAGAACATCGACCGCGTCCGCACCCGCGGCGCCGAGGCGGCCTACGAGAAGCGGCGCTTCCTCTTCGATTCGCTGGACCTCTACGCCAACGTCACCCGCACCGACGCGATCATCCGCCGCAACCCGAACTTCCCCGCGTCGAACGGCAAGGTCATGCCGCGCATCCCGAAATGGGGCGCCAAGGTGCTGCTCACCTACCGGCCCGCGCCGTCGTGGATTGTCACCGCCGGCGCCCGCTACACGAGCGATCCGTTCTGGAACTTGGACAACTCCGACTACCGGCACGAAAACTACTGGACGATCACGGGCTACTTCCTCGTGGAAGGCAAAGTCACGTGGCGCAGCCCGCGCGGCCTCACCGCCTCGCTCGGCGTCGATAACGCCACCAACGACCGCCACTACGTCGTCCACGCCCTGCCGATGCGCACGACCTTCGTCGAGCTCGGCTGGAAATACTGACGCGTCTGTCGCGGTCATGATCGCCACGATCGCCCGCAAGGAGTTCACCGAGCTGCTGCGCGACGGCCGATTCCGCTGGTCCGCGGCCATCGTGCTCGCGCTGCTCGGCGTCGCCATCGGCGCGGGCGCGAGCCACCAGCGCGGCCTCGTCGCGCAGCAGCACGCGGCGCAGGCCGCCGAGCAGGCGCGCTGGTATGGCCAGGGGGAAAAGAACCCGCACAGCGCCGCGCACTACGGCCTCTACGCGTTCAAGCCACGCCTTGCCCCCGCGTTCCTCGACCCCGGTGTCGAGCCCTACACCGGCGTCGCGACGTGGATCGAGGCGCACAAGCAGAACGAGATGCTCTTCCGTCCCGCCGAGGATGCCACGCTCGCGCAGCGTTTCGGCGATCTCACGGTCGCGCTCGTTTTCCAGGTGATGCTGCCGCTCGTGATCGTGCTCCTCGCGTTCAACGCCTTCGCCGGCGAGCGCGAGCGCGGCACGCTCCGCTCGCTGCTCGCCCTCGGCCTGCGCCCGCGCGACCTCGTCCTCGGCAAAGCGCTCGGGCTCGCGGCGACGCTCGCCCTCATCGTCGGCCCCGCGCTCGTCCTCGGCTCGGTCGCGCTCGTCCTCACCGGCCCCGCGGCGGGCGCGGCGCGCTTCATCCCGCTCGCCGGAATCTACCTGCTCTACCTCGGCGTGTTCCTTCTGCTGGCCCTGGCCGTCTCCGCGCGCGCCGGCACGCCGCGCCTCGCGCTCGCAATCCTGCTCGGTTTCTGGGCGCTCAACAGCCTCGTTGCCCCGCGCCTCCTCGCCGCGGTCGCGAGCCGGATGCACCCCCTGCCCGATCCGATCATCGCCCGGGCGCGCATGAAGGCCGAGCTCGGCGATCCGCATGGCGCGCCCGCGCAGTTGCAGGAAGCCATCGCGGCGCTCCTGCGCCAGCACGGCGTCACGCGCCCCGAGGACCTGCCGATCAACGTCCGCGGCCTCCAGCTCCAGCTCGGCGAGGAGCACGGTTACGCGATCTACGATCGCTACTACGGCGAGCTCTTCGACCGCATGGCCGCGCAGAACCGCGTGCTGCAAGGCGGCGCCGCCGTGTTTCCCTTGCTCGGCGTGCAGGCGCTCTCGGCCGCTCTCGCCGGCACCGACCTCGCGCAGCACCGCGACTTCATCCGCGCGAGCGAAGCCCACCGGCGCGTGATTCAGAAGAGGATGAACGACGAGATCCTGCGGCGCCCGCTCAAGCCGGGCGAAGTCCACCTCGCCGGCCCCGAGCTCTGGGCGCAGGTCCCCCCTTTCGCCTACACGCCGCCGGGCACAGGCGCCGTCCTCGCGGAGAACGCGCCGTCGCTCGCTTTGCTCACGGCCTGGTTCGCCCTCGCCGCGTGGTTCGCCCTGCGCAGCACCGCGGCGCTCCGCCCCGTCTGAATCTCTCTCAGCTCTCAACTCTCAACTTCCCCCGTGCTCTCCACCGTCTTCCGCTGGGAACTCCGTGCGCTCCGCCGCGACCCCGCCTTCTGGCTGGCGGGCGGACTCGCGCTCGCCGCGATCGGCTTCGCGCTCGCGAACGGGGCCGCTTGGCGCGGCTACCTCGACGGGCTCCGCGCCTCCG
>JAEUHB010000085.1 GCA_016794665.1 Opitutaceae bacterium
CGAGCTCCTCGCGCGCGATGATCTCACGGAACCCGTCCGCGCGGAGCTCAACGAGCTCGTCAACCAGACCGGCCGCCTCCGCAGCATGATCGAGGACCTGCTCCTCCTTTCCCGCCTCGACGCCGGGCGCCTGCAGATCGAATTCGCCGCCGTGGATTTGGCCCATCTCGTCGCCTCGTGGCTCGATGACTTGAGCATCCTGCCCGAGGTCAGCGACCTCGCGATCGAAACCGAGGTGCCCGCCGATCTCTGCGTCGCGGGCGAACGTCGCTACGTTTCGCTCATCCTCCAGAACCTCCTCGAGAACGCGCGGAAATACAACCGACCCGGCGGGCGGATCCGCGTCACTACCCGCACCGTGGGAGAGACCGTCGTGCTTGTCATCGGCAATACCGGCACCGGCATCGCGCCGGAGGCGCAGGGACACATCTTCGAACGCTTCCACCGCGCGGCCGCGGCGGAGGACATCCCGGGACACGGCCTCGGCCTCAACCTCGCGCAAGAGCTCGCGCGCCTTCACGGCGGCGATGTGCGCCTGGCCAGCTCGACGGCAGACTGGACCGAATTTGAGGTGAGTTTTCGGCTAGCCAGCCATCCCGGGATGAACATCCCTTCCGCGCGATGAGGTCCCTTTGCGCCACGGTGCTCGCCCTCGCCGCTGCGGCACCGCTCGCAGCCAGCGATGCATGGCTCGATGCCGCGGAGCGTGCGCTGACGTTTACCGCCATGCGGGAGGAGTTCCGCGCGCGGCTCACCGGCACCCTCACCGCCGAAGGCTACGCCATGAGCCGGCCCACGCCCGGCCTTGTCTACACCGAGTCGCGGACCCAGTTCACCCCCCGCCTCACGCTCTTTGCCGATGCCCAGCTCGGCTCGAGCCTGAGCGGCTTCGCCCAAATGCGCGTCGACCGCGGCTTCGATCCCAGCAACGGACCGCTGCGCGGTCGCATCGACGAACTGGCCGTGCGCTGGACCCCGTGGCGGGACGGGCGATTCAACCTCCAAGTCGGCCAGTTCGGCACGGTGATCGGCAATTGGGTGCCGCGCCATGATCCACGCGACAACCCATTCGTGACCGCGCCGCTGCCCTACGAACACCTCACGACGCTGCACGATGCCGAGATCCCCTCGTCCCCCGCGGACCTCGCGGAATTCGAGGACCCGGAGAAATACGAGTATCTCCCGCTCATCTGGGGTCCGGTCTATTCGAGCGGGGTCGCCGTCGCGGGCAAACTCGGCCGCTTCACGCTGGCGGCCGAGCTGAAGAACACCGGCCCCTCCGCGCACCCGCACGACTGGTCGATTAAGCGCACCGGTTTCGAGCACCCGGCGTTTGCGGCGCGTCTCGGCTTCCGGCCGGAACTGCGGTGGAATCTCGGGGTTTCGTTCAGCGACAGCATTTACCTGCTTCCCAACGTCGCCAAGTCGCTGCCGGCGGGCCGCACGCGCGGCGACTACCGCCAGCGCATGTTCGGCGCCGACCTCTGCTTTGCGTGGCGGCATCTGCAGGTCTGGGCGGAATACTTCGACGCCTATTTCGATGTGCCGCGGGTCGGCAAGGTGCGCTCCAACTCCGGCTACGTGGAGGGGAAATACAAGTTCACCGCCCAGCTCTACGGCGCGCTCCGCCTCAACGCGCAGGGCTTCTCCCGCATCGTGATCGCGCCCGGCGTGGCGGAGCGTTGGGCGCGCGATATCCGGCGTGTCGATGTCGTCGTCGGCTACCGCTTCACCGCCCACACGGATGCGAAGCTGCAGGCCAGCGTCGAGGACCACCGCGATCTGGCGAAGCGCGCGAACCTCAACGGCGCCGCGCAGTTCAACGTGCGGTTCTGAACGCGGCCGCCGCCGGGGCCGTCAGTTTCGCGTCCAAGCGCGGTTGCCGACCTCCGCGAGCGGGATGCAGCCTTGGAAGCGACCGGGGATCGGATCGTAGTGCGTCACGTTCTTGGCGATGGGCTCGGACGTGAAAAACCCGAGGATCGTGAGCTCCTTGATCAGGTGGAAGAAGGTGCCGCTCTTCGTTTGCGCGGCCTCGGCCATCGCCTTCAACAATGCGTCCTGCTGCGCGGCGGCGAGTTTGGCAAAGGCGACGCGATGCGCGGCGTTGCTCTTCGTCTCCACCTCCGCGAGGCCCGCGGTGAACGTGCGGCGCTCGGCGGCCGTGAGAAATTTTCCCACCATGAGGTCGATGAAGGCGGGCACCCCCACGTCGATCGCTCCGGGCGTGTCGGTGCGCGGCAGGATCCGCTCGGCGACGGCGCCCGCGGTCTCGAACTGCGCGGCGGTGAGGTGCTGTGGCTTGGCCCCGGCGGCGGGGGTCTGCGCGCGCAACACGCCTTGGAGGACGGACGGCGTAAGGGCGACGCCAAGCAAAAGCGCGGCGCGCTGGATCGCGTCGCGGCGGGTCAGGAGCTGGGTATCGGCGTTGGCGGGGGCAAGGTTCATGGCCGGAGGCACGGGTTACAGCTTTTGTTTCTTCAGCTCACTCACCGCATGATCCGCCGCGCGGGCGGTGAGCGCCATGTAAGTGAGCGACGGGTTGACGCAGCCGTTGGAGGTCATGCACGCGCCGTCGGTCACGAAGACGTTGGGCGAGGCATGGACCTGGTTCCACTTGTTCAACACCGAGGTCTTGGGATCGCGGCCCATGCGCGCGGTGCCCATCTCGTGGATGCAATTGCCGGGATTGCTCAGCGCCACGTCGTCGAAGCCCGTGACCTCTTTCAGCCCCGCGGCCTCGAGCATCTCGATGGCGGACTGCTTCATGTCCTTGCGCATCGCGAGTTCGTTTTCCTTCCAGCCGCAGTCGAAGGTCACCGTGGGCTGGCCCCACTTGTCGCGCACGTTTTTGTTCAGGTAGAGTTTGTTGGCGTGGTAAGGCAGGCACTCGCCCCATGAGCCGATGCCGAAGCGCCACGGGCCAGGCGCGATGAGGTCCGCCTTCAGCTTTCCGCCGAAGAGGGAGAGCTCCTTGATGCCGCGCGTCCAGTCGGTGCGGCTCGCGCTGCCCTGATAACCAAAGCCGCGGAGGTAGTCCTTGCGCGTGCTGGCCTTGTCGATGTTGCGGAAGCGCGGGATGTAAATGCCGTTGGGCCGGTGGCCCCGGTAGTAGCGATCGGAGAAATCGTCCGAGATACCCGCGGCGCCCACCTTGAAATGGTGGTCCATCAGGTTGTGGCCGAGCTCGCCGCTGTCGTTGCCGAAGCCGTTGGGGAAACGATCGGACGTCGAGTTGAGCAGGATGAACGTCGAGGCGACCGCCGAGGCGCAGAGGAATATCACCTTGGCGTGAAACTCGATGACCTCGTTCGTCTCCGCGTCGATCACGCGCACGCCGGTGGCGCGGGCCTTGTCCTTGTCGTGGATGAGACCGTTGACGATCGAGAAGGGGCGGAGCGTGAGATTGCCCGTGGCCTGCGCTGCGGGGAGGGTGGCGGCGTTGCTCGAGAAATAGGCGCCATACGGGCAGCCGCGGCTGCAGCGGTTGCGAAACTGGCAGTTGCCGCGGCCGTTATGCGGCTGCGTGAGGTTGGCCGCACGGCCGATGATCATCGCGCGACCGCCGAAGGATGACTTGATCCGGTCGCGCACGTGCTGCTCGAGGCAGTTCATCTCCATCGGCGGGAGGAAGTGGCCGTCGGGGAGCTGCGCGAGGCCGTCGCGGTTGCCGCTGATGCCGGCGAAGCGTTCCGCATAGTCATACCAAGGCGCAATGTCGGCGTAGCGGATGGGCCAGTCGACGGCGATGCCCTCCTTGGCGTTGGCCTCGAAATCGAGATCGCTGAAGCGATACGACTGCCGGCCCCACATGAGCGAGCGCCCGCCGACGTGGTAGCCGCGCATCCAATCGAAGGGCTTGTCCTCCGAGTAGGGGTTGTCGATGTCGTCGACGAACCAATGCGCGGTCGCGGGGCTCGTGGTATAACCCGTGCGGTGCTGCTTGTGCTGCCGGGCCAGGCTCGCCGCGGGCGAGCGCGTGCGGCCCTCGAATTCCCAGCTGTCCTTCATCGCCGTCGGGTAGTCGCCGTGCACGACGTTGCGGCCGCGCTCGAGCACCAGGGTCCGAAGGCCCTTCTCGGTGAGTTCCTTTGCGGCCCAGCCGCCGCTGATGCCGGAGCCGACGACGATCGCGTCGTAGGTGTTTTGCTTGGTGCCTGCGCCTTGGATGTTGGCCATGGGGAAAAGGAAAACGGGGTTTGCTCGCCGCCAGCGTGCGCGACCCTGCCGTCGGGAACGGCCCCGCGTCAAATGCGATTCCACAATCGCGGCGGGCAAGATTCCGAGCCTTGCGTGGAACCCGGGAGCGCTCCACGTTTCTTCCACCCTGCCATGCGTCGCATTCTCCCGTTTGTCATAGCCGGTGCCGTGATCGCCGCGGTGGTGCAGCCAGCGCGCCTGTCCGCCCAATCGCCCGCGCCTGCCAGCCCGATTCTTGAGTCAAAGAAGAAGGAAGAGGAAAAATCCGCCGCTCCGCGCCGCACGCGCGTCATCTCCCCCGAGATCGCCGCCGCGCTGTCCGCGGCATCGCCGAAATACGCGCCGCCTCCACCCAAGCCTCCGCCGAAGCCGGAGGAAGAGCTGCCCGACGCGCGCGAGCTCGACAAACCCGCCAACGGCATCGTCCGCCTCCCGAAATACCTCGTGCAGGAAAAGAAGCCGGTGATATTTTCCGAGCGCGCCATCCACACCCAAAAGGGCCTCATCGACATCGCGATGAAGCGCTACATCACCGAGACCGACAAGGTGCTCAACCGTTTCCGCATACCATTCCTCACGATGACGAACGAGGCGCGCGCACTCGCCATGTATGCCGAGGACGAGCGCCTGCAAAACATGGCGAACCTCAACGAGGCCGCCGCCGCCGCCGCCAAGTCGGATCCCGCGCAGGGCACCTACATCCTCAAGGCGGCGCAGCAGACCTACCTCCGCTCGAGCGACTTTGGCTGGGCCAAGAGTGGCAACGGCGCCAAGTGATCGCGCCGCGTGGCGGCGGCGCTACGCTCCGCTCAGCGCCCGGGCGATCGCTTCCCATTCGGCCACGAGCGTCGTGCCCGGCGGCGGGGCGCGGCGGCCGGCGCGGGCATACCAGTAGCCGGCGTTGCCGTCGTCGCCTTCCTTCCGGTGCAGGTAGGCGTGGACCCACGAACCCTCGCGGCTGGGATCGGCCTGCGCGGCATTGTGCGCCGCGTCCCAATCGCCCCGAGCGTCGTGCCACAGCGCCCGCAGGGCGCCGCTCGCGTCGGCCGGCGGCGCCGCGTCGCGAACCATGGATTGCTGGAATTCCGCAAATGACATTTGCGCGAGCCTGCGAAGCGGGGCTTTGATTTCAACCCCGCCGTCGCCGCCATGCCCTCCACCGCCGAGCACACCATCCTGCGCGAACTCCTCGCCCACCCGGGCCGGTGGGTCTCGGGCACCGCGCTCGCCGGCAAGCTCGGCGTCAGCCGCGTCGCCGTCTGGCAGCACATGGAAAAGCTGCGCGCCGCGGGCTTCGGCTTCGAGGCGCAGCGCGCGCGGGGCTACCGCATCGCGGCGCGGCCCGCCGCGCTCTTCGCGCCGTTGATCGAGCTGGAGCAGCGCGTGCGGCCGCGGGGGTTTTCGCTGCTCGTGCTCGACACGGTGGACAGCACCAACGACGAGGCTGCGCGCCAGCTCGCCGCGGGCCGCGCGACGCCGTTTGCCGTCCTGGCGCGCCGGCAGACGCGCGGGCGCGGGCGCTTTGGCCGCACCTGGCACAGCGACTCGTCCGCCAATCTCTACGCCAGCTTCGCTTTCCGCCCGCGTGTCGAGCCGGAGCGCATGCAGACGTTCACGCTTTGGATGGGAGTGAACGTCTGCGCTCTGCTGGAGAAATTCGCGGGCGTTTCCCCCGGCATCAAGTGGCCCAACGACATACTCTTCGACGGTCGCAAGGCCGGCGGCATGCTCACCGAGGCGCGCATCGACGCCGACCGCATCCGCGACTTGGTCTTCGGCCTCGGCCTCAACGTCAACAGCCCCGCGGCCGGGTGGCCGGCTGATCTTGCGCGGCGCGCGGTCTCGCTCGCCGAGGTCACCGGCGCTCCGCTCGATCTCAACCGCCTTGCCGCGGCGCTCGTCGGGCGCGTGCTGCTCGCGTTCCAGACGTTTGCCGACGGCGAGCACCGCGACACCTTTGCCGACCTGTGGCACCGGCACGACTTGCTGCGCGGGAAGCACGTCGCGCTGCTCGAAGGCGGCCGCCGCCACGCCGGGACGGTCACCGGCCTCGACGACGAAGGCGCCCTGCTGCTCCGCGCGACCGATGGCAAGACCCACCGCTTCCGCGCCGGCGAAGTCACGTTGGAAAAGGCCGCAAGTTGAGATTGTGCGCGGCGCGCATTGCGTTGAGCTTGTCGGCCCTCTCCGCCTCATGCCCGAAGCACCGCCCGCCATCGAAGTCGCCCACCTGGTGAAAACCTACGGCGGCGTCACGGCCGTGAGCGACATCAGCTTCACCGTCGCCCAGGGTGAAATCGTGGGCTTCCTCGGGCCCAACGGCGCGGGCAAGTCCACCACGATGCGCATTCTCACCGGCTACTTGCCCGCGACCGCCGGCAGCGTGAGCATCTGCGGCGCGTCCGTGGCCACGGAGCCTGACCTCATCAAGCGCCGCATCGGCTACATGCCGGAGAACAACCCGCTGCCCGAGGACATGCGGGTCTCGGAGTATCTTTATTTCCGCGGCCGGCTCAAGGAGGTCGCCCGCCGCAAGCTCGGCCCCCGCATCGACGAGGTGCTTGAGATCTGCGACCTGAAGCGCGTGCGCCACAAAATCATCGGCCAGCTCTCCAAGGGCTACCGCCAGCGCGTCGGCATCGCCGAGGCCATCCTTGCCGAGCCGCCCGTCATCATCATGGACGAGCCGACGATCGGCCTCGACCCGCACCAAATCCTGATCGTGCGCGACCTCATCGCGAGCCTGCGCGGGCGCATGGCGGTGATCATCTCGTCGCACATCCTGCCGGAAATCGAGATGACGTGCGACCGCGTGCTGATCATCAACCAGGGCCGCGTCGTCGCGCAAGGCACGCCCGCGGCACTGCGGAAGGAGATCTTCGGCGAGACCACCTACCTCCTCGACGTGAACGGCGAGCCCGCCGCGCTCCCGGCCGCGCTCGCCGAGATCGACGCCACGCTCGCGGTCGCGGAGGAAGCCGCGCCCGACGCCGCGGGCTTCCGGCGCGTGACCGTCAAGACCCGCCGCGAGGACGATCTCGGCGAGGCGATCCTGCGGACACTTCTCGCGAAAAATCTCCGTGTGCGCGCGCTGCGCCGCCGCGAGCACACGCTCGAGGACGTGTTCCTCGCCGCCACGCGCCGTAGTTGGGACGCCGTGGCCGCGCCCGCCCCGACCAAGACCCCGTGAAACACTTCCCCACCCTCCTCAGCCACGAGACCCGCATGCTGCTCGTCAGCCCGGCGACCTACGTCGCGGCGACGCTGTTCCTCGGTTTCATGGGGCTCATCTTCACCAAGATTCTCGAAATCTATGCCGGCGCGCCGCAGGAGGCCTCGCCCGCGAGCGTCTATTTCCAGCTCTTCTGGCTGCCGACGTGCGTGATGGTGCCGCTGCTCACGATGAAGTGCCTCGCCGAGGAACGCCGCCTCGGCACCATCGAGACGTTGCTCACCACGCCGGTCACGACCACGGAGGTCGTGCTCGCCAAGTTCGGGGCCGCCTACCTGCTCTACACGCTGCTGTGGGGCGCCACCGCCGGGTTTTTCTGGGTGCTGAGCAAGTTTTCCGGCGATGCGCGCTTCCTCGACTCGGGCCCGCTGCTCGGCGGCTTCCTGTTCATCGCGGTCTCGGGGCTTTTCTTCGTGGCGATCGGCGTCTTCGCCAGCTCGCTCACGCGCAACCAGTCGGTCGCCGCGATCATCAGCGGCGTGCTGCTCGGGCTGCTGATCCTCGGCGGCAACGCCCTCACCGATTCCGTGTGGCTGGAGCAGGGCGTGCTCCAGCCCGCCAAGGCCGTGATCGACTACGGGCACGTGTTTGGCCACCGCGACGACTTCGTGCGCGGGGTCGTCGACACCCGCCACGTGCTCTTCTACCTGAGCGGCACCGTGCTCGCGCTGCTGTTCAGCATCCTGAGCGTCGAGGTGAAACTGCTGCACAGCTGAGGCCCGCGCATGTCCGTCCTGAACACATTTCGCGCCACGCGTTGGGTCCGCACCATCAACCTGCTGCTGCAGGCCGTGCTCTTCGTCACGCTCTTCGGCGGCCTCAACTACGTCGCCACCAACCACGCGGCCCGCTTCGACCTCACGCGCGGACGCAAGTTCTCCCTCTCGGCCGAGACGCTCTCCTTCGTCCGCAAGCTCGAGCGCCCCGTCCGCATCGTCGTCACCACCGGCGGCGAGAGCGAAAACGCCGAGGTCCGCGGCCTCGTCGACGAATACGTCCACGCCACCGAGGACCGCGGCGCCAACCGCATCATCCGCGAGACCGTCGACATCTACCAGAACCGCCGCCGCGCCGAGGAACTCGGCGTCGATCAGGTCGGGCTCCTGCTCCTGCTCTCCGGCGACCGCCGCCGGATCGAGCCCATCGACAACCTCTACACGCTGAAAAACAAGCAGCGCGACACCTTCCACGGCGAGCAGACGATCACCGCCGCCATCCTCGACGTCACGATGCAGCGCCGGGAAAAAATCTACTTCGTCACCGGCCACGGCGAATTCCGCATCGACAACGCGGACGCCCGCGTGGGCCTCACCGCCCTCCGCGATCAGCTCAAGCTGCGCAATTTCGACGTCGAGCCCTTCGACTTCCCCGCCAACCGCCGCCTGCCCGACGACGCCTCGCTCCTCTTTGTCGTCTCGCCGCAAAGCGCGTTTTCCCGCCAGGAGCAGGAGCTGCTCCGCCAATACCTCGCCAACGGCGCCGGCCGCATCGTTTGCTTCCTCCCGCCCGGCAAGCCCACCGCCGCGCTCGGCCTCGACGACCTGCTCCTCGACTGGGGCGTGCTCGTGCACAACGACATCGTCATCGATCCCGAGCCCGGCCATATGACGGAGAACCTCGAGCTCCTTATCCGCCATCTCTCGGGCACGCACCCGCTCACCAAAAGCCTCGTCACCGCCGGCAGCCAGGCCCTCCGTTTCGGCCCCACGCGCACCGTCATGCCTGATCCGGGCCGCGCGCTCGGCGGCGGCCTCACCACCGTCACCCTCGCCGCCACGTCCGAGAAGGCCTGGGGCGAGCGCGGCACCGACCGCCAGCTCCGCCCCGATCGCGGCGTCGACACCTTTCCTATTCCCGGCATGGACCCGCCCAACCGCCTCGGCGTGATCGTCGCCTCCGAGCGCACCGCGGCGCGCGACAACCTCCCGTTCAGCGTGCGCGGCGGCAAGCTCGTCGTCATCGGGACCGGCGACGCCGTCACCAACGGCCGCCTCGACGAGGCGAGCCTGCACCTCACGCTCAACGCCGTGAACTGGTGCATCGACCGCGATCACCAGCTCTCGATCAAGCCGCGGCCCATCGAGCGCTTCCAGCTCGCGATCAGCGCGGCGGATTTCACCAAGCTCCGCTACGCCCTCCTCGCGGGCCTCCCCGGCCTCGCGTTGATCCTCGGCACCATCGTCTACTGGACGCGGAGGAGCTGAGCGCCCGGAGCCGAGAGTCTACATTCGAACAATGCCCTTCCTTCGGAGTCTTTTCTTCCTGCACTCAGCTCCGGGCTCTTAGCCCTCAGCTCCTTCCGCCATGCGCACCAAAGTCACGCTCGCCCTGCTGTTCCTGAACGCGGTGCTGTTCTTTTTCATCTTCAAGTTTGAACGCCCGTCGCGCCTGAAGCAGCTGGCGGAGGAGACCCAGCGCCGCGTGCTCGGGCCCGAGGCCGCCGACATCCGCTCGCTCGAAATCACGGGCGCCGCGCCCGGCGCCGCGTTCGCGCTGGAGCGCCGGCGCGACACGTGGTTTCTCACCCAGCCCCACGAATGGCCCGCCAACCTCCACGCCGCCAAGGCCATCGTCCACGACTTGCAGCTGCTGGAGCACGAGTCCGCCTTTGCCGTCGCCGATCTCCCGAAGAGCGGCCTTTCGCTGGCCGACTACGGCCTCGACAAGCCGCGGCTCTCCGTCGCGTTCTCTTCCGTCGACCCCGGACCAGGCACGCCGCGCACGACCACGACGCTCCGCCTCGGCGACGTCACCAAGGACGGCAAGCGCCTCTACGTCCTGTCGCCCGACGGCCAGCGGGTCCACGTCGTGAAGCGCAGCCTCGCCGACAGCCTCGCCGCTCCGCTCGAGCAACTCCGCGCCGACTCGCTCCTCAACGTGCGCGCCTTCGAGGCGCGCTCCCTTTCCATTCAAACCACCGGTGGCGCCTCCAACCAAACCCCGGGCAGCGCCGGCGTCCGTGTGCGCATCCGCCGGGACGGCACGCGCTGGCGCTTCGAGACGCCGCTCGTCGCCGCCGCCAACCGGCTCGCCGTCGAGACGACCATCGGTGAGCTCAACGCGCTCCGCGCGAAAAGCTTTCCCGCCACCCCGCCCGCCACGCTCCCGTCGGCGGCGCCCGTTTTTCGGATTTCACTCGAAGGCAACGGAGTCAACGAGACGCTTTTCGTCGGCGAGCCCGCGGCCGCCGCTGCGCCCGGCGGGAAGCCCGCGGCCATGACCGAGCACTTCGCGCAGCTGGAGGGCCGCACAGCCGTCTTCACCATCGCGCTCCCCGCGGATCTCCATCGCGTGCTCACCACCGCGCAGGAGACGCTCCGCGAGAAACGCGTGCTCGACTTCGAGCCCGCCCAGGTGACCGCCATCGCGCTCGCCTCGCCCGCGCAGCCGCGCCAGCCGCCGATCACATTGCAGCGGCTCGAGCCCGCGGCCGGCCAGGCCCCCGACGCCCCGCCGTCATGGCAGATCGTTGCGCGGGCCGACGGCACGCAGGGCCCGCAGACCGTGCCGGCGGAACGCGCCCTCGTCGCGCGGCTCCTCGACGTCCTTTCCGTCCTCTCCGCGGAAAAATTCCAAAGCGACAACCCCACCAGCGCGGACCTCGAGGAGTGGGGCTTCAACCGCCCCGTGCGCGAGGTCACGCTCACCCTCTCCGGCACCGCGGCGCCGATCGTGCTGCGGCTCGGCACAGACGCCAACCGCACGCTCATGTTTGCCCGCCCCGGCACCCCCGGCGATCCCGGCACCTCCGTCTATCAGGTCCGCGCCGACATCGAGCGCGACCTCGACCTCTCACCGCTCGCGTGGCGCGACCGCGCTGTCGCCGAGCCGCTCCCCGCCGCCGCGCGCATCGCCGCCGTCAAACTCACTGAGATCGAGTCGAAGCGCACCGTCTTCGAGGCGGCGTTCGACGCCGCGGGCCAGCCGCAGCCCGCGCCGGCCAACGCCGCCGCTCTCGCCACCATGGTCGCGGCGCTGCGGGCCCCGCGGGCCAAGGAGTTCGCCGCGGGCGGTTTCGCGGATCGCATCACGGCCGCCGGCGCGGAGCGGCCCTGGCACCTGCTGCTCGACTATTCGATCGCGCTTCCCGGCGCCGCCGGCACGGAGGTCACGAGCCAGCGCACGCTGCACCTCACGGAGCGCCTCGGCGGCGGCGTGCAATTTGCGGGCGACAAGGATCGCGACCTTGTCTTCGCGCTCGAGCAGCCGTTCATCGACGCGCTTTGGGCACTCACCTACGGTCCGCGCGATCCCGGGCCGCGGGTTGAACAAAAGAAGTAGCCCGGCTGTCCCGATCGGAAGCCGGCGCCTGCTCGGCGGCCTCCCGACCATGAACCGCACCGCCACCCGATGAGACGTCTCGCGGAAATCGCCTGGGCTGCCACCCGTGCGCTCGGTTCGGGCGCGTGGTCGTTTGCCGTGTGGACGGTGTGGCTCGGGCTCGTGCTGCTCGCCGCGCTCCAGGTTTATATCCTCTCCGCCCGGGAGGTCGCGTTGCCGGGCTTCGTGCTCGCGGCACTCGAGGAGCGCGCCGCATCGGCCGGCTTCCACGTCAAGTTCGGCCGCACCACCTTTGACCTCGCGGGCCATTTGCTGGCGGAAAACGTGGGGCTCTCCCTCCCTGCGTTCCCGGATCCCGTCGTGACCGTGCGCACGGCCTACGTTCGTTTCGATCCGTTCCTGCTCACGATTGGGCTCGTGGAGCCGCGCGAGGTGCGGCTCGGCGGTGTCGCCGTCTCCGTGCCCGCGATGTTCTCCCCCTCCGGCCGCGCGGAGCCGCTCATCCACGATTTGGACCTGACGCTCGAGCCGGAGCGCCGCGGCGCCGTCGTGCGCCAGCTCGCGGGACGGTTCTCCAACCTCGTCCTCACCGCGCATGGCCGCCTGACGTTCAGCGGGCTTGCGGCCCGGGCGGAGAGGACGGACTCCCCGCCGGCCGCGATCGGGGCGCGGTTCCCGGAGTGGTGCCGCCGCGGGCTCGCGGCGGCCCAGGCGCTCGCGCGCTTCGAATCGCCCGCGCTCGACCTGGCCTTCACGCCATCCGCGTCAGGCGCGACCGTCGTCGACGTGCTCGCCCTCGCGCGCCGCGCGCGGCTCGAAGCGCCTTTCGCCGCGGAGGCTCGCGACGTGGCGGTCTCGACGCGGCTGCTGCTGTTCGGCGATGCGGCGCCCTCTCAGATCGAGGTGCGCGCCGCGGAGATTTCGGTGGGGGCCGATGCGGTGGCGCAGGCGGTCGAGGCCGGCGTCTCGGGTCGCGTGCGTCTCGACACCGCGGACTTCGAGCTGCGGGAAATATCGCTCTCCGCGGATCGTGTCGGGGTGCACGGCGCGACCGCCACGGCGCTGGCGCTCCGCCTCAGGCCAGGACCCCTGCCCGCCTTCGAAGCCGCCGCGACCGCCCGCATCCACGGCGCGCCGCTCGCGGTCCAGGCCACCGGGGACGCGCAGGCGCGCCGCGCGCACGCGCGGTTTCACGGCGAAATCGCGCCGGACCTCCTCGACGTAATCGCGCGGCGCACGGGCGCGGACGTGCGCCGCTTCTTCGACTTCGACACCCTCGCCATCGAGCGCGGCGAGGTGCGAATCGGAAACGACGCGCAACTCGAGCGACTCACGGCGCGAATCACCCTCCCGGTGGCACGGACCTTTGGCGGCGTCACCCTCACGGAGGGCCGCGTGCTCGCCGAGCTCGAGCCCGGCCGGTTTCGCGCGCCGGAGGCCTTTGCGCGCATCGGCGAAAATTTCGCGCGCGGCTCCTACGAGCACGATCTCGCGACCCACCGACACCGCTTCCTCCTCGCCGGCCAGTTGCGCCCGCTCGCCATCTCAGGGTGGTTTCGCAGCGGCTGGTGGGAACGGTTTTTCTCCCAGTTCGAGTTTCCCGCCGCGCCGCCGGCGGCCGACGTCGATGTCCAGGGCGTGTGGCGCGACGGCCGGCAGTCGGGCGTGTTTGTATTCGCCGACGCGCCGAGGACGACGATTCGCGGGGCCGAGCTCGACCACGTGCGCACGCGCCTCTTCATCCGGCAGGGTTTCGTCGACGGCCTCGAGACACACGCGACGCGCGGCGAGGGCGCGGTCGACGGCCTGTTCACCTTCACCAACGATCCCACCGCGGGCGAGTGGCGCACGGTCGACCTCGCGTTCCACTCGACGCTCGACCTGCCGGCGGTCGCGCGGCTGGTCCCGCCCGCCGCCGAGGCGATTATCCGGGCATTCGCGCTCGAGCACTCGCCGGCGGCGACGGTCAAGGGCCGCTTCGCCCACGCCAATGCCCCGGGCGGCGCCGCGAGCAAGCTCTCGATCGACGCCCGCACCTCCGGCGATTTCCGCTACCACGGCTTTCCGCTGCGCGACGTGGCGTTCAAGGCGAAGCTGGATCAGGACAGCCTCTCGATCGACGACGCCGAGGCGGCCTTGGCCGGCGGCAAGCTGCGCGGCCACGCCCGCGCGTGGGGCACCGGGCCGGACAAGCGCCTCGGGTTCGATCTCGCGCTTGCGGACGCGAGCCTGGGCCCGCTCGTGGGCGCGGTGAACGGCTACTTTGCCGCGCGGAAGGGCGTGCCGCCGGCGCCGCCGGGGAAATTTGTGCAGGAAAAGGCAAACGTCCGCGTCGCGCTCGCCGTCTCCGCCGAGGGCCGCCTCGACGATCCATTCAGCTACCGCGGCGCCGGCAACGGTGCGCTCCAAGGCGCCGAGATCGGCGAGGTGCCGTTGTTGGGCGCGCTCTCGGGTCTGCTCAAGTTCACGGCGCTGCGCTTCACGGAGGCCCGGGGCAACTTCAAGGTCGAGGGACCGCGCCTCGTCTTCCCGTCGCTCACGCTCCGCGGCGCCAACTCCGCGATCGACGGCCATGGCAGCTACGCGCTCGACCGCCGCGAGCTGGATATCAACGCCAAGATTTTCCCATTCCAGGAGAGCGGCAACCTCCTCAAGTCCGTCGTCGGCGCCGTGCTCACGCCCCTGTCCAACGCATTCGAAGTGCGCCTCAGCGGCTCGCTCGAGAAGCCGGAGTGGGCCTTCGCCAATTTCTCGGCGACGCCCGCACCCGCCGCACCGGCGGCGGACCCGCCGCCCGCGACGCGGCCATAGCCCCGCGCTTCGCCGCGGGGAAACGCATTGCGCGCCGCGCCCGCTTCGATTTCCTCGGCGCCAGACCGCTGATGAATCAACCGCCCCCGCCGACGCCGCGAACCCAGCGCTCCCCCGCGCTGCTCGCCTCGCTGGTTGGCTTGGCGGCGGTTGTGATCGCCGCCTTGGCCGGCCTCGTGTCCGCCTTTGCCCGCGGGCTGCGCGCCGAGGCCTTGCTGTGCGGCCTGGGCCTCGCGACATTGCTCGGACTCAGCCTCCACCTCGCGCGCCGGATCCGCGACAGCCGCCGCGCGGCCGACAACGCCGGCAGCCGGCTGCAAGTCTCGGAGGAGCGCCTGCGGCTCGCGCTCGACTCCACGCACATCGGCATCGTCGAGTGGGAGCCCGCCACGGGCCGCGCCACGTTCAGCCCGGGGCTCTGGACCATGCTCGGCTACGAACCGGCCGCGCAACCTGCAACCATCGAGGCGTGGCGCGCGCTGATCCACCCGGGCGACACCCCGGGCTGCACGCGCGCGCTCGAGCCCCAGCTCGCCGGCGCCGCCGGCTTCGTCGAGACGGAGTATCGCATCCGCACCCGCGACGGCAGCTGGCGCTGGGTCTGCACGCGCACCAAGCCCGTCGCCAGCGACGCCAGCGGCCGTCCCTCCGTGATCGTCGGCACCGTGCAGGACGTGACGGCGCGCCGCGAGGCCGAGGCCGCGCTGAGCGAGAGTCAGGCCGCCGCCCGCAAGCTTTCGCTTGTCGCCGCCAAGACGGACAATCCTGTGCTGATCGGCTCCGCCGACGGCCGCATCGAGTGGGCCAACGAGGCGTTTTGCCGCGTGATGGAATACTCACTGGACGAAGTCGTCGGGAAAAATCCGGCGAACTTCATGGTCGGGCCCGACACGAGCAAGCTGACCGTCGCCCGCATCCGGGCCGCGATGGCCCGCGGCCAGGGCATCAGCACGGAAGTCGTCAACTACTCGAAGAGCGGCCGCAAATATCACCTCCGGCTTGAGATCCAGCCCGTGCGCAATGCCGCCGGCGATCTCGAGAACTTCATCGCGATCGAGACCGACATCACGGCCCGCGTCGAGGCCGAGGAGCAGCTCCGCCGGGCCAAGGCCGAGGCCGACGAGGCCTCCCGCACGAAAAGCGAGTTCCTCGCCTCGATGTCGCACGAGATCCGCACGCCCATGAACGGCGTGATCGGCATGACCAGCCTGCTCCTAGAAACACCGCTCAACGCGGAGCAGCGCGACTTCGTCAACACCGTGCGCACGTCCGGCGAAGCCCTGCTCACGATCATCAACGACATCCTGGATTTCTCCAAAATCGAGTCGGGCAAGCTGGACCTCGAGCGGGCGCCTTTTGATCTCGCTGTCTGCCTCGAGGAGGCGCTCGACCTGTTCGCGCTGCCCGCCGCGGCCAAGGGGCTCGAGCTCGGCTATCTGATCGCCCCGGAGGTGCCGCCGTGGATTGTCGGCGATGTCACGCGGTTGCGGCAGGTGGTCGTCAACCTCGTGAACAACGCCGTGAAATTCACGTCCGCCGGGAGCATCTCGGTCGAGGTGCGTCGCGCGATCCCCGGCACCCAGCATCCCGGGTTCATCCGCAGCGCGACGCCGTTCCCGGTCGACAGCGTGCTTGAGTTCACCGTGCGCGACACCGGCATCGGCATCCCGCCGGACCGCCTCGACCGGCTCTTCCGCGCCTTCAGCCAGGTGGACTCGTCCACGACTCGCAAATACGGCGGGACCGGCCTCGGCCTCGCGATCTGCCACCGGCTCTGCGAGCTGATGGGCGGGCGCATCTGCGTCGAGAGCCGGCCCGGGCATGGGTCGGCGTTCATCTTCACCATCAGCACTCGGGCCGCGCCGGACGGAGCCGGCCTGGCGCCCCCCGTCGTGCCAAGGGAGCTGCGCGGCGGCCTCGCGCTTTGCGTGGAAGACAACCCCGTCACCGGCGCACGCCTCCACGGCTTGCTCGAGCAATGGGGCCTCGCCTGCGTCGTCGTGGCCGACACCGCCTCCGCCCTTGCCACCGTGGGCCGCCTGCCACGCGCCCCCGTGCTCGCCGTGATCGACGCCGCGGGCGGCGACGCCGCGGCCGTCTGGGCCGCGACCGGCTCGCTGCCCTGCCCGCGCATCGCGCTCCACGCCGTGGGCGCCCCCGCGCCGCTGGCGCCCGCCGGCGGGCCACCCAGCGCCGCGACGACGAAGCCCGTCCGCACCGCCGCCTTTGCGCAGTGCGTCGCGCGCCTGCTCGCGCCTGCTTCCGTTCCGGCGCCCGAGGCCCAGGCCGAAGGCACGCCCGGCGCGCAAAAATTCCAAATCGAGATCCTCCTCGCGGAGGACAACGCCGTGAACCAGAAGGTCGCGCTGCACTTTCTCGAGCGCCTCGGCTACCGCGCCCATGCCGTGGCCAACGGCGCCGAGGCCGTGCGCACGCTCGAATACCGTTTCTATGACCTCGTCCTGATGGACCTGCAGATGCCCGAGATGGACGGCTTCGAGGCCACGCGCCTCATCCGCGCGCGGCTCCCGGCCAACCGCCAGCCACGCATCGTCGCCCTCACCGCCAACGCCATGCAGGGCGATCGCGAGCAGTGCCTCGCGGCCGGCATGGACGATTACGTCTCAAAGCCCATCAAGCTGGCGGACCTCGCGGAAGTGATCCGCCGGCTTTTTGGCCAGCGAATCGAACAAACGGCCTCGGAATGACCGGCATCGCGATTCACTGGCCGATGGCGGGCGGCGCGCTGGTGCTCCTGCTGCTCCCAATCGGGCTGTTCCACGGGGCGCGCACGCGGCACCGCGCGCTCTCATCCGACTGGTCGGGCTACTGGGGTCGCACGCTCGGCCACGGCTTCCACGCGATCGATTTCGGGCGCGCGATGCTCGGCGCGTGGTATTTGGTCGACGGCCTCCTGCCCGCCGCCGACGCGACCGGCATCGCGGTGCACGCGCCGCTCCTCGCGCAGTCCGCCGTGCTCGCGATCGGGACGACGCTGCAGACGTTCGTGTGCAAGGAGCGCCACGCCGCGTGCGCCCCCTTCGCCTACACGGCGGGCGTCGCGACGGGATTTCTGCCGATCACGGTGGGGTGGTTTGCGGTGACGCTCGCGATCGTGTTCACGTTTGGCGTGCGCGCCCCGGCGCTTTTTTTCCCGGCGCTCAGCGCCGCGGTCGCGGGCGTGAGCCTGCTGATGGCCGGCCTCGACCCGGTGCCCGCGCACCTCGCGGCCGCGGCGGCCGCGGGCCTGCCGTGGCTGCTGACGCTGCTGTTTCCGCGGGAACTCACCGTCGCCTGCCTCGCTCGCACCGCCAGCAGCGAGCGCATCGCCGCCGGCGACGTGCGCAAGTAGTCACGCGAGCGCCCGCAGCGCCGCGATCTCGGCCACCCGCGCCGGATCCGCGGCGAGGTTCGAACGCTCGAGCGCATCGCGCTCAAGGTCGAAGAAGAGCCACGGCGAACCGTCCGCGTTGAGCACAAGCTTGCGGCTCCGCGTGCGGACCCCGCGCCAGACCCGATCACATTGGTCCGGCAAGGCGACGACGGAGGGCATGGAGATGCGGGCGAGCGGACTTTCGATTCTGGATTCTCGGTTCTCGGTTTTGGCGAGCGTCAGTGCGGGGAGATTGAGCAGTGAAACCGGCGTGTCGTCGCGGCGGGGCGCTTCACCGGGTGTGCGGATGAGGAGCGGGACACGGACACTTTCCTCCTGCGGCCAGCCCTTGCGGAAGAGGCCGTGCGCGCCGTGCATGTCGCCATGGACGCTGGCAAAGACGACGATGGTCTCATTCGGCACCGCCGCGAGCAGGCGGCCCATGGCGCGATCGGTCGCCTCGATGTGCGCATGGTAGCCCGCGAGTTCGCGCCGGGCGCGCGGCTCGGCCAACGCCGGCACGTTGGGCGAGAGAATGAGGCCGGCTGGATCGCGCCGCTCGATTCCCGCGGCTGGCGCGGCGTAGGGCGGATGCGGCGCCTCGAGGCTCACGACACAGAACAACGGCGCCGCACGTGCGCACCACTCGGCCGCGCGCCTGGAGACGACGTCGCTCTGGTATCCGTTCACTTGTTCTGGCGCCGGCATCCGCGTCCCGTGCAACCAAGGATCGTTGATCTGGAAGCCGCCCTCGAAACCCTCGAAAAAATCGAAGCCACCGCGCTCGCGCCCGGGCACGATCACGCGCGCGGCCTCCTCGCTCACGAGCGGCACGCGCGGGTCGCGACGGCCCACGCCCCACTTGCCGAAAAACGCGGTGTGATAGCCGCGCGCCTTCAGCTCGTGCGCGATCGTGCGCGATTGCGGCGGCAGCATGTCGAAGTAATCGCGCACGCCGTTCTCCGGCGAGGGCACGCCGGTCAGCAGCGCGGCGCGCGCGAACGGCCCGAACGGATGCGGCGTCACCGCCTGCGTGTAGTTCACGCTCGCGGCGGCGAGCGCATCGAGGACCGGCGTGCGCGCATTGGGATCCCCGGCGTAGCCCGTCGCCTGCGCGCGCCATTGCGTGGTGACGATCCAAAGGATGTTGGGCGGCGCGGGCACGCGGAGGAGTCCAGTGGCCGCGGGACTTGGCTCAACGCATTTCTGCCGTTGCCCGTGTCAGGGCCGGCGCTCCGCTCGCCGCCTCGACCCGCAAAAGGCGCGGGGCCGAGTCCGCGCCCTACCTCAAAATCCCACCGTCAGCGTCGTCACATACTGCCGCGGCTCCGTGTAGCGCGCCCACGCGTAGCTGTTGCCGACGTCCACCTTCTCGTCGAAGACGTTGTTCACGTTTAGCTGGAGCGTGTAGTTGAGGCGGCCCACCTTGCGGCGGTAGGCGACGAAGGGGTTCACGAGCAGGTAGTCCTCCGTGGTGATCGGCGGCAGCACCTGCACGCCGGAGATGGTGACGCCGGCGCGGTCGCGGCCGCGGGCCCAGCGCGCGGCGACTCCGGCGCTCGCGCCGCGAAGCCGGCCCGCGGTAAACGTGTAGCGAGTCGTGAGGCTCGCGGTCGCCCGCTTGGTCGCGGAGATGACGCCTTCCTGATCATCCAGGTAGTCGCGCGTAAGCTGAGTCGCGGCATCCGGGTCGAGGCCGCGCGCGCGCGCAGTGGCGCGGGCCTCCGTGAGAAACTGGCCAAGCAGCGGGTAGAACCGCGTGAATTCGGTCTCGTTGGTCGACCAGTTGGCGAGCAAGGTCCAGTTGCGCGTCAAATTGGCCAGCACTTGCAGCTCCCAGCCGGTCGCGGTGCGGTCGCGGTAGTCCACGAGGTTGGCGAACGGTTTCGCGAGCAGAGGATTCAGCTCGTCGCGCACCTCGGCCACGACCGAGGCGTTGAGGTTCTCCTGCTTGGTCTCGAAGCGCGTGACGGTGGCCACGACGCGCTCGCCGAGGAGCTTGATGCGCGCGCTGAAGTCCACGCCCTCGCCGGTGAGCGGCACGAGCGGCCCGCCGGTGAGATCGGTGCCGTAGTTGTCGCTGAACTGCGACGACTCAAAATAACCCGCCGTCAGCGACAGCCACGGGAGCGCATGCCAAACGGCGCCGTAGGTCTGGTTCGTGCTCCACTCGTCGGCAAAAGGGAAGAGCGGGATGTTCGTCAGCTTGCGGATGCCGTCGTTGGGGATGCGGGAGCCGTCGGCATTGAAGAAGGTCTGCTGGTTGAAGTTCGCGGTGTCGGCGGTCGTCGGCGCGCTCGCGCTCTGCAGCCAGTGGTCGCGGCTGAGGCCGATGCTCGTGCGGACGCGGCCCTTGAAATACGCGCCGAGGATGTTGGCCGAGGCCGAGGTCAGGCTCTGGTCGAGGCGGCGGTTGACGCCGCTGCCGGCGTTGTGGCGGAAAAGCTGCGTGATGCCGGGGCGAACGCTCCAGCCGAGCTTCTCGTCGGAGTTGCCGTCGCGGAGGTAGTGGATCGGGTAAACGAGGTTGTTGTTGAAGTAGGCGGCCTGGCCCGTGGTGTAGCCCCGCTTGGCGATTTCCTCGCGCGTGAGCGAGTAGCCGTAGTTGTCCTGGTAGTTCTCCTCGTGGCGATAGTTCGCGGCGAGCACGACACGCTGCGTGATGCCCCCTGGCAGGTTCGCGTCGCCGACGACCTGGCCGCGCCAGCCCATGATGTCGTGGCCGTCGGGGTTGTAGAGCGGCGAATGCACGATGAACATCTGCCCGTAGTTCGGGTTGGTCACAGTGCCGGGGCCATTCGGATTGGGGAGGACGGGATTCACGTCGATGTGCACGCTGCGCCCGGCGGTGCCGCCGAGGCCCGCGAGGCTCGAGTAGGTCTGCTTGCGGATGGTCTCGTCGAACTGGCCGTTGTGCGCGATCAGCGCGCTGAACCGCTCGGAGAACGCGTGCCTCAGCTCCACGGTGTAGGCGTAGTATTTCGACGACATCTTGTTGTCGGGCCCGGCCCAATCCTGGCTGAGCGGGATGATGCTCTCCGGGATGCGGCGCAGCGGATAACGGAGCGGATTCTGCGGATCTGTCGCGGAGGTCGCGGCGGCGGCGGTGTTGTTGGTGGTGATGCGAAAGGTGTTCGTCACCGTCGACTGCCAGTTGTTGATCACGCCGCCCACATCGACGATCGCGTGCGCGACCGCCGTCGGTGCGCGGAGCTGCTGCATGCCGACGCCGTTGACCTGCACGCCGGGGCGGTTCGGGTCGGCGTCGAGCGCGCTCGTGCCGGTGCCGGGAAGGTAGGCGATGCGGCTGTCAGTCGGGCCGAGGTGACCGAGGTGGTAGGTGGTGTTGCCCGTCTCGCCGAAGACCTCGATCTGCGTGCGCCGGTGCTTGAACGGTTCCCACCGCACCGCGCCGGCGTAGGCCTCGAGGTCGCGGCCCATGCGCTGCTTGAACATCTCGACCTCGGACTTGATCGCGTTGAAGCGCGCGCCGAGCTTCCCGGGCACGAGCGGGTGGTTGTAGTCGATCGAGTAGCGCTGCGTGCCGAAGTTGTCGTAGCGGACCTGCACGCTGCCGCGGCGCTGAAAGGTCGCGCGCTTGCTTGCGATGTTGATCGAGCCGCCCGCATCAACGTCGCCGTAGGCGAGCCCGCCGGGACCGCGGCCGAACTCGATGCGCTCCGTGTTGAACGAGTCGGTCGAGAGATACCACGGGAAGCCGTCGCGGAGCTGGCGCACGCTGGCCAGGCCGCGGATGTTGACCTGGTTGCCGCCGCGGTTGCCGACGACGGCGCCGACGGTCCCGAGATCGTTGGCGATGTTCTCGGCGTTCATCGCGAAATCGACCGCGTCGAAATACGAGTTGAGCGCGAGGTCCTGCAAAAACTCCTGGGTCATCACCGAGATCGAGTTGGGCAGGTTCTCCAGCTTTTCGTTGGTGCGCGTGCCGGACAGAGCGGTCGAGGCGGCATAACCGAGATCGGAGTCGGCCTTCACCTCGAAGACCGAGAGCGTGACGCGCTCCGTGGCGGCGGCGGTCGCGGGGTCCACAGGCGGCGGGGGAACGGTCTGCGCCGAAACGTCGGTTGCAACGAGAGCGGCGAGTAGGACGAGGGAGCGAGCGCGGGGCTTGGGGTGGGTCGGGGTGTTCATGGGGCGAGAGGTGAACCACTAATGCACACGGATAATCACTGATTGGGATAAGTGATCATCAGTGCCCCTCAGTGGTTCACTTGCTTGGTTTTTGCTCCCGGTCGTTCTTCCGGAAAATCAAAATATGCTGCCGCGGTAGGGACGCGATGTTGCGTTCAAACGTTACCGGATGCACGGCCATCTCCTTCCGCACCTGCGCCTCGGTCATCTTGTGCAGCGGCTTGATCGGCACGCGCGGGTCCTCGCCGCGGTATTCCACCAGCACGAGCCGGCCGCCGGGCTTGAGCGCGGCGACCATCGAGCGCGCCATCTCATAGGGAAAATCGCACTCGTGGTAGACGTCGACGAGGATGATCGTGTCGACCGACGCCGCGCGCAGCCCGCAGTCCCGCACGGTGCCGAGGATGGGCTGCACGATTTTGTCCGCGCCCTGCTTGCGCATCTGACGCATCAAGATGTCGAGCATCTCCTGTTGGATGTCAGTCGCGTAGACGCGCCCCGCCTCGCCCACGATTTTCGCCATCCGCCACGAAAAATACCCGCTGCCCGCGCCGATGTCGGCCACGTGCTCGCCCGGACGCAGCGCGAGCTCCTTGAGCAGGAGATCCGTGCGTTCCTCCTCCTGACGCTCGGGCCGCTCGAGCCAGCCCGCGCCCTGATGCCCCATCACCTGCGCGATTTCGCGGCCGAAATATCTCTTGCCGATCCCGTCGCGCGTGGCCTTGCCGCTCGTGTCATAGCGGGCCTCGGGCGGGCGTCCGTCGTCAGCCGCGTGGGCGCCGGCAGCGGAGAGAAACAAGGCACACGAAAACGCGGCAATCAGTGAGACAGAGCGCATGGGAGGGGCGCCGCGATCAAAGCCACAATCGCCGCGTTGTCCATCGCGCGGCTTGCCCGCCGCACTCGTTTCCCAAACCGTATCCCCCACCCATCATGAAGCTCCGCCTCGCCCCCGCCTTCCCCGTGCTGATTCTCCTTGCCGGCGCGCGCCTCGTCGCCGCCGACAATCCCCAGCCCTTCGGCTCCGATTTCCCCACGCTCGACGGCCGCGCCACCGGCGAGTGGTGGGCCAAGCCCACGGCCGCTCCCGCCAACGCGAAGGGCGAGCCGAAGAAAAAACAGCAGGGCCAGCCC
>JAEUHB010000108.1 GCA_016794665.1 Opitutaceae bacterium
ATCGCGTGGGAGCCCCGGTTAGCGCTTCGATTTCTTTCATCGCCATCAAATTCCGGCTCATAAGAATCAATGAACGAATTCGCGAAACGTCCTCATCTCTTAATGCAGTAAATTGGGGAATGACCGCGCCACATTTCGGGCACGCAACTCCACGATCCGGCCACTCTGGAAGGGGCCCTCGGAGCTCGTCCGGCGTGTATGGTCTATCACTGAGCGCTTTCATTTTTCCCAAGTGACGGAATTCGCTGGTGGTCGGGTTCAGTGCAGGTGCAGAAACTCATTCGAATTCAGCAGCACGTGGGCGAGGTCGGTCATCGCGCGGATGCGCGGGTCGGGGCTCTCGGCGTTGCTGAAGCCGGCTTGCCATTCGTAGCCGGCGGGGAGCGGGCGGCGGGCGTCCCACGTCATCGCACCGAGCGCGGGCCAGCGGGACGGCTCGGCGGCGAGGGCGTCGTCGGCGAGCAGGCCCGGGGCGACGCGCACGCCGTCGATGCGGCCATCGAACTGGTGCGGGCCGCGACGGTAAAGGCCGCCGATGGCGGGCGTGGCGTTGCCGGCGCCGAGCTTGCCGACGAGGGCGAACTTCGCCGACGCGGTGCGCGGCGTGGCGTCGGGCGCGGCGAGGTCGCGCACGGTGAAGGACACCGTGCCCTCGGCGCACGAGATGCGCGCGACGACGTGGTGTGACTTGCCGACGACGACCTCGAGGCCGGAAGGGACAACCTCGTAGGCGGTGTTGCCGTTGGTGTCCTCGCCCACGAGCTGCACGATGAGCGTGCCGGCCTTGTAGGCGGATTTCTTCCCGGTGATGCCGAGCGCCCAGCCGTGGGAGTCGAGCGAGAGCTTCTCGCCGTTCCAGCGCGACGCGATCACGCGCACGGAGGCGGCGGCGTCGAGGCTGTCGGGGCGCACGATGGCCTCGATGGTGAAGTCGTCGCCCTCGCGCGGGGCGTTGCGGACGAGCAGGCGCTCGCGCGCGGTGTTCTCGTGGAAGCGGCCGGGCTCCTCCCCGGCGTCGGCGACGGTGAGCGCGGGCTGCGATTGGTCGGGGCGCGGCTTGCCGGCGCCGAGGCGGCGGGCGACGAAGTCCTCGGCGCCGTGTTTTTCCGCCGCCGTGGGCGCGCGGCCGAGCACGGCCTGCCAGACGGCGTCGACCGAGGCGGCGCGGCTGCCGAGCGCGCGGGCGCGGGCGAGCGGCCAGTCGCCGTTGGCGAAGAGCAGGGCCTGCAGCGGCGTGGAGGTCGTCTGCCGCTCGGCGCTGCTCGCGAAGCCGGCGGGGGCGTCGAGCACGCGCAGCAGTTCGTTGGGGCTGTTGCGGCGCTTGAGGGTGTAAAGGGTGCGGCGCGCGGAGAGCTGGGCATCGAGCGCGGCGCCGCCGGCGGCGAGGTCGAGTTCGCCCGAGGCGGCGAGCATCGCATCGCGCACCTGCTCGGCATCGAGACGGCGCGGGCTGAAGCGCCAGAGGAACTTGTTCTCCGGGTCGACGAGCGCGGCGGTGCCGGCGACGGGCACGCGCGCGGTCTGGCGGTAGGTGGCGGAGAGGAGGATGTCGCGGTGCAGCTGCTTGAAGCTCCAGCCCTGTGCGACGAAGCGCCGCGCGAGCCAGTCGAGCAGCTCCGGGTGCGACGGCAGGCCGCCGAGCTTGCCGAGGTCGTTGGGCGTGGGCGCGAGGCCGCGGCCAAAGTGGTATTGCCACACGCGGTTGACGATCGTGCGCGTGGCGAGCGGGTTGTCCGGCTGCGTGATCCAGGCGGCGAGCGCGCTGCGGCGGCCGGTGGAGTTTTCGCGCGGGGAAATCTTCGGCGGCTCGGGCGCGACGAGCGTGAGGAAACCGGGCTCGACCTCGCGCACGGCGCCGCGGCGGCCCTTCATCACGGTGGGCGGGGCGGTGGGAGCGGCATCGGTGGCCACAAACGCGTCGGGCAGTGGCGCGGGCTTGAGGTGGTCGAACTTCTTCAGCTCCAGCTGCAGCTCGGCGTAGCGCTTCTTCGCGTCGGGGGTCTTGAGGGATTTCTGCGGCTCGTAGCGCTCGATCTCGTAGTCGAGCTGGCGCTCCATGAGGACGGCGAGCACGCGCTCGTGCGGCGTGCGCTGGGCGAAGGGCTTGTCGAGCATCGCCTGCAGGTCCTCGGTGAACTTGTCATAGGCGCGCTTCACGAGCCGGGTGCGCTCGGGGGCGACGAGCGCCTCGATTTCGTCCCGGATCGGCTTCGTGGCGGCTTCCCACGCGGCCTGCTTGGCGGCATGCGCGGCCTGATCGGCGGGCGAAGCGAGCTTGAGGTCGCTGCGCCAGAGCACGTTTTCAAAGAAGGCGCGGAGGGCGAAATAGTCCTTCTGCAGGATGGGATCGAACTTGTGGTCGTGGCAGCGCGCGCACTGGAAGCTGAGGCCGAGGAACACCTCGCCGGCGTTGGCCGTGAGGTCGTCCGTGATGAGCGTGGCCTGGCCGCGGATGTCGCGCTGGTTGTATTCGTAGATCGGGGCGCGGAGGTAGGACGTGGCGACGAGGACCTCGGGGTCGTGGGGCGCGATCTCGTCGCCGGCGAGCTGCTCGCGCACGAAGCGGTCGTAGGGCTTGTCGGCGTTGAGGCTGCGGACGACCCAGTCGCGGTAGCGCCATGCCTCGGGGCGAAGGAAGTCCGCGCGGTAGCCATCGCTGTCGGCGTAGCGCACGAGGTCGAGCCAGTGCTGCGCCCAGCGCTCGCCGTAGCGCGGGCTCGCGAGCAGCGAGTCGACAAAGCGCTCGTAGGCATCGGGCCGCGCGTCGCCGACGAACGCCGCCAATTGCTCCGCCGTGGGCGGCAGGCCGTGGAGGTTGAAGGTCAGCCGCCGGGCGATCTCCTCGCGGCCGGCCTCGGGCGCGGGCGTGAGCTTGTGCTCGGCGTGCTTGGCGGCGATGAAGCGGTCGAGGTCGCTGCGCGCCCATTGGGCCGCGGCGCCGGTGACGGCCGGCGGCGTGGGATTCGCCAGCGGCTGAAACGTCCAGAACGCGCGTTGCTCCTTCGTGAAGCCGTGCGCGTCGACATCGCCGCCCGCGACCTCCGGGTTAGCCGGCCACGGCGCGCCCATCGCAATCCATTTCTCCAGCGCCGCGACCTCCACCGCCGGGAGCGGTTCGTCGGGCGGCATCTTCAGGTCGGGGTCGGTGCGGCGGATGGCCTGGACGAGGAGCGACTTGTCGAGGTCGCCGGCCACGAAGAGCGCGCCGCTGTCGCCGCCTTTGGCGAAGCGCGCCGCGGAGTCGAGGCGCAGGCCCGCCTTGGTCTTCTTCTCGCCGTGGCACTCGTAGCAGCGGTTCGCCAGGATGGGGCGGATCTCGTTCTCGAAAAACTGCCGCTTGCCGGACTCGCCCAGTTCCGCGCCCCACGCGGGCGCGGCAAGGACCATCACGGGCGCAAGGAGGCAGAGGCGGGGGTTCATCTCAGGGGGACGGGATTAGCGGACGCGAAGTGTCGGGGGCCGGGCGGTGGGGTGTTCCTTGGAGGCAAACGCATGCACGAGCCCGGTGGAGTCGGTCTCGCCGGTCTCGCGCACGAGGAGAAACGTAACGAGTCCGCCGCGGCTTGCACGCACGAATGTCGCCAGCGCGTCGCCCCGAATGACGAAGGGCTCGCCCGAGCCGCCGCGCGGCAACCAAAACTCCGCGACTTTCTCCACCTGCGCTGAGATCACGCCGTCGTCGGTGCAGCCGGGGAGGTTTTCCCAGGTCAGGGCGTTCTCGACCCAGCCGTCAGCGACACCGGGCTTGAGGCCGTAGACCGAGAAGCGCGAGTCGGGCACCATCGTGACAAACCCAAAGCCGCTCGGCTCCGGATCGAGCACGAGTTGCACCTCGGACAGACGGGCGGTCTCCAGCTCCGCGAGGTCAAAGGTCAGGAGGGCCCGGCGCTCGTTGGGGCGGCCCCGCTCAAGGTCGGTGTGCTTTACCATCAGCAGCGGATGTCCCCCGGTCGCCTCCGCATAGCCGCGGCGGACATACGCATCGCGCCCGCGTCCCATGGCCGTGGTGATGGAGGTCCAGCCGTCGATCACCTGCGGCGGCGCCGCGCGATTGGGCTCCACCGTCGCCGCGCCGGCGACCCCGCCGACATGGTAATGCTTTCCCGTCGTCAACCGCAGCACGTCCGACCGGCGGGGGTCGGCCACCTCCACCGTGCCGTCGAAGACAAAGACGTGCGAATTCCCCGCCGAGCCGGCCGTAACGCCGAAGCGCGTCCCGATATCGACGACGTGCAGGTCAGGCGTCTCGACCGCAAACCCGTGCGCCGACGGCGGCACCTCGGCGGTGAGCGAGCCTTCGATCAACCGGCAGCGCAGCGCGCTGACGATCTCCAGTTTCGTGGGCGCCTCGATCGTGACGACCGCACCGCTCGCGAAGCGCACGGTCGCGATGCCCTCGACCAGCGCAAACATCCCGGGCCCGAGCGCCGACTGCGGGAGCGTCGGCAGCGTGGAGCCGGCCCACTTGGTGTTGTCGGCCTGCACCAGGGTCGCCAGCGGCGCGCGTGCCGCGGCTGGCGCAATCCGCCGCCCGCCCACAAACGCGAGCGCGATCGCCGCGGCGGCAACCAAACCGAGCCCGACGAACCACGGCCCGCGCGCCATCGCCGCCGGCGCCGCCGCGGGCGCGGCCGAGAGGATTTCCGGCAATCGCTCCCGCTCGGCGAGCAACGTCCCGTGCAGCCACGCGCGCTCGACATACGCCGCCCGCAGCACCGGATCGCGCGCGACGTCGGCGTGAAAGGCGGCGAGTTCCTCGGCCGAGAGCAGCCCCTCGATCGCGCGGTCGATCCGGTCCTGGTGGTGCGCCGGGAGTTTCATGGCGTGCGCGTGGCGGCCAGCTGGCGGCTGATGCAATCGTTGAGGGTCTCCCGGATGCGGCTGAGCAACCGATAGACGGCGAGCACGGAACGGTCGCTCTTGGCGGCGATCGTCTCGACCTCGCACTCCTCGTAATAGCGCCAGACCACAATCGAGCGGTGGCGCTCCGGCAGTTTCTGCAGGCAGTGGCGCAGCACCTCGGACCGGCGATCCAGGTCGTCGGAGCGGCGGTCGATCTCGGCGGCGACGGCCTCGATGAATTCGCGCTCGTGCGGCGACTCGGGCCGGCGTTGCGCGGCGCGGCGATAATTGAGAATCTGGTGGAGCGCGACGGTGCGCGCCCAGGCGAGGAAGTTTGTCCCCGGCTCGAACCGATCAAACATCCGCCAGAGCGCGAGCTTGCACTCCTGCAGGATGTCCGCCGCGTCGGCCCGGCTGTTGACCAGGCTGAAGACGTAGGTGCTCAGCGCGCGCTCATGCTCGGCGAGAAGGCGGAGGTAAGCCTCGTCGCGGGCGGCGGGGTCTTGGGGCGAAGGCTGGTCCATGGCAGTGCGGGGGCGGGCAAAAGATAAGGTCCGGCGGGCGGCGTTTTGGACAACAAAATCAGGGAGGGGCGGGCCGCAACGACGCAGGGAGCCCCAGACCTTGATTAGTGCGACGGAATCCCGTTCAACTTACATCACCGGCCACCCCATGAGCCAATCAGCACGACGCACGATCCAAGTTCAGGGCGCTTCCGTCGCCGTGATTTCGCGGAGCCAGCAGGACGTTTTCTGCCTGACCAACATTGCCAAGTTCAAGAATCCGGATCATCCGGACGACATAATCCGCAACTGGCTCCGCAGCCGCAGCACGGTGGAGTTTCTCGGCGTCTGGGAGCGGCTCAACAACCCCGGTTTTAATCCCGTCGAATTCGACGGGATTAGAATGCAGACCAGCCTGAACAGCTTCGTCCTCACCCCGAAGGAGTGGATCGAGAAAACCGGAGCCGTGAGAATCACCTCCAGTGCGGGTCGCTACGGCGGCACCTACGCGCACAAGGACATCGCCTTCGAATTCGCCTCCTGGGTTTCCGTCGAGTTCAAGCTCTACCTGATCGGTATGAACCGGCGAGATAGGTGACAAACAATCCGGGGTGATGGGTTGCACTCCGCGGCACGTATGCCAGGGAAAACTGTCGCCCCGATGGAAGAGATCATTCGCTTCGTTATGCTGGCGCAGACCGATCGGTTCACGCTCGCGGACTTGCGAGCAGTTTGGCATCAGCCGCAAGACCGCCTACAAGCACCTGGGCCGCTACGCCGCGGGCGGGCTCGCGGCCCTTGCGCCGCGCAGCCACCGGCCGCACCGGTTTCCGCAGCGCACCAACGTGGCCGTCGAAAAACTGATCCTCGCGGAGCGCCGGCTGCACCGCACCTGGGGGCCGATAAAACTGCAGGATGTATTGGAGCGGAAACACGGGCTCGGATGTCCGCCGGCCTGCAGCACGATCGGCGATATCCTGCGCCGGCATGGCCTGAGGGTGCCGCGCCGCCGCCGGCCCGGCGTCTACCCCGCGCGCAACGACGAACTCACCGAGCCGACCCAGCCCAATCACGTCTGGACGGCGGACTTCAAGGGCTGGTTCACCCTCGGCGACGGCCGGCGCTGCGATCCCCTGACGGTCTGCGATCGCTACAGCCACTACGTCCTCGCCGTGCGGGCGCAGCCCGACCAGCAGTTCAAGCGCACCCTGCACACCTTCCGCGCGCTCATGCGCCAAGCCGGCCTGCCTGAGGTGATCCGCGTCGATCACGGCTCCCCGTTCGCCTCGGTCGGGCTGGGGCGGTTCTCTTCCCTCAGTGTGTGGTGGATCGGGCAGGGCATCGGCGTCGAGTTTACGCGGCCCGCCTCGCCGCAGGACAACGGCTCTCACGAACGCATGCATCGCGATCTCAAGGCCGAGGCCACACAGCCGCCCTCGCGCAACCTCGCGGCCCAGCAACGCCGCTTCGAACGCTGGCAGCACACCTACAATCACGAACGCCCGCACGAGTCGCTGGACCGGCAGCGACCGGCCGAAGTTTACTAGCCCAGCCCGCGTCGGCTCAACGAGCACGACAAACCGGTCGTCTACGCCTCAGACTTCGAAGTGAAGTCGGTGAGCGTGAGCGGTCACGTCGCGCACGAAGGCAAAAACTATCACGTCGGCGAAGGCTTCGCCGGCAAACCCGTCGGCCTGCGGCGCGACGCCCAAGGCCGGAC
>JAEUHB010000141.1 GCA_016794665.1 Opitutaceae bacterium
GAGGCGACCATGCTGAGGATCGTCGCGATGGCGATCGGGGCGAAGAGCTTGCCCTCGACGCCGCTGAGGCCGAGCAGCGGGAGGAAAACGAGAATGATGAGGACGGTCGCGTAGAGGATGGAATTACGCACTTCGCCGGAGGCGCGGCCGATGACCTGGAGTTTGGGCTTCGGGTGCGGTGACGCGGCATTTTCACGCAGGCGGCGGAAGACGTTTTCGACATCCACGATGGCGTCGTCCACGACCATGCCGATGGCGACGGCGAGACCGCCGAGCGTCATCGAGTTCACCGAGATGCCGAGCCACTGGAAGGTGAGCAGCGTGATGGCGAAGCTCATGGGCATCGCCATGAGCGTGATGAACGTGGTGCGGAAATTGAGGAGGAAGAGAAAGAGGACGACGGTGACCATAATCGCGCCGTCGCGGATGGCTTCCTTCAGGTTGCCGATGGCGTGGTCGATGAAGTCTTTTTGTTGGAAGAGCAGTGTGGTCTCGACCCCCGGCGGGAAGCTGGCCTGCAACTCCGCGAGCGCCGTCTTGATTTGTTCGGTCAGCGCGCGGGTATCGAAGCCGGGAGACTTGGTGATGGACATGATGACGCCGTAGGTGGGCGTCTTTTCGGGGGCGACGCTGACGGTGGCATCGCCGCGCATCGGCTCGATGCCCCACGCCACGGTGGCGACATCGGCGAGCGTGATCGGGCGGTCGTTGACGTGCTTGATGACCGTGCGCGCGATCGCGGCGAGATCGGTCGTCATCGCGAGATTGCGCACCATGATTTCGGTGGGGCCGGTCGTGAGGAAGCCACCGGTGGTGGTCGTGGCGGCGGAGGCGACGGCGTGTTCGAGTTCGGCGAGCGTGATGCGGTGGGCTTGGAGGCGGGAGGGGTCGGGGCGGACTTCGATCTGTTTTACGCCGCCGCCCATGTTGAGGATTTCGGCGATGCCGGGGACGCTTTGGAGCCGGCGCTTGATGGTCCAGTCGGCGAGCGAGCGCACCTCGCGCGGCGGGAGGTAACCGGGCTGGCCCTCCTTGATCGTGGAGCGGACGCCGACGAGGAGAATTTCGCCCATGAGCGAGGCGACGGGCGTCATGAACGGCTGCACGCCCTCGGGGAGTTGCTCGCGGGCGGACTGGAGGCGCTCCTGCACGAGGACGCGGGCTTTGTAGATATCGGTGTCCCAGCCGAACTCGGCGTAAACGAGCGAGAGGGAAACGTCGGAGTTGGAGCGGAGGCGGGTGAGACCGGCGACACCCATGAGAGCGCCTTCGAGCGGCTGCGTGACGCGCGTCTCGACTTCCTCGGGGGCGAGGCCGGGGGCCTCGGTGAGGATGATGACCGTGGGTTTGGTGAGATCGGGCAGCACCTCGACGGGGAGGCCCAGACCGGAGCGCAACCCGAGCGCGAGCACGAGGAGCGAGAGGCCGAGGACGACCGCGCGATTGGCGAGCGACCACTGGATGAGGCGATTGAGCATGGCGCGCGTTCCTTAGTTTTGCGCGCGAGGAGCGGCGGCTTTCTTCCGGAAGCCGACGAAGAGCAGGGCGATGAACAGGACGGCACTCAGGATCTGCCACGGGCGCTGCGGGTGGGCGTGGTCGTCTCCGTGATCGTGACCGTGGTCGGAACCGGCGGCAGCCGGAGCAGTGGATTTTTTCGCCTGGTTGGGTTTGAGTTCCGAACCGTCTTCGGCGTGGGCGTGGCCGTGGGCGGCATCGAGGGCGTCCTTGAGCGAGAGGCTGCCGCCACCGGCGAAGGCCAGAGAGTATGCGCCTTGGGTGACGACTTCGTCGGCGGGCAGCAGGCCGCGGATGATTTCAACGAAGCGGTCGTTGCTCTGGCCGACGACGACGGGCGTTTTGAGGAAGGCGTTGGGCAGATCGAAATCCTTCACATAGACGAAGCGGCTCGCCGGTTCGCCTTGGAGCGCGGCGCGGGGCACACTCACCACATTTGGGCGTTTCTCGAGCACGATGGAAAATTCGGCGCGCATCCCGGGACGGATGAGTCCTTCGGTATTCGGTAGCACAAAAATGGCGTCGAGCGTGCCACCGGTGGCGTCGGCCGCGGTGCCGAAGCGGAGGAGACGGCCCGCCATTTTGCGGTCGGGCCAAGCGGCTAAAGTGATGTGGGCAGTCGCGTCAGGTTGGATACGGCCGGCGGCATGTTCCGGGACGCGAGCGACGGCGATGACTTCGCCGAGATCGGTGATTTCAAGAAGGGCGCGGTCGGGCTCGACGGGATCTCCGAGGCGCACCTCGACGCGGGTGACGGTGCCGCCGAGGGGAGCGGTGAGGGCGATGGTGGGCGCGGGTTGGCCGGGCTGGCGGCTTTCCACTTTCAGCACCTCGGCGTTGGCGGCGATTTTATCCCCGGGCAGGGCCGAGAGCGCGACCACGCGGCCGGAGATGCGGCTGGTCACGGCGGCGCTGTTGCCGGGTTTGGCCTCGATGCGGCCGAGCGCGAAAATGGTTTCCTCAAAGTCGCTCGCTTCCACCACGGCGGTCTGGATGCGGAGATTCTGAACCCCGGTGGCGTCGAGGATCGTGAGGTTGGCTTTGCGTGCGGCGTCGGCACCAGAAAGCGACGCGGTCAGGAGCAGCGAAAAGCAGAGGGAGGAAAGGCGGGTTTTCATTCGGACGAAAGGAGGGCGGTGGTCGCGGGGAACGTGGGGGCGGTGAGGCTTTCGGCGCGGGCGAGCGCGGTGGCAAAGGCGGATTCGGCGTCGAGAATTTCGCGCCGGAGCGCGACGAGGGCGCGCTGGGCGTCGAGCACGTCGATCAGAGGGAGCTGGCCCGCTTCGTAGGCCCGGCGCACGGCCGCGTGGGCTTCCTCGGTGGCGGGGAGCGCCTCGCGGCGGAGCTTTTGCGCGAGGGCGTGAGCGGCGGCGAGGTCCTGCCACGCGGCGGTGAACGCGGCGTGCAGTTCGGCGGTGATGGCGCGCACGGTGTGCTCGGCCCCGGCGAGCGTCTCGCGGGCGGCGCGGATATTGCCTTGGTTCTTGTTTCGCGTCGGCAGCGGCACGGATACGCCCGCGACAAACGCGGCGTCGGTGCCGTCGCGGAGGAACCGCACGCCGCCGCTGGCGGTCACGTCCTGCTTGGCTTGCGCCTGTTCGAGGTCGAGGTGGGCGCGGCGACTGGCAATCACCGCGGCCTGCTGCTCAAGGCGCGGATGGCTCGCGAGGCGGACGCGGAATTCGTTTTCGGCCGGCAAGGCATCCGGCACGCGGAGGGTGCCGGTGAGTCCGCCGACTTCGGCGAGGCTGCCGCCCCACGTGGCGGCAAGCGTCGCGCGGGCGGAAACAAGGGCCGCCTCGGTGCGGGCGAATTCGCCTTCGGCTGAAATGACGGCGGCGCGGGCGCGAGCGGAGTCGATGACGGAGGCAGCCCCGGCTCGCACGCGGGACTCGATGAGCGCGAGGGTTTCACGGGCGAGGCGGACGGGCTCCGCGGCGAGCGTGAGGCGCTGGCGGGCTGCGACGGTGTTAACGTAGGCGGCGGCCGTGGCGGCGAGAATCTCGGTCCGACGCACGGCGAACTCCTTGGTGGCGGTATCGCGTTCGCGGGTGGCGAGCGCGACGCGTTTCTCGCGTTTGCCGCCACGCTCGAACGTCTGGCTGGCCTGCACAGTGGCTTCGAGGCTGCGCAGGCCCTGCACCCGGCCGGTGCCGTGGATATTCTCCAGCGAGGCTTCGAGCGTGGGATTTGGACGCAGGCCGGCTTGCTCAATCAAGCCCTCGGCTGCGCGCTCCTGATAGGCTTGAGCCGCGAGCGCAGGGTGGCGCTCGGCCGCCAGTGCGAGCGTCTGCGCAAGCGTGAGCGCCGAGATTGGCGCCTCTTGGGCGAAGGCACCGACGGCAGTGAAGATAAGCGCCGACGCGAAAACGGGGCGCGATGCAGAAAACGTGAAGAAGATGGGCATGATAGGAACAGGCAGGGAACGACGGGGAACAACGGACCGCTGAACGGACGCGCGCAGGCGTCAGCTTAACAGCCGGAGAAAACCGATCAGTCCGCGCAGGGACCGATCAGGCTACAAGTGTCGTCGGGGCGCGCGAAGGCGGAGCCGCCCGGCGCACAAAATTCCAAGTCGTTATCCAATCCTGCGGTCGCTCATAGAGCGCACCAGACGGGAGGACCAGTTCGCGCGTCGCGTCCAACTGGATTTGTTGTAGGCAAAGACAGCACACGCACACGAACAGATCAGGCGCGGAAACCTTCAACGTATCGCCGGATGGTTTGTAGTCCGCGTTTTCCACGGTGTCGCATCCGTCTTTTCCACCGGGAGTCGCAGCACAGCCGTCGGGGCACGTCTCAGCAAGCAACCCCGCCGCTTCCAAGGTGCAGTGCTCAGTAGCCGGTAGCCACGTGGCCAGCAGCAACAGACTCAACAGTGGAAGCAAACGACGCATCGATTGGAACACTCTTAGCGTTTTCAACCCTGCGTCAAGCGGGACTGGCGTGCTCGTTCTAGAGGAGGGTATCGTTGAGATGACTTTTCGGGGAAAAGTCTTTCCCCGCGTGCGAGTCTGCGTCTCGCCCTCCCCATTCGAACGGGGACACCCCGCAACGCCCCGACGCCGGCTGACGCCAGGATTCTTCGAGCGCGAGCGGCCGGGACCGCCGCTCCGGCGCTTGGGTTCCGCTGCATGACCGACGTGCGCTGCGTTGGAGACGGCTGCGGTCTCCGCGCTCACGCCGCCTCCGTCGATTCGTCGCCCGAGCGCGACCATTCG
>JAEUHB010000159.1 GCA_016794665.1 Opitutaceae bacterium
ACCGTGCGCGAGATCGAGCGGCTCTTCGGGCGCGTCTTCCGCCACGGCGGCGCCCAGCTCGCGGATCAAAAGATCGCGGCGGCGCTCCTCGCCGACACGCCCGGCGCCACGCTCGCCAGCGACGCCGCCGCCAAGGAACGCAAGGCCCTCGCGGACATCGCGGATCTCGCCATCGAAATCCTGATCTCGAGCCGCAACCTCGCCGTGCCCGAGATCGCCGGCGATGTGCCGGTGGGGGTGCCCGATATCCAAGCCACCGCGATCCGCCTTAAGGACTCCGCGATCATCGGCCAGGCCGCGGCGAGCGATGTCATCGGCAAGGGCGCCGCCGCCGGCCGCATGGCGCGGCAATTCAGCGCCGCGGACATCACCGAGGCCACCGCGATCGCGTTGATCGAGGACATGCTGATCGGCCGCAAGTGACCGCCGCGGCGGCCCGGCCTATTTTTTCGGCGGCGGATTGAACACCGGGATCACGTCCTTCGCCGGGGGCAGCGCGATCGCCGGAATCTCCGGCAGCGCGATCGCCGGCAACTCGATCGGCGGGAAGACCGGCTTCAAGTCCTCGACCGGCGCGCGCACGCGCTTGGGCACGCGCGTGACATTGGGCCGCGCCAGGCCGAAGTAGAGCGCCGCCCCGACGACGAGCAGCATCGCGACGAGGAAAAGGCGGTCTTTCATGCGGGGGGCGGCCGGACCCTGCGTCGTTGTTCAGCCGAGGGCGAGCGCGATCACGCCTACGCTCATTGCCAGCGCGGCCCAGATGCGGCGGTGGCCCTCGGCCTCCTTCAGCACCTTGGCGCCGATGAACGCCCCGATCGCGATGCTCACCTCGCGCGCCGGCGCGACGTAGCTCACCGGCGTGAACTGCATCGCCGTCAGCACGAGCACGTAGGCCGTGGGCGAGAGCAGGGCCATGCCCGCGATGTAGCGCTTGTGCTCGCGCCAGTGCCGCGCCGCCTCCGCGCGCCGCGGGATCGCAAACGGCGTGACGAGCAGCAGCACCGTGAACGCCGTGCCGCCGTCGTAGATCACCGGGGGGATGCCGCGCGCGTGCACGCCGTGGCGATCCCAGAGCGTGTAGCTCGCGATGAAGAGCCCGCTGGCCACCCCGTAGCGGATCGCGCTCCGGAGATGCGCGCGATCCTCGTGCAGGAGCCGCGTGCCGTCGGTGAGGAAGAAAATGGCCCCGATCACGACCGCGCCGCCGGCGATCGCCATCGCCGAGGGTCGCTCGCCCAGAATCAGGATCGCCGCGAGAGTCGAGAGCAGCGGCCCGGTGCCGCGCGCGACCGGGTAGATGAGCGAGAAGTCGCCCTTGCGATAGCCGCGCTGGAGGAAGAGCGAGTAGCCGGTTTTGAGCACACCGCTGCCCGCGATCCAGGCGGCGTCGGCCCAGGAAAACTCCCACGGCCGCCACACCGCGTGGACTGCGAGCGCGGGCACGTAGAGCGCGCAGATGCAGATCGTCACGACCCAGACGAACGGCAGGCCGCCGCCCGCGCGCTTGGCGCAGAGGTTCCACGTCGCGTGCAGCACGGCGGCGACGAGGACGAGGGCGAGGGCGAAGGCGGTCATCGACGGTCGATGGGAGAAATGGGACGGAGGCAGGCGAACAGCCCGATGCTCCGCCTCTTATTTTCCCCATTTCTCCCATCCATCCTATTTCGCACTCCTCACGTGCGTCTCCAGCCACGTCTCCATTTCCCAGAGCATGTGCAGCACGCTCTCGCGGGCGCGGTAGGCGTGGGCCTCGTGGGGGAGCATCGCGAGGCGCACGGTCGCGCCGTGGCCCTTGAGCGCGGCGTAGAAACGCTCGCTCTGGACGGGGAACGTGCCGGAGTTGTTGTCCGCGGCGCCGTGAATCAACAGCAGCGGCTCGTTGATCTTGTCGGCGTGATTGAAGGGCGACATCGCGCCGTAGACCGCGGGCGCCTCCCAGAAATTGCGCCGCTCATTCTGAAAACCGAACGGGGTGAGCGTGCGGTTGTAGGCGCCGCTGCGCGCGATGCCGGCGGCGAAGAGGTCCGAGTGCGCGAGCAGGTTGGCCGTCATGAACGCGCCGTAGCTGTGGCCCGCGATGGCGATGCGCCTGGGATCAGCGACGCCGCGGCGCACGAGTTCGTCGACCGCGGCTTGCGCGCTGGCGACGAGCTGCTCGAGGTAGGTGTCGTTGGGCCGCTTTCCTTTCTTCGCGACGATCGGCATCGCGGGATCGTTGAGCACGGCGTAGCCGGCGAGGAGGAAGGGCAGCGGGCCGCTGGCGCTCACGCGCGCAAAGCGCTCGGGCGTGGCCTTCACCTGCGAGGCTGCCTCCTCGCTCTGGAATTCGCGCGGGTAGGCCCAGAGCAGTGTCGGCAGCGGGCCGCGCGCGGGCGTCCAGCCT
>JAEUHB010000166.1 GCA_016794665.1 Opitutaceae bacterium
GGCGAGGACGAGCCAGTGCGCGAGCGAGAGGCGGCGGAGAAACGTCATGGCGGCGCAGGTCTTTTCAGCGCGGCGTCACCGTTGCAACAACCGCCGATCATGGCTGATCACCCACGCCTGCTCCCGGCTGCCCTCGCGGAACGAGACGGTGAATTCGTAACCGTCGGGCGTGAGGCGGAGGGTGGGCGTCGAGGAGGTAAAAATCATGGTGGAGTGGGAGAGCAGGCATTTCGCGGCGGCTATGGCGGAACACCGAAGTCCCGCTTCACCCCGTCGGCGCGTTGCAGGCGCAACAGCCGGTCGTGGCGGACCCACCACGCCCATTCGCGGATGCCGCCGTGAAACACCCACGCGAAATCGTAGCCGTCGGGCGTGAGGCGGAAGAGTGGGGCGCCGACGGTGACCGTGAGCGGCGGGGTCCAGTTGAGTTCCGCGAAGGTCGCGGCCCAGCGTTTGTGCGTGCGGTGGAAATCCAGCTGTGCGTAATAGAAATCGAGGGCGATCAGGCGATCATCGGGCGAGAAAACGCGCGGCACGGCCGCCGCTTCGCCTGCCGGTTTGCGCGTGAAGAGCACGCGGCCCCACATCTCCGGCCGGTGCATGTCGATCACGCCTTGCGGCGACCAGACCCAGTTGTCCTCGGGTTTTCCCGGGAGCTTTTCGTAGCCACCGCTGGCGGTCGAAACGTGCCACTGCACGCGGGAAAAGTTCATGCGCCACACGGCTTCGTTCTCGGGTGCGCGGCGCGGCGTGGTGGGCGTGCCGCCGGGCGGGACAAAGGCCGCCCACGGAAACGCGATCTCGAGGGTCCAGCCGGTGTCGGTGTCGCGCGGGTCGTTGAGCGTGCCGCGCAGGTGGACGGCGGACTTGAGGCCGGGGATTTCCCAGTCGTTGCGGGCCTTGCCGCCGTCCATGTAGGGCTTGGGCAGGAAAAGGTCCCAGCCGGTGTTGAGCGCGTTGAGCTCGAATTCAAAATAGTGGTGCGTGTCACCTTCCGGATCGACGAAGACCTCGAAGTCGGGGTCGTGGAAAATCACGGCGTCGTGCTGCGTGAGCTTGGCCCAGAGGTGCGGCTCCTCGAGCTCGGCGGCGATGTAGAGGTGCGTGTCGTCCCAGAGCAGCTTGGCGCGCGTGCGGAAACGCGGGCGCGCCTTGGCGTCGCCCTCGATGTCGACGAAGTCCGCCGTCCACGGCGCCGCGGCCCACGCGGCGTCGTCGAGCCGGCCGTCGATCGCGGGCGGGTTGGCGGTGTGGCGCGCGACGTAGGTGTGCGGCGTGATGCGCGCCATGCGTTCACGCCACACCGGGAGTTTCGCCGTGTCGGCGCCGGTGGCTGTCGTGGCGCTGGCGAACGCCAACGAGGCGAGGGCAAGTGCGGGAGATTCGAGCAGCCGGGGCCGGCGGCGGGTGGGGTGAGGCATCACGGGCGGGAAGATTGGCGGCGAGAGGGCGCGCGCCGTCAAGCGGCGCGGCGAACCGCGGGCTTGCGTCGCGGGGCGGCGCTCGCACGGTCTTGCCGTTACCTTTGCGGGCCGAACCCGTCCTTCGCTGCTGGCAAAGGCGAAGTTGTTCCCCGAACGCGATTTTTCTGACCATGCAAAACCCAAATACGACCCCTTGGCTCCGCACTTGCGCGGGGCGTTTTCTGGTGCTGGCGCTGACAGGCGCCCACCTTGTCGCCCAGACTGCACCGGCGCCGGCCGCAGCGCGCGCCGCGAACGCACCCAAGACGGAGGAACTCATCGTCCTTTCGCCCTTCCAAGTCGCCGCGGAAACCGACCGCGGCTATCAGGCGCTCAACACGCTCTCCGGCACGCGCCTCAACTCGAAGCTCGAGGATCTCGGCAGCTCGATCACCGTGATCACGAAGCAGCAGATGTTCGACACGGCGGCGCTCGATTTGAACGACCTCTTCCTTTACGAGGCCAGCACCGAGGGCACGGGAAACTACACGCAGTTCACGCCCAACCGCAACGGTGGCGTCATCGACGGCGTGGCCAACGATCCTGCGACCGCCAACCGCATCCGCGGCGTCGGCAGCCCGATCAGCGGCAGCGGCGTCAACATGGCCATCGGCAGCTTCACGAGCAATTCCCGCATCCCGCTGGACCCTTACAACATCGACTCCGTCGAAATCTCGCGCGGCCCGAACTCGAATCTCTTCGGCCTCGGCGCCGCGACCGGCACCGTGAATCTCGTCCAGTCGAAGGCCAACCTCACGCGCGCCGCGACCGGCGCGACGGTGCGCTTCGACGACGAGGGCGGCCACCGTGTGAGCCTCGATGTCAGCCGGCCGGTGATTAAGGACAAACTCGCCTTCCGCTTCGCGGCGGTGGACGAGGACAAGGCCTTCACCCGGAAGCCGTCCGGCGAGGACATCCGGCGCTACTTTGGCGCGGTGCAGGCCCGCCCGTTCCGCAACACCACGATCAACGCCTCCTTCGAGAAATACGACAACAGCTACCGCCGTCCCAATTCGCTCACTCCGCGCGACACCACCTTTGAGTGGAACGCCGGCGGCCGGCCCACCTGGGATCCGACGACGCAGCGGGTGACCTTGGCCAACGGCACCGTGTCCGGCCCGTATCCCGTCACGAACGAAAACACCACGCTTCCGGTCGGCCTCATGGCCGGCAGCGGCTATGGCCGCACGGTCGCGTGGGTGGACCCGAGCGGCGTCCAGTTCTTCACCGTCGGCCGCATCGCCAACCCCATTACCACCGGCACGCCCTCGCCGTATAACAATAACAGCAACGTCCGCTATCTCCAGACCGGCACCGACATCCTCCGCCGCAAGGCCAATCCTTACCCGCTGTTCTTCGCGCCTGCGACCAACAACAAGGCGCTCTACGATTGGTCCTCGATCAACTTCACCGCGGCCAATTACGGCGAGGACACCGCCAACACATTCCGGATCGAGGGTGAGCAAGTGGTCTTCAACAACGCCACGCACCTCATCGCGGCGCGCGCGGGCTACATGCTCCAGAAGTTCGAGCGCACCAGCTTTGGCTACATCGACAATACCGACACGATCATCTACCTCGACATCAACTCCAAGCTGCTGGACGGACGGCCCAATCCCAACCTGCTGCGCCCCTACGTCGAGGCCGTCGGCCCGTTTTCCAACCGTAATCCCGACCAGCGCGACATCGTCAACGGCGACCTCGCCTACCAGCTGACCCCGAGCAAGGACCTGCCGCGCTGGCTCTCCTGGATCGGCACGCAGCGTTTCAACGCCCACCTCGAGCGCAATGTCCAGGACACCGAGAGCTACACCTACGGCCAGTGGATCGCCGACGACCACGCGTGGACCAACCGCACCAATCGCGTCGCCGTCAACCAACTCTCCCAGCGCTACTACCTCGGCGACAACCAGGGCCTCAACATCGACTATGGCCCCGCCACGCTGGACAACATCAACGGCTCTTACCCGCTCACGTGGTTCAACAATCTCACCGGCCAGTGGGTCAACGAGCCGACTCGCGTCGACCTGCTCGCCCGCCCGACGACGACCCGCGCCCGCAACGAACTGCGCACGGTCAGCCTCACGTCGCAGAATTATTTCTTCAAGGATCGCCTCGTCACCACCGTCGGCTGGCGCCGCGATCGCCGCCGCGAGCGCACCTCCGGCCAGGCCGCCGTCGATCCCGCCACGGGTTTGGTGAACTACAACAACTACGCGGTTTGGGGCGCGTGGACCGATGATGCCACCGGCCCGCTGGGCGCCGCCACCCGCGCCTCGCAGCGCGGCGACACCAAGACCTACGGCGCCGTGGTGAAGCCGTTCAGCTGGCTCAACCTCTACTACAACCGCTCCGACAGTTTCTTCCCCCAGGTCGTGCGCTACGCGATGGACCTCAAGGGCGTGATTCCGAACGCCAAGGGCGAGGGCAAGGACTACGGCCTCAGCTTCGTCGCCCTGCAGGGCAAGCTCAGCGTGAAGCTCAACCGCTACGAAGTCCTGGAGAGCGGGAGCCGCGCCGGCGAAATCGGCACCATCGGCAACCGCACCTTCCGCTTGGAAGGCCGGCCGGAGAACAACGGCATCCGCGACGCCAACGGTTTCTATCCGTGGGCCCTCGCGCTCTCCAACAGCCGCTTTGCCGCGCAGGGCATCACCCCGACGGCGCAGCAATCCGCGCAGGCGACCGCCCGCATCATGGGCGTGACCGACGACTGGATGACCACGTTCCTCGCGGCCGGCCCCGGCCAGCCGCAGACCAACGGCCTCTCGGATGTCGTTTCCAAGGGCTACGAGCTCGAGGTCACCTACAATCCCACGCGCAACTGGCGCATCAAGTTCACCGGTGCCCAGCAGGTCGCGATCGATGCGAAGATTGGCTCGGAGCAGTTCGACTACTGGCAATCGCGCCTTCCGGTGTGGACGACGGCCAAGGATGACCAGGGCCGCCTCTGGTGGAACACCGTCCCGGCGCTCGGCGGCGACACGCCGGAGACTGCCTACTATAACGGCCTTCTTTCGCCTTATCTCTTTGGCGTCGCCAATGTCGGCAAGCCCCGCACGCAGGTGCGCAAGTATCGCTGGTCCTCCGTCACCAACTACTCGTTCACCGAGGGCCGCCTGAAGAACTGGAACGTCGGCGGCTCCGTCCGTTGGGAAGACAAGGGCTCCATCGGCTTCTTCGGCGCCGCACCGTCGCGGAACCCCGGCTCCTTCAACGGCGTCATCCTCGAGCTCGATCCCAACCGCCCGATCTACGACAAGTCGCGGTATTACTTCGACGCGTCCGTCGGCTACCGCTTCCGCTTCTTCAACGACAAGGTCCGCACTCACGTGCAGCTGAACGTGAAGAACGTGTTCGAGGATGGCCGCCTGCAACCCGTCGGCGCCAACCCCGACGGCTCGACCTACGCCTACCGCATCATCGAGCCCCGCCGGTTCATCCTCAGCGCGAGCTTCGATCTCTGATCGCCGGATTCAGCCGTTGGCGGCCTGCCGCCGCCACGCGCCGGGAGCCATCCCGAGCTCGCGGGCGAAGGCGCGCGAGAACGTGGACTCCGATTCGTAGCCCACCGCCGCCGCGATCTGCGCGATCGTGTCGGCGGTCTCGCGGAGCCGCTGCCCCGCGAGCAGCATGCGCCAGCGCGTCAGGTAGTTCATCGGCGGCGTGCCCACCATGCGGGTGAAGCGCTCGGCGAACGCGGAGCGCGAGAGGAAGGCCCGTTCGGCGAGCGCATCGGTGGTCCACGCCTCCGCGGGCTGCGCGTGGAGCGCCGTGAGCGCCCGCGCCAGCGCCGGGTCGCGCAGCGCTGCGAGCCAGCCCGTGGCCTCGCCGGGCAGGCGCTCGATGTAGCCGCGGACGGCCTCGACGAACAGCAGCTCGGAGAGCCGGGCGAGGATCTCCTGCGAGCCGGCCCGCTGCGCCGCGTGCTCCTGCGCCGCGTAGCGGAACGAGGACTGCGCCCACTCCGCGCACGGGCGGTCCTGGAGGTCCGTCACGATCAAGGCGGGCAGCGCCGCGAGCAGCGGGTGATCGCGCATCCCGGTGGCTTGAAAGCCGCACACGAACCGCTGGCCCGCGTGCCCGCCGGGGCCGACGTCGATGCGCGCGAGGTCGTCCTCCGCGGCCTTGCGCATCACGGAGCGCACGTCGAGGCGGGGCAGCGAGACATCGCTGCCGAGGAGGTGCGGGTCGTTGCGCGGCACGAGAATCAGGCTGCCGGCGGGCGCGAGCTGCGGCGGCTCGCCGCCCACCCGGACCTGCACCTCGCCTTCGAGCACAAAGTGAAAAGCCACGATGCCGCCGCTCGTGTCCACGCCCGGTCCGCAGTCTTGCTCGGTCAAGTGCGAGAGCAGGCACCACGGTTGCCGGAAGCGGGCCTCCAGGAAAAGGCCGCCCGAAAACCGCACGACACGCAGGAGATCAGCGAGCGCGTCCATCCGTTGAAGCCGGTGCGAACCGGCGTCCCGGCCATGACGACCGGCGGCGCGGCCATTCCGCGCCGGGGGCGGAGCGGCTACAGTCACGCCGCCGCCGGATGAACCGGCGGACTTTGCAATCAAACACCATCACGATGCCGCACGCTAGGGAATCCCGACCACGCCACGCAATCCTGCGCGGCCGCGGGACCGCCCGCGCCGAAGCGGCATCCCTGGAACCACTCAGAACCATGCCCAAGTATGTCATCGAACGCACGCTTCCCGGCGCCGGGAAGCTCTCCGCCCGCGAACTCCGCGACGTCTCCGCGAAATCCTGCGCGGTCCTGCGCGACCTCGGCCCCGCCATCCAGTGGGTCCACAGCTATGTGACGGACGAAAAGCTCTACTGCGTCTACCTTGCGCCGAGCGCGGACTTGATTCGCGAGCACGCCCGCCGCGGTGGTTTCCCCGCGGATTCGATCAACGCGATCAAGGCCGTCATCGAGCCTGCCACCGCGGAATGAACTGCCCGATCGTTTTTCCCCTGGGCTCAATTTCCATGAAGCAGTCATTCTTCATCCTGCACCGCCGATCAGGCGCGTTTTTCCTCCCGGCCGCTTTCGCCGCCGCTGCGCTCGCACTGGCGAGCCTCCTGCCGGCGTCCCGCGCCGACGAGACGTGCTCCTCGCCCTACCTCGCGCGCATCGAGGGGCAGGAGGAGTTCCTCTATGTCTGGACGCTCGGCGTCGAGGGCATGGGCGACGGCGCCGACAAACTCGTCACGGTGGACGTGAAGCCCGGCTCGCGCACCTACGGCAAGGTGATCGCCAGCGTCACGGTTGGCGGGCGCCACGAGGCGCACCACGGCGGATTCACGGACGATCGGCGCCAGCTCTGGCTGGCCGGCCTCGAGAGCAGCACGATCTTCATCTTCGACGTGCACACCGATCCCGCCCGGCCGCGGCTGGTGAAGACCATCGACGACTTTGCGCGCGTCACGGGCGGCGCGGTCGGGCCGCACGGGGCCTACGCGCTGCCGGGCCGCGTGCTCATCCCGTGCCTCTCCAACTCAACGGATCGCGGCGGGCGCACGGCATTGGTGGAGTTCAGCAACGAGGGGGATTTCATCGCGACGCACTGGATGCCGGTGAAGGGCGCGTCCGGCGTCGTCGGCGCGGAGTTTGCCGACGGCTACGGCTACGATGCGCGCGTCCTGCCGCGAAAAAACGTGATGCTTTCCACCTCGTTCACCGGCTGGAAAAACTACACCCGCAACTTCGGCGATCTCGTGCAGGACGCCGAGGCCGTGAAGCAGATGGGAAACTCGATGGTGCTTTGGGATTTTCACGCGCGGCAGCCGCGGAAGGTCTTCCACGTCCCCGGCGCGCCGCTTGAGATCCGCTGGGCGTGGGGCGAGAAACGGAACCATGCGTTCACCGCGACCGCGCTCACGTCCAGGCTCTGGCTCTGCTACGAGGACGCAAACGGCGAGTGGCAGACCAAGGAAGTCGCCACCATCGGCGGCGAGGGCGGGGTGCTGCCCGTCGACATCAGCCTGAGCGCGGATGACCGCACGCTGTTCGTCGACTGCTTCGGTGACGGCAAGTGCCGGGTGTTCGACGTCTCGGACCCGCATCGCCCGCGGGAGATCCTCGAACAGCAAATCGGCCGCCAGCTCAACATGGTCTCGCAGAGCTGGGACGGAAAACGCCTCTACTTCAGCAGCTCGCTCCTCGCGCGCTGGGACAAGGGTGGCGCCGACAACGAGCAGTTCGTGAGAGCCTACGGCTGGGATGGCCGCGCGCTCGCGCCCACGTTCGAGCTCGATTTCACCGCGCTACAGCTCGGCCGCCCGCATCACATGCTCTTCGGATCGACCAAAGTCGGGCAATGAGCGCGCCGAGCCTCTCGACACCTCCTCCCATGAAAACGAATTCCATTGTCCTCGGTCTGCTCGTCGCGGCTTCCGCCGCCTTTGCGACGCCCGCCTATCAGGCGCCGGCCTATCCGGTGCCCGTGCCCGGCAGCTATGCGCTGCCGATCATCAAGCGCGCGGCCGACGGCGCGCTCCTCGACGCCAACGGCGATCCCGCGTCCCTCGCGGCGCTGACCCGCGGCCGCATCACCGTCCTGAGCTTCATCTACACGCAGTGCGCGTCGCCCAACGCGTGTCCGTCGGCCACGGGCGTCCTCTGGCAGTTGAATCGCGAGAGCGCGGCGGATCCCGCGCTAGCCGCGGCCCTCCGGCTCGTCAGCATGAGCTTCGATCCGGTCAACGACACACCGGACCGCATGGCGGCCTACTCCGCCCTTGTCGCCGAGGATCCGGATGCGGCGCCGTGGCACTTCGTCACGACGCGGTCCGACCGTGAGCTCCGGCCCATCCTAGCCGCCTACGGCCAGGCTGTGAGCAAGAAGGCCAACCCGCGCGACCCCACCGGTCCGCTCAACCACACCCTCCGGGTCTTCCTCGTCGATGCTGCCGGCAACATCCGCAATATCTACAGCTCCGGCACGCTCGACGTGCGCCTGATCCTCGCCGACGTGCGGACGCTGATGCTCGAGGCCGCGACGAAACCATCGGTGGCGACCCTGCCATCCGGAGGAAACTGAACGAAGAAACCTGGTTCTGCTCCTGGACGCTCGTCCCCGGGGATGCCGCGGCTGCACCTCGGGGACGATCAAGCTAGCCCGCAAACCGGCCGCGCCAGCATCACCCTCATGACCACGACTTCTCCTGTTCCCGTTCGCGTCACCGTCGCTTCAGAAAAAGTGCCCGACGGGCGACCGCGCCGGCTCACGCGCCTCGCGATCGTCGTCCGCGACGACGCCTATGACCGGCTGCTGACTCCGCTCACCTTTGCGTTTGTCCAAGCCAGCCAAGGCGTGCACGTCGACATCCTGTTCGTCCTTTGGGCGGCGCGAGTGCTCACGCCGGCTGGTGCGAACGCCGTCCGCGTCGACGGCCGCCATGCGGCCGAGGAAGCGTGGCTGCGTGCGGCGCTGAAGGCCGAAGGCAGCCCGGTCGAGATTCGCGACTTCATCGCCCTGTTGAAACGCACCGGTCACGTGAATCTCTACGCCTGCCGGCTCGCGGCGGAGACGTTCTCCGTGCGGCCCGACGAACTGGTTCCGGAGGCCGATGGGATCGTCGATTCCGGCTGGTTCCTGAACGAGAAGGCGCTGGCCGCGGATCATTGCCAGTATTTCTGAAGTCACCGCCCGGACCCGGTCACGGCGGTCCCCTCACGGCGTCATTCCCATCCACGA
>JAEUHB010000226.1 GCA_016794665.1 Opitutaceae bacterium
AATTGCACACGGGACTGTTTGCTGAACGACAGAGCGCACCGCGTCCTTCAAGTAAGGACGATCCCCCTCGGTCATGCATGTGATGACGGCAGTTGTGGTCACGGAGGCCGGTTTGTTGTCAGCGCTGGACAAAACTGTCTAGCCGCAAAGGCCCATTTGCGTTTTTCACGCGACAACATTGATGTTCAGTTCAGCATGAAACACTACACCTTCCCCGATCGCTTCCGCGCGATTTACGATCAGGCTGTCGCGCGCTACGCTGCCGGCACCCGCGGCGCCGACGCGATCTGCACGCCCGACGAGAAGGCGTTCCTCGCCGCGAACGGCATCTCGGCGCAGAATCTCTACGACTACGCCGAGGACCACAACGGCTACGGCGGGGAGCCCGGCTTCGCCCAAGCCCTCGCCATCGAGACCCTCCGCCGCGACTATTTCCTCAACGTTCAGGGCGGCCGCGCTTCGTCCGCGGTGCTCGACGATTCAAAGATGCCCGCCAAGACCGACTCCGTCCGCGGCATCGCCTGGCTCCCGCGCATCTTGCCGAAGACCCGCGCGAAGCTCCGCGGCGAGCTGCCGCCTTCGCTCATGTATTGCTGCGGCGGCGATCGACGCTTCTTCAAGGAACACGACATCCTCCCCGCCGAGTTCCTCGCCCTCGTGTGGCGCCACGAAAACGACGACACCGCGATCATCGACTGGGTGGTGAAGCGCACCGCCGCGGCGCGCTGACGTCCCAGCGTGGCGCCCCTCAGGCTCTGCCTCGGGCCTCGATCGCCCTCCACACCGCCTCGCCGGTCGCGGGTGAAGCCAGCGGGACCTGGCCGCCGGGATTTCCGAAACTCGCCACGGCGTCGCGAATCGCCTCGCGCACCGAGATCGCGAGCATCAGCGGCGGCTCGCCCACGGCTTTGCTGCCGTGCACGGCCTTCCGGTTCGCGGCATCGGGCAGGAGCGTGACGTTGAATTCCATCGGCGCGTCGCTGATCGCGGGTATTTGGTAGGTGCTCGCGCTGTGCGTGAGCAGGCGGCCCTTCGCGTCCCATTTCAACTCCTCGCTTGTGAGCCAGCCCATGCCTTGCACAAAGCCGCCCTCGATCTGGCCGCGGTCGATGCCGGGGTTCAGCGAGTCGCCGACGTCGTGGACGATGTCCACGCGCATCACGCGGCTCATGCCCGTGTAGCCATCCACCTCCACTTCGGTCACCGCGGCACCGCAGGCGTAATAGGCGAAAGGCTGGCCCGATCCCTTCGCCCAATCCCAATGGATTTCCGGCGTGGAATAATAGCCCGTGGAGGAAAGGCTCACGCGGGCGGCGTAGGCTGCGCCGGCAAGTTGAGCAAAGCTGATGCGCTTCGTCGCGTCGGCGCGTGACACGGCTGCGCCCTCGGCGAAAACGATCGTCTCGGCGGGAGCATTGACCAGCTTCGCCGCAAGCGGCTTCAGGCGCTCGCGCAGCGTCGCGCACGCGTTGCGCACCGCGGCGCCGTTGAGGTCAGCACCTGCGCTGGCGGCGGTGGCGGAAGTGTTGGGCACCTTGTCCGTGCTCGTGTGCATCATCCGGATCGCCGCCGCCGGCAGTCCAAGTTCGCGCATCGCGATGCCGAGGATTTTCGTGTGCAAGCCCTGCCCCATCTCCGTGCCGCCGTGGTTCACCTGCACCGTGCCATCCTGATAGATATGCACGAGCGCCCCGCCTTGGTTGTAGTGCGTAAGGGTGAACGAAATTCCGAACTTCACCGGCGTGATCGCCAGGCCGCGGCGCACACGCGCGTGGCTTCGATTCCACTCTGCGACGGCCGCCCGTCGCTCGGCAAATCGCGATTCCTCCAGCGCCTGTTTCCAGATCGCCTGGATGCGGTTGTCGCCGATCTCCGCGCCATAGTGCGTGCGGTTGGTCTCGCCGGTGCCGTGGTAGAGGTTGCGTTCGCGCACGACCTCCGGAGGCAGGCCCGTCGCCCGCGCCACGCGGTCCATAATCTCCTCGATGACGAGCATGCCCTGCGGGCCGCCGAAGCCGCGGAACGCGGTATTGGAAGCCACGTTTGTCTTCGCGGCGCGGCCGCTCACGCGCAGGGCGGGGATGAAGTAGGCGTTGTCGACGTGAAACATCGCCCGTTCCAGCACGGGCTGCGACAGATCGAGCGACCATCCACCGTCGGAGATCAGGCGCGCGTCCAGCGCGAGCAGCCGGCCGTCCGGCGTGAAACCGGCCTCGAAACGCGCATGAAACGGGTGCCGCTTGCCCGTCATCATCATGTCGAGGTCGCGGTCGAGCTGCATGCGCACCGGGCGGCCGGTCTTGAGCGCGGCGAGCGCGACGAGCGCGGCGGGGGTGTTGCCCTGCGTCTCTTTGCCGCCAAATCCGCCGCCCAGGCGCGGCGCTTGGACGACGATCTTGTTGCGCGGCACATGCAGCACCTCCGAGACGATCGCCTGGATTTCCGACGGATGCTGGGTCGAGCAACGGATGAGAACGTCGCCGTCATCGCCCCACTCGGCCCACGCGGCGTGCGTCTCGAGATAAAAATGCTCCTGGCCGCCAAACGCGAATTCCCCCGCCAGCCGCCGCGGTGCCGCCGCTAGCGCTGCGCCCGCGTCGCCCCGCCTGATCGTGCGCAGCGGGTTGTGGAAACTATCCGCCGCCACCGCATCCGCAATCGTGAGGATCGCGGGCAGCGGCTCGTAGTCCACCTGCACGAGCGCCGCCGCCGCACGGCAAGCGGCGATCGAATCGCCGACGACAAGCGCGACCAAATGGCCGTGAAACATCGCCTCGCCGGCGGCAAAGAGCGGCTCGTCATGGCGCGCGACACCCACGTTGTTGAGGCCCGGCACGTCCTCAGCCATCAGCACGGCCGCCACACCCGGCGCGGCTCGCGCGGCCGTGGCATCGCGGCGCAAGATCTTCGCGTGAGCGTGCGGCGCGAGCACCGGCCACACTTCGAGCATCGGTCGCTGCTGGGCCGTGTCGTCCACATAGTGCGCGCGTCCGGTCACGTGCCCAATGGCACTTTCGTGCCGGAGATCCTTCGACGCCTCCGCGACCGGCCAGGGCGCGCGCCCGGCGAAGTCCGGCGGCGCGTCGACCGCGAGGCTCGTTTCCCCTGAAACGAATTTATCCCACAGTCTCACCACGACGCCGCGCCGGTAATCGGCGCTGCCGCGGACATCGTCGATGGGTGAAAATTCCTCACGCAGTGTCGCCCCAACCGCGCTCGCCGCGGCGGCGAGCGTCCGCCCTTCGAGTGCCACCTCTGCCCGTCGCGCGCGCAGAGGCTGCGCCGCCACGCCGCCAAACGCGATTCGCGCCTTCCGCACGACGCCGCCCCCATCGGTTTCGAGGGCAAACGCGGCCGAGACGATGCTGATGTCGAGCTCACGCCGATGGGAGACCTTTTGGAAGTCCACCCGCCGCGTGCATTCGTCCGCCGCAACGCGCGGCAGCACGATCTCCTTGATGACCTCATCCGGCCGGAGCTGCGTGCGGCGGTAGCCGGTGAAGAACGCTTCGAGCGGCACCGTGCGCTCCGCCGCAGCCGACGCCAGCACCACGCTCGCATCCAAGGTCAGCAGCACCGGTGCGCTGTCGCCAATCGGCGAGGCCGTGGCGAGGTTTCCGCCCAGCGTCGCGCGGTTGCGGATTTGCCGCGCCGCGAAGACCGAGAGCATCTTCGCGAGCGACGGATATTCGCCATCGAGCGCCTCCTCAATGGCGGTTAGCGTGACCCCGGCGCCAATGCGCCACTCGGTCGGCGTGGCTGCGATGCGCGTCAGCTCCGCCACGGCCTCGGTGGAGATGAGCACGGGAAACTTTCTGAACTTTTTGTTCAACTCCACGCCTACTTCCGTGGCCCCGGCGACGAGCACGGCGTCCGCGTGGCTTCCCTTCAGGGCGAGAAGCCCGGCGAGCGAGGTCGGTCGGAAGAAATGCGCGTCCCCTGCGGCATAAGCCAGGGCGGTGGGAGCGACTTTCGTCGTCGCCAGGGCCGTCGCGAAACGATCCGCTCCGTTCTCCGCTCGCGTTGCCAATGCGGCCACGGCGGCATCACGAATCGCCCGGTAGCCCGTGCAGCGGCAGAGGTTGCCGCAAAGCTGGTCGTTGATCTGGCAGGGCTGGGTGACGTCGCGGCGGTAGTAGGCCTCGAACAGCGAGACCACGAACCCCGGCGTGCAATAGCCGCACTGCGACCCCTGGTGCCCGACCATCGCATGCTGCACCGGATGCAATCCATCGCCGTCCGCGAGGCCCTCGACCGTCACGACCTCGCGGCCCGCGAACATCGGAAGCAGCGCGATGCACGAATTGATCGCCCGGTAGGCCGGGCTTCCCTCGGCATCGCGATCGACAATCGCGACGGTGCAGGCGCCGCAATCACCCTCGGCGCAGCCGCACTTGCTGCCGGTGCGGCCATTGCGCCGCAGCCAGTCGAGCAGCGTGGTGGTCGGCGCGGCGCCGCAGACCTCGACGCGCCGGCCGTTCAGTTGGAATTCAAATGAGGTCGCGGCCGTCTGCATGGTGTGCGCCACGAGTCACAGTGCCGCGCGGTTTACGTCCTTGTAGTAAAGGTAGCTCGCGGGCGCCTTCCCCATCGCGACGAACCACTGCGGGCAATACGGCGCCATCCAGATCGCGTCGCCGGCGGCGACGGGATACCACGCGTCCTCGAGGCGATAGACGCCCTGCCCCTCGAGCATCAGCAGCCCGTGCTCCATGACGTGCGTCTCGACGAACGGCAGCGTCGCGCCCGGCTGGTAGGTGAAGATGTTCATCGCGAGATCGAACTCCGGCACGTCGGGCAGCAGCACTTGCAGCCGCGCATCCGGATCGCCGAGGAACGGCTGGCCCTTTACGTCGCGCACGTCGCCGATGATCGGGGACGGCGCGACCGAGCCCGCGAGCGGCTGAAATTTCTTTTGAAACAGGGTGATGCGCGTGCCTGCCTTGGGCGCCGTGATCGACCAACCGGATTCGGCCGGCGCGAAGAAAAATCCGCCCGCGCCGCACTTTGCCTTTTCGGCGCCGATCTTCACCGTCACGCCGCCGCTCTCAATATAGCCCGCAGTCTCGATCTCGCCGCCCGAAAAATCGGCGCGACCGCCTGCCTCAAACGTCACTAGGAGCTGCGCGAAGCGCGCGCCCATCGCGCCGTTGATCACGATGACAGTGGCGGCGCCGGTGATGCCAGGCACCGAACTCTTCACGTGTCCATCCGGCGCGATGAGAGCATGGCGCGCGGCGACGCGCGTGCGGGTTTGTCCGTAGGGAAGGCTCATGATGGTTCAGCGATGCGGCGCCAGAAACTGGCCCGGTTGCGGCAGGTTCGTCAACCGGCCTTCAGCATAGACGGGCTTGCCGCGGAGGTAGGTGTGCGTGACGCGGGCGCGGCTGCGCTCGCCCGCGTAGGCGCTGATGCGGTGCCGGGTCCAGAGATCGTCGGCATGAATCGTGCGCGCCTTCCCGAACTCAACGAGCGAGAAATCCGCGTCGCGGCCAGTGGCGATCTGACCCTTGCGGTCGTCGATCCGGAAGCGGCGGGCGACATTGCGCGCAAGCACGGCCGCAAGAACCGGCAGATCGCGCGCGACGCTTTTCTCGCAGGCGGAGAACAGCAACTCGAACCCGTGCTGCACGCCGGCGATGCCGCCCCAGACGGCGAACATGTTGGCCGAGTCCTTCATCTCAGGCAGCGAAGGCGAATGATCGGAGCCGACCGTCTGGATGTCGCCCGCGCGCAAATCCGCCCAGAGCGCCTTGCGGCGTTTCTCGTCGCGCAGCGGCGGCGCGCATTTCGCGAGCGGGCCGAGGCGCTCGACGTCCTTCTCGTTCAGCAACAGATAGTGCGGGCAGGTCTCGGCCGAGACATCCACGCGCTGGTTGCGCGCCTCCGCGATGAGTGCGATGCCCTCGGGACTGCTAACGTGCACGACGTGCAACGCGCAGCCCGTCTCAGCGGCCAGCTCCAGCGCGAGGCGAATCGCGGCGAGTTCCGCCTCGACCGGCCGCGAATCGAGCCAGGCGCGCGCGTCGGTGCGGCCCTTGGCCCTCAGCTCGGCGGTCAGCTTCGCCGCGAGCGCGTCGTCCTCGGCGTGGACCGCGACGGGCAGGCCGAGCTTGGTGGCGCGCTTCATGCCCTCGCGAAGTGATTTCGCATCGACGTTCGCGAAGCTCGCGATGCCGCTGTTGCACATGAACGCCTTGAGCCCGATCGCCCCCGCGTCGCGCAGGCCGGCCAGCTGATCGAGGTTGCCGGGCGTAAGCCCGCCCCAGAGCGCAAAGTCAGTGCACGACTTCTCCTCGGCGAGCCGGCGTTTCTCGCGCAGCGCCGCGGCGTTCAACACGGGCGGCTCGGAGTTGAGCGGCATGTCGAAGAACATCGTGCCCCCGCCCGCCGCCAGCGCGGCCGACCCGGTGGCGAGGCCCTCCCACTCGGCACGACCGGGCTCGTTGAAGTGCACGTGGGCGTCGATGATGCCCGGCAAGACATAGCGCCCGCCCGCATCGAGTTCGCTTTCCGTCGCGTCGGAGACCTTTGGCGCCAGGCGGACGATTTTTCCCCGCACGATGCCAATCTCGGCGTCGAGTATGCCCTCGGGCGTCACCACGCGTCCGCCGCGCACGACAAGGTCAAGCCGCTCCGGCTCGTGAATGGTCTTGGCGTTTTCGCGGAAAATCGGACCCGTGCGTTTCATCGTCCGTGTTGCTGGGCCATCCGCGCGATAAAGTCCACCATCACGCGCAGGGCGACGTCGCAATCCGCGGGGGAGGCATGCTCGGCCGGGTGATGGCTCAGCCCATCGCGGCAACGCACAAAGAGCATCGCGACCGGAGCCAGCGCCGAGAGCACGACGCCGTCATGGCCGGCGCCGCTTACCAGCGAGAGACAGCTGCCCTGCACAGCCTCCACGCTGCGCGCGAGCTGCGCCGTGAGCGCGGGCGCGCACGCGACCGCGGCATTGTCCTGTGTGCGCAGCCAATGACGCTCAAGCCCGCGGTTTCGCGCGATGCGCGTCGCCAGCCGCCCCATCCGCATGAGCGCATCGCGGCGCACCGCATCGCGCGCGTGCCGGACATCAAGCGTATGCGTCACCTCGCCGGGGATGACGTTGGCGGCACCGCCCGAAACCTCGATCAGGCCCACGGTCGCCACCAGTCCGGGTGTGCGCCGGGCCAACGCCTCGACCCCGCTCACGAATTCCGCCGCTCCCGCCAGCGCGTCCCGCCGCAGGTTCATCGGGGTCGTGCCCGCGTGTCCTGCCATCCCACTCCAAGTCAGTCTAAAACGGCTCTGACCCGCGATGGCCGACACCACTCCGACCGCAAGCTTCGCCTGCTCCAGGACGGGTCCCTGCTCGATGTGAACCTCGACGTAGCCGATCAGATCCCGGGATCGCGGCGGCCTCGCCGCTTCACGAAGCTTGGCCGCCGTGGCGGTGCCGCGGCTCCCATGGGAGATCGCCTCGCCCACCGACACACCGCCAGCATCCCTAAGATTCAGGTCAGCCGTCGTCAGAAGACCCGCATAGCCCTTGCTGCCCAGATAGGCGCTCGCAAACCTGACGCCTTCCTCTTCGGAGAAACCGATCACTTCGACCGCAAACGGCAGCGCCACGCCGCGCCGCCTCAGCTCCGCGAGCGCAACGACCGGCAACAAGACGCCGAGCGGGCCGTCGAACTTTCCCGCGTTGCGCACCGTGTCCAGGTGCGAGCCAAGCAGCAGGGTCTTGCTCCTTGCGTCGGGCCCATCGAGCCGCCCGATCACATTGCCCACCGCATCGAATCTCACGGCCAAGCCAGCTTCTCTCATCCAACGGCTAACGAGCGCATTCGCCCGCCCCATCGCCGGTGACAGAAACGTGCGCGTGAGCCGCCCGCGCTCGTCAGAAATCCGGCCCAGCTCGTCGAGCCAGCGGGCAAGTTGACGAGCAGCCTTCATCTTCAGCTGCCGCGGTAGGTTTGGTAGGCCCAAGGCGTGACGAGCAGCGGGACGTGGTAGCGCACGGCCGCATCCGCGATCGAGAAGCGCACGGGCACGCGGTCGAGGAACAGGCTGTCCCGGTGGTGCGTGACAAAATAATCCTTCACAAAGAAGAGCAGTTCGTAGCGCCCCACAGCCATCTCGCCGGTCTCGAGCAGCGGCGCATCGGTGCGGCCATCAGCGTTGGTGACGGCCGCCTTCAGCAGGTGGGGCTTGCCGTCGAGGTTCCAGAGTTCGACGCGCATCCCGGCGGCAGGCTTGCCGGTCGTGAGGTCGAGGACGTGGGTGGTAAGTTTGGCGGGCATGGAAAGAAAGTGCTCACGAAACTCACCAATCACACGAAAAATTCCAGAAGGAATATCAACCCCGCGCGTGGTTTCTTGGTTTCGCCTGTGTTCATTGTTGGAGAATGTCGGCCAGCCGCAGCGACGCAATTTTCTCGATCTCCGCGAGGGCGGTTTCGAATTCCCGCTCGGGCGAGTTGGTCACCCGCGAGCGCATCGCGCCGAGGATCGTCGCGTGATTGTTGAGGCGCGCACAAATGATGAACGGGAAGCCGAAGCGGGCCCGGTAGGCGGCGTTGAGCACGTTGAAGACCGAGAGTTGCTCCTCGGTCAGTCGGCTCAGCCCGGCGCTCGCCTGCTCGCGCTTCGAATCGGCCGTGAGCTGGTTTTGCTGCGCCAGGCGGCCGGCGAGGTCGGGGTGGGCGCGAATGAGCGCGAGTTTCCGCTCTTGGTTCGCGCCGCGCATCGCTGCACAGAGCTCGGTGTGGAGATGGGTGGCGTCGCGGAACGGCCGTCGCACCCACGTCTCCTCCGCCACCCACGGAGAGTGCTCGAAGAGATGACCGAGACCCGCGGTGAAGGCGGCGCGATCGAGGGCGTTAATTTCAGCGAGCGATGGCATGGGTAGGTGCGCCGCTTGTCGGCGTCCGCGGCCGGTGACAGGCGCCGGCCCTACGGTAGCAACTCATAGGCCGGCAATGACAGGAATTCGTCGAAATGCTCGCTCTTCGACATGCGCATGAAGAGTTCGACCGCGTCCTTGAAGTGGCCGCCCTCGTAGCGGGCGTCGCCGTATTCGGCGCGGATTTTCCTCAGCTCGTCAGCCAGCAGGGCGTCATACATCTCGCCGGTGATCTTCCGGCCGTCGTCGAGCTTCGCGCCGAACTTCAGCCACTGCCAGAGCTGCGAGCGGGAGATCTCCGAGGTCGCGAGGTCCTCCATCAGGTTGTGGATCGGCTCCGCGCCGGAACCGCCGAGCCACGCCTCGAGGTAACGCACGCCCACGTGCAGGTTCCACCGCACGCCCTGCTCCGTGATCGGGCCCTTGAGCGGCTCGAGCAACATCGCGGCGGTGATGTTCACGTCGTGCAATCGCGCGACCTGGTTGGGGCCCTTCATGTGCTGGCCAAACGCCTCGATTGCGGCCTGCACGAGCCCGGGATGCGCGACCCAGGTGCCGTCGTGGCCGTCGCGGGCCTCGCGCTCCTTGTCGGCGCGGACCTTGGCGAGCGCGGCGGCATTCGCCTCGGGGTTGTTCTTGATCGGGATCTGCGCGGCCATGCCGCCCATCGCGTAGGCGCCGTGGCGGTGGCAGACGTTGATCACGTGCAGCGCGTAGGCGCGCATGAACGGCACCGTCATCGTGATCAGCGTGCGGTCGGGGAAGAGATACTCCGGGCGGTTGCGCAGCTTCTTCACGAAGCTGAAGATGTAGTCCCAGCGTCCGCAGTTGAGCCCGCTCGCGTGCTCGCGCAGCTCGTAGAGAATCTCCTCGCACTCGAAGGCCCCGAGGATCGTCTCCACCAACACGGTCACGCGCACGCTGCCGCGCGGGATGCCGAGCGCCGCCTGGGCGTGCAGGAACACGTCGTTCCACAGCCGCGCCTCGAGGTGGCTCTCCATCTTGGGCAGGTAGAAATAAGGGCCGCTGCCGCGCGCGAGCAGCTCCTTGGCGTTGTGGAAAAAGTAGAGGCCCCAGTCGAAGAGCGAGGCGCTGACGCGCTTCCCGCCCAGCCGCGCGTGCTTCTCCTCCATGTGCCAGCCCCGCGGCCGCGCGACGATGGTCGCGGTCTTCTCTTTCAGCGCGTAGTGCTTTCCCTCCGGCGAGGTGAACGTGATCGTGCGGCGCACCGCGTCGCGCATGTTGATCTGGCCTTCGATGACGTTTTCCCACGTGGGCGAGTTGGCGTCCTCGAAGTCCGCCATCCAGCATTGCGCCCCGGAGTTGAGCGCATTGATCGCCATCTTGCGATCGACCGGGCCCGTGATCTCGGTGCGACGGTCGACGAGGTCGGGCGGCGGCGGCGGCACGCGCCAGTCGCCGCCACGGATGTGCGCGGTCTCGGGCAAAAAATCCGGCAGCTTGCCCGCATCGATCTCCCGCTGGCGCTCGGCGCGCCGAGCGAGCAATTCACGGCGCCGAGCGCCGAAGCGCGTCTCGAGGTCGGCTACGAAACGGCAGGCCTCGGGCGTGAGGGCCTCCGCGAAGCGGGCGTGCAGGGGACCGGTGATTTCGAGGCCGCCAATGGCGCTGGAGCTCATGGGCGCGCAGCGTGGTTATGGCGTTGTCAGCTGTCAGCTCGATATTCACGTTCCGCGCGATGACCAATGAAGACTTCATGCGCGCCGCGATCATGGAGGCCGAGGCGGGGATGCGCGCCGGGCGCGGCGGGCCGTTTGGCTGCGTCGTCGTGCGGCGCGGCGAGATTGTCGCGCGCGGCAGCAACCGCGTGACTTCCACCAACGACCCCACGGCCCACGCCGAGGTCACCGCCATCCGCGAGGCATGCGCGAAGCTGAAGACTTTTCAGCTCGACGATTGCGAGCTCTACACGAGCTGCGAGCCCTGCCCGATGTGCCTCGCCGCGATTTACTGGGCGCGCATCCCGCGCGTCTTCTACGGCAACACCCGCAGCGACGCCGCGGCGATCGGTTTCGACGACGACTTCATCTATCAGCAGATCCCGCTGCCGCCGGAGCAGCGCGCCATTGCCATGCGGCCCCTGCTGCGCGACGAGGCGCAGGGCGCCTTCCGCGAATGGGCGGACAAGAACGACAAAGTGCGCTATTAGATCAATCGGCCGCGGTCGGCGGCCCGTGCAAAAACGCTCTGGCCTTCCGCGCCGGCGCACGTTGCCTTTCCGGGCCATGCTTCCCCTGTCGCGCCTTGGCGCCCTGCTCCCCCTGCCTCTCCTGATTGTTGCCGCCGCGGTCCGGACCAGCCCCGCCGCCGAACCACCGGTGTTGCTGGCTCCCGTCAAGGCCAGCGCGGTGGAAGGCTCCGTGGTGAAGATCTTCTCCACCTCGCGCTACCCCGATCCCTACAAGCCCTGGACCAAGCAGGGCCCGCGCGACTCCACCGGCACCGGTGTCATCATCGAGGGCAGGCGCATCCTCACCAATGCCCACGTCGTGCTCTACGCGAGCCAGGTGCAGGTGCAGGCCAACCAGTCGGGCGACAAGATCCGCGCCACCGTCGAGTCCATCGCGCAGGGCATCGATCTCGCGGTGCTCAAGCTCGAGGACGAGTCGTTCTTCGACAACCGCCCTCCCCTGCCCCGCGCGACGAAGCTCCCCGCGGTGAAGGACAGCGTGATGGTCTACGGCTTCCCCGCCGGCGGCACCACGCTCTCGATCACCAAGGGCATCGTCTCGCGCATCGAATTCGCCGGCTACGGCATGTCCACCGCCGGCCTCCGCATCCAAATCGACGCCGCGATCAATCCCGGCAACTCCGGCGGCCCCGCTGTCGACGGCGACAAGATGATCGGCCTCGCCTTCAGCCGCCTCGGCGGCGGCGACAACATCGGCTACATCATCCCTTGCGAGGAGGTTGAGCTGTTCCTCGCGGACGTGCGCGACGGAAAATACGACGGCAAGCCCGCGATGTGGGACTCCCTGCAGACCTTCGAGAACGCCGCGCTGCGCCCGTTCCTCAAGGCGCCCAAGGGCATCGACGGCATGATCGTGACCGAGACCGACTCCTCCGATCCCAACTACCCGCTCAAGCCCTGGGATATCATCACCGAGATCGGTGGCGTGCGCGTGGACAACGAGGGCATGGTGCGCGTCGGCGACCTCCGGGTGCGATTCCAATACATCATCCAGCGGGCCGCGCGTGACGGCCGCGTGCCGCTGAAGATCTGCCGCGACGGCGTGGAGCGGGCCATCGAGTTGCCCGTCACCGCCCGCCGCTCCATGCTCATCCCGGACCTCGACGGCGCCTACCCGTCGTATTTTGTCTACGGGCCGCTGGTCTTCTCCGCCGCCACGCAGCAGTTCCTTGGCGGTCTCAACAACAACTCCTGGGCCGCGCTCGCCGCGATCGGCAATCCCCTCGCGGTGCGCCGCGCGGACCGGCCGGCGTTTCCCGACGAGGCGCTCGTCGTCGTGGCGTCGCCTTTTTTCCCCCACAAGCTCTCGCAGGACTACTCGCCCGCGCAGTCGCGCGTCGTCTCCAGGATTAACAACACCGAGATCAAGAACCTCGCCCACCTCGTCGCCACGTTGCGCGATCTCAAGGACGAGTTCGTCGTCCTCGATTTCGTCGGGCGCCGGCTCGAGAACCTCGTCTTCCCGCGCAAGGAGATGCTCGCCGCCACGGAGGATATCCTCACCGACAACGGCGTCCGCTCGCAGGGCTCCACCGACATGATGGCGGTGTGGAACGAGCGGAAGAACTGAACGCGCCGTCCCGGCCAGCCTCACCCGGCCCGCGTCCGCGGGCTGACCCGCGCCCCATCCGTCGGCGCGCCCGCGATTTTCTTTGCGCCGCGGCGGGCTCTTTGCGGCCATCTCCCCTCGCCATTCATGGATTTCACGCTCGACGCTTCGCACCCGCACGCCCCGCCCGGCTTTCCGCCGATCGATTTTCGCGCGGCGCTGAACGACGAGCAGTTTGCCGCCGTGACCGCCGAGCCGGGCCCGCTCCTCGTGCTCGCGGGCGCGGGCTCGGGCAAGACCCGCACCCTGACCTACCGCGTCGCCTACCTGCTCTCGCAAGGCGTGCGCCCGGGCGAGATCCTGCTGCTCACGTTCACCAACAAGGCCGCCAAGGAGATGCTCCACCGCGTGCACGAGCTCACGGGCGTCGAGCCCGGGCGCTTCTGGGGCGGGACGTTCCACAGCATCGGCCACCGCGCCCTGCGCATGTATGGCGAGGCGATCGGGCTGCCGCGCACCTTCACCATCCTCGATGCCGAGGAGTCGGAGGGGCTCCTCCGTGACGCGGTCGACACCGCCGACAAGGGCTTCTTCAAGGACAAGACCCACCCCAAGCCGGGCCCGCTGCACGCCATCCTTTCGATGGCGCGCAACACCCAGCTCCCGCTCAGCGAGACGACGCAGCGCTTTTTCCCGCAACACGAGGGCATCATCGAGCGGCTGCCGCTCTTCGCGAAGAAATACGCCGAGGCCAAGCGCGACGCCAGCGTGCTCGATTACGACGACCTGCTCGAGCACTGGCTCGACCTCCTGAAAAAGTCCGAGAGCACGCGCGAGTATTTCATCCATCGCTTCCGCCACGTGCTCGTCGACGAATACCAGGACACCAACGTCCTGCAGTCGCAGATCGTTGACCTCATCGGCTCGCACCACCGCGTGATGGCCGTCGGCGACGACGCGCAGTGCATCTACACCTGGCGCGGCGCCAACGTGGAGAACATCCTCACGTTTCCCGACCGCCACCCCGGCACGGTCATCCACCGCATCGAGACCAATTACCGCTCGACGCCGCAAATTCTCGCGCTCGCCAACGGCGTGCTCCTCGCGCAGCCCAAGGGCCGCTCCTTCGAGAAGGAGCTGCGCCCGCACCGCGCCAACTCGGAGAAGCCCTACTTTGTGCAGGCGATGGACGGACGCGAGCAGGCGCAGTTCATCGTGCAACGGATCCGCGGCCTCATCGACGAGGGCTGCTCGCTGAGCGACATCGCGATTCTCTACCGCGCGCATTTCCAGGCGCTCGACCTCCAGCTCGAGCTCTCGCGCCTCCAGATTCCCTACCAGATCACGAGCGGCGTGCGGTTTTTCGAGCAGGCGCACATCCGCGACCTCGTCGCGCTCCTGCGCTTCGTCTACAATCCCGGTGACACCGCTGCGTGGAACCGCATCGCTGTCCTGCTCCCCAAGGTCGGCGACAAGAACGCGTCGAAGCTCCACGCCGCCGCCCTCGAGCACGCGAAGCTGATGCAGCAGGATTTCCTCGACGCGCTCGGCACCGACGACGTCGCGAGCAAGGTGCCGAAGGACGCGAAGGAGGAGTGGCCCAAGTTCGTCGCCTCGCTCCAGCAGGTGAAGGAGATGATGAAGACGATGAAGCCCCACAACGCCGTCGAGATCGCGATCGACGGCTGGTATGGCGACTACCTCAAGGTCGCCTTTGCCAACTACGTCTACCGCCTCGACGATCTGAAATCGATGATCGGGTTCGCCAGCCGCTACGAGGAGATGCAGGAGCTGCTCGCGCAAATCATGCTCCTCAACAGCGAGACGAGCGACCGCTCCGCCGATCCCGACGCCGACGCGCTCCGCCTCACGACCGTCCACCAGGCCAAGGGCTTGGAGTATGCCGCGGTGTTCCTGATCGGCCTCGCCGACGGCTCATTCCCGCTGCGCCGCGCGATCGAGGCCGGCGATGTCGAGGAAGAGCGCCGGCTCTTCTACGTCGCCGTGACGCGCGCCCGTGATGAGCTCTACCTGTGCTTCCCCAAGGTGAACACCAAGGGCGGCCCCGCGATGCTCCAAACGCCAAGCCGATTCCTTACCGAACTCGCGCCGGAACTCTACCAGCCTCTGCGCATGAAGCGGAGTTACGGGTG
>JAEUHB010000235.1 GCA_016794665.1 Opitutaceae bacterium
CATCACGGTTTACTTCACGCGCCTGCGCGTCGGCGGCCTCGACTTCGCGATCCTCGAGGACCGCAAGTTCAAGACCGGCCCCCAGGGTAAAATCCCGCAGGCCGGCCCGCGCCCGGATCACTACAACGAGCCCGGCTTCAACCCCGAGGCCATCGACCTCCCCGGCCTCCAGCTCCTCGGCGATCGCCAGATGCGTTTCCTCCGCACGTGGGGACAGGACTGGACCGGCGCCGAGATGAAGGCCGTGCTCTCGCAGACCGCCTTCGCCGGCGCCGTGCACTTGCACGGCCAGCCCACCAACCGCCTGCTCGCCGACCTCGATTGCAACGGCTGGCCGCAGACCGGCCGCAACCGCGCCCTCGAGGAGATCCGCCGCACCTGGTCCGTCCACCTCTGCGGCGACCAGCACCTCGCCGTCGTCGTGCAGCACGGCATCGGCGCGTTTCGCGACGGCCCGTTCTCGTTCACCAATCCCGCCATCGTGAACACGATCTACGGCCGCTGGTGGCACCCGCTCGACGAGAAAGCCGGCGCACGCCCCGTGCCCGGCAGCCCGCTCCCGTGGACCGGCGACTACCTCGACGGCCTCGGCAACAAGATCACGATGCTCGCCTACGCCAACCCGCCCGACATCCAGAACGAGCGCCAGCGCGCCGACGGCTACGGCCTCGCGCGCTTCAACAAGACCACGCGCCAGATCACCTTCGAGTGCTGGCCGCGCTTCCCCAACGCCGACGGCTCACGCACGCAATTCCCCGGCTGGCCGATCACCGTCGCGATGGACGCCAACGACGGCCGCGCTATCGCCGGCTACCTGCCCGAGCTGAATTTCAAGGGCGCGACGAATCCCGTCGTGCAAGTGATCGAGGACGCCACCGGCGAAATCCTCTACACCATCCGCGTGCAAGGCGACCGCTTCCGCCCCCGCGTCTATCGCGCCGGCACCTACACCGTGAAGGCGGGCCGGAATTTGCCGGACGCCGTGGAGCTGAAGGCGCTGGCAGCGAGGCCGAGTGAAATGCGAATTGCGATCGACGTAGCCGTTCCGTGAAGACTGACGGCGAGTCATCGGGCCTGACTCGCCCCGCACCAAGAGAGCATATGTCACCCGACATACTCCGGCAGCCTTATCCGACAGCGTCATCGTTTCTGCCAGTTGTTTGCGCGGATATTCCCTTGCCATTCATGCAGCCAGCAGGATTTTCGAGATGCAGTTCGTGCGGTGGCAATTAATCCAACCCTTGGTTAGACCTTTCCGCCGCTTGGCTGCGTTTGGTATTCAACTTAACAATCCCACTCCAATCCGGCTCATGAACTCGCTCTTCAAATCCCCGATCGCTATTGGCATTGCTCTTGCCGTGTCGGCTGCTGTTCCGGCGCGTGCCGTCACGGTCGCCGAATTCACCGCCGGGACAGCCATTGCGTCCAACCTTATTGGAGGGCAGTCTTTCACCCTCGTGGGGGCCGGTTCCTTTACGAATATCTCCTTCAATTTCTTTTCCGACACCCCTGCGACCACTCCTTCGGCAGCTGGCACTGGGTTTCTCCTGTCATCGGCCTACACCGGCACCCCCGGAGCATTGAGCAGTGGCACGGCCGGTTATCTTGGCTCGGCGACTGCCTCCGGTGGATTCTGGAATTTTGGCAGCGGGGTGAGCCTGCTCGGCGGCACGCAGTATTTTTTCTACGCCAATACCGCGACGTTGATCACTGGTTCCAACTTGGGCGGTTACGGCGGCGGCAATTACTATAACGGTTCGAGTGGGAGCTTCGTATCGTCGGCAGTTGATGCCAACTTCCGTGTGACCGGAGATGCCGTGAGCGCGCCCGATGGCGGCTCCACGATGCTGATGTTCGCGCTCGGCGGGCTCGGACTCTTGCTTGGCCGCCGCTCGCTGCGGTCGGCCGCGAGCTGAGACAAATAATTAGTCAAGGGCGCACGTTGACATGCGAGCGATGCCCCCGATGGCCAGAAGCTAAGGCGGTGATTCAATTCGCCGCCTTTTTTGCGTCAACCCAACGAGCCGCACCTGAGTCCGCATCCGCGCGGATATGAAGGGACTGCCAGGTTGACCTCGTGCTGCGGCGCGCGCACCAAGGCGGGATGAAAATCGTGCGCCTCATTCTCGGTTTCTGTTTCTTGGTCTTTGGTGCGTTCAGAGCGGCGGTCGCCGCACCCGCGCCCTCGATCACCTACGAAGCCAAGCCCGGCGCCGGCGAGGGCCGGCACATCGTTTTTCTGACCGGCGACGAGGAATACCGCGGCGAGGAGGGCCTGCCGATGCTCGCCAAGATTCTCAGCCAGCGCCACGGCTTCCGCTGCACCGTGCTCTTCGCCCTCGACGCCGACGGCACGATCAATCCCGACGCCAGCGCCAGCGTAGGCGACAGCGCGGCGCTCGACACCGCGGACGGCATCGTCATGGCGCTGCGTTTCCGCCGCTGGCCCGATGCGGACATGGCGCGCTTCGCCGCCGCCGTCGCTCGCGGCGTGCCCATCGTGGCGCTGCGCACGAGCACGCACGCGTTTCGTTTCCCCGCCGGCCATCCGACCGCCTACGCGGCGTTCAACGACTTTGGCCGGAACGTGCTCGGCGAAAACTGGGTGAGCCACTGGGGCGCCAACCGCCGCGGCGCCACGCGCGGCATCATCGAGCCCGGCGCCGAGGCCGACCCGATCCTGCGCTGCGTCGCGGAGATCTTCGGCGACTCCGGCGTCTACGAGACGCACCCGGTCGCCGACGCCAGGATTCTCGCGCGCGGCCAAGTCCTCACCGGCATGAAGCCGACCGATGCCCCCGACACCAAGCAGCGCAAGGTCCGCCACGCCGACAAAATCGAGCAAGGCATCAACGACCCCATGATGCCGATCGCGTGGTGGCGCCTGAACAAAAACGAGGGCGGAAAAACCAACCGCGTCTTCTGCACGACAATGGGTGCGGCGACGGACTTGTTGAGCGAGGGCCTGCGCCGCATGGTCGTCAACGCCGTGCTCTGGGGCTTCGAGCTGGAGATTCCGGAAAAGGCCGACGTGCGTTTCGTCGATCCCTTCGAGCCCGCGCCGTATGCCTTCAAGGGCTACCGCCGCGGCCTCGTGCCCGCGGACCATGCGCTGGGAAAGACGTTGCGCGCCGGCGAGCCTCGGCCGGCGGCGGAAAAGAAGGCGAAGAAGAAGGAATAGTGCGCCGTTCGCAGCCCGCCTCGTGCGAGGCGGCATCGCCCACGACTGAACCTCCCGCCTGTCCCTACTCTCACGAGCAGGGCTACACATTCCTCCTCCATGCGCCCGATGTGTTATCGCTGCTTCTGGCCGCAGGCGCTTTGCTGGTGCGGCTCCATCACGCCGATGGAGACACGGACGCGTTTCGTGTTCCTGATGCACCCGAAGGAATTCAAGGAGGAGAAAGCCGCGACCGGCCGCCTCACGCACCTGTGCCTCACGAACAGCGAGGTGCGCATGGGCCTCGAGTTCGACGCGCACGACGACGTGCAGGCGCTCATCCGCGACCCACAGAATTTCCCCGTGCTCCTCTACCCGGGGCGCGAGGCGGTCAACCTCAGCGACGGAAGCGACGGTGCCGTCACCTCGCTCGCCGAACAGCTCCGCGACCGCCAGCTCGTGGTCTTCATCCTCGACGCCACCTGGGCGCTCGGCCGCAAGATGCTGCGCCTGAGCCCGAGCCTGCAGCGCCTGCCGCGCATCATGTTCACGCCCGCCGCGCCGAGCCGCTACGTGATCAAGCAACAGCCGCACGCCGGGTGCCTCTCGACGCTCGAGGCGACGCACGAGCTGCTCGGCGCGCTGGAGCGCGCGGGCCTCGACCGCTACCCGCTGCCGGACCAACTGCTCGGGCTGTTTGCGCGCATGCAGGAATTCCAAATGCGCTGCGCCGCGGATCCCGCGCGCGGCGGCTACCGGCGCCGCGCCTACACCGCTCCCGCCGAACGCGCGGCACCCCGCGGCCGGAGCGGCGCACGCCGCACGCGGGTGTTTCAGGCGCCGGAATAGAGCGCGGCCCAAGCGCCGGCGCGAGCCCCTCCCGCACTCCGTCTCAGTCCTTCCGGGCGCCGCCGTCGGTCTTGATCGGCCCGTAGTTGCCGCTCTCGGCCGCTCGCACAAAGGCCTCCGTCACGCTCTTCAGCTCCTCCCAACGGCGGCGAATCGTGCGCGCTTCCTCCTTCGAAATGGTGCTGTCGGCGGAGGCCGTCGCGATCGTCGCCAGCATGTCGGCGAATTCCTGCACGATGCCGTTGGTCGCCGGGATCACGTTGGCCGTCGGCGGCAGGTTGTGCGGGTTGCGAATGAAGAAGCCGTCGGCCTGCTCGCAGACCCACTGCGCCACATGCATGTCGCCGGTCGAGCGCACGAGCTGGCCCACGCGGTCGAGCGGGCTGGAGGCGCCGCTGCCGTTCTCGTCCTCGGGGGGCTCGGCCCACTTGTAGATCAGCGAGAGCGACAGGTTCAGGTCGGCCGCGATCTGCTTTGCGCTGGTGCGCTTCAGCACCTCTTTCATCACCTCGTGGGCTTGCATGCCCCTACGAGCGTGCCGGCCGGGAATCGCGGCGCAACATTGTAAGTGATCTTGCGCGGGCAAACTGCTCTCATGCGCGCGCCATGGACGCTTTCTCGATCTACCTCATCTGCTTCGGCGTCGGCCTGCTCTTCACCATCGTTAGTGCGCTCACCTCGCACGTCTTCGGCGGCCACGATGCCGCGAGTGACGCCTCCGGCGGACACGCGCAGGGCCACGCCGAGGCGGGCGGCGGCGCGGGCGACATGCCGGGCTTCGCCCCGTTGAGCCCCACGACGATCGCGACGTTCATCACCGCGTTCGGCGGCTTCGGCATGGCGCTCACGAAGTTCGAGCCGACCTCCAGCCCGTGGATCAGCGGCCCGATCGCGGCGCTCGGCGCCCTGGGCGTGGCGTTCCTCGTGTTTCTGGTTTTCCGCGCGGTCTTCTCCAAGACGCAGGGCTCCAGCGAGGGCCGCGTCTCCGAGCTGGCGGGCACGTTCGCGACCGTCATCACGCCGATCCCGCCCGACGGCGTCGGCGAGATAGCCTACGTGCAGGGTGGCACGCGCTACTCGGCGCCCGCGCGCAGCGATGGCGGCCCAATCGCCAACGGCGCCACGGTGAAAATCGTGCGCATCGTGGGCACGCAGTTTTTTGTCGCGCCGGCGTGATGCGCCGCCGCGCCCGCCCGCCCCCGGTTTTCCTCCAGCTCCTTCATGAACACACCCCTCCCGCTCTCGGCTGTCGACTTCGGCAGCCT
>JAEUHB010000253.1 GCA_016794665.1 Opitutaceae bacterium
AGAACGTGCGCTCCTCGGCTTGGAACCCGAAGGGCGTGAGCGTGCGGTTGTAGGCGCCGCTGCGCGCGATGCCGGCGGCGAAGAGGTCCGAGTGCGCGAGGAGGTTGGCTGTCATGAACGCGCCGTAGCTGTGGCCCGCGACGGCGACGCGCTTGGGGTCGGTCACGCCGCGGCGCACGAGCTCGTCGATCGCGGCCTTGGCGCTGGCGACGAGCTGGGGCACGTAGGTGTCGTTGGGCTCGGTCTGGCCGGCGCCGATGATCGGCATGGTGGGATCGTCGAGCACGGCGTAGCCGGCGAGAAGGAAGGGCAGCGGGCCGAGCGGGCTGACACGGATAAACCGATACGGCGACTCCTTCACCTGGCCGGCGGCATCGGCGTCCTTGAACTCGCGGGGGTAGGCCCAGAGCAGCGTGGGCAGCGGGCCGTCGAGGGGCGTGCGGCCGGGCGGCAGGTAGAGCGTGCCGGAGAGCGCGACGCCATCGGCGCGCTTGTAGGTGATCACTTCCTTCTTCACGGCGGCGAACTGCGGGAACGGATTCGGGAACTGGGTGAGCGGCGCGACGGCTTGCGCGTCGTCGGCGACACCCAGCGTGCGGATGAAGTAGTTTGCGGGCTCGGTGACCGACTCGCGCGAGGTGATGATCCGCTTCATCCCGTCGTCGAGGTGCGCGACAAACGTCTCGTAGTGCGGCGCGGTGCTGCGCCAGAGGCGGCGGGTTTGCTTGGTGGCGACATCGAGCTCGTCGAGAAACGGGCGGTCGCCCTCGGGCGAGGCGCCGGCGCCGTCGTAGTAGAGCTTGGACTTGTCCGCGCTCGTGAGGAGCACGAGGCGGCCGAAGGCATTGCGCGCGAGCACGGGCGTGCCGGGGGCGTTGTAGCGATCCTCGGAGGAGCGATCGAAAAGCAGCGTGGCCTGCGCGCCGGGCGTGCTGGGATTGGAGACCAAGGTGCGGATGCGGCGGGTCTTGGTCCATGATTCCGTGACGAGCGCGCGCTGGTTGTCGCCCCACGTGACGCCCGCGGCGCGGTAGGCAAACTTCTGCTGCGACAACGGCGCGCCGGCGAACGGCGCGGCGTGGGTGAACCACTCGTCGCGCAGCGCGGCCTCGCGGCCCGCGTCGCCGCCGTCGAGCGCCTGCATCCAGCTCAGCGTGGCGGGTGCGTCGGCGCGCCACGTGACGCCGCGCGGCCCGGTGCGCACGGAGCCCGTCGGGATCGGGATGCTCTCCGCGAGCGGCAGATCGGCGACGGTGTGCACGAGCTTTCCCGCGCGATCGTGGACGGTGATCTTCGTGGGGAAACGGGTGACCGGGACAAGGTAGGAGTAGGGGCGCGACCACGTCGTCACGAGCAGCAGGCGGCCGTCGGGCGACGGCGCGGCGTTGCCGATCAAGCCGCGCAGGCCGAGCGGAGAAACTTTTCCGCTGGTGGAGACGAGCGCGAGCTCCGCGGTGGCGTAGTGCTCGAAGAGCGCCTCGTCGTGGGCGCTCGCGAGCATGTCGGCGTAGGTGCGCGCGGGGCGCTTGCCGGTGAGATTCTCCTGCACGACCGGGCCGGTCGGCACGGTGGGCGCGGCGGGCGCAGGCCCGCGTCCCGCCGGGACGAGCGAGACGACGAGCGTCGTGTCGTCGACCCACGTGGGCGTGTCGACGACGCCGTTGAGCGCGCGATCGGTGAGGCGGCGGGCGCGGGCGGAGGCGATTTCAACGAGCCATAGCTCGAGCCGCTGCGGCAACGTGACCGTGGCCGCGAGGTGCCGGCTGTCGCGCGACCAGGCGAGGCTCGTGATGCGCGCCTCGGCGGGGAAGCCGGCGATGCGCCGCTCCGCGCCGCCTGCGAGCGGCTTGACGACGATGCCGGTGTAGTAGGTGTCGCGGCTCGGGCCGTTCGTGGCGGGATTGATGCGCAGGCCGGCGAGGCGCAACTCCGGCTCGGCGAGCTCCGCGACGGGCGGGAGCGAGGGGCGCTCGAGCAGGAGGAGGTTCGCCTTGTCGGGGCTGATGCTCACCAGCGGCGTGAGGGGCGCATCGACGATCGCGGCGAGCGCGGCGCTGGGGGTGCGGTAGGTGGTGTCGCCTTGCGCGTGGCCGAGCGACGACGCGACAAGGGCAAGCAGGCAGGCGGCGAGGGTGGGGAGACGCATGGCGCGACGCTGGGCGGGCGGGCAGCGGCTGGCAAATCCGCAGCGGCTGACCGGTAGCCCTGCTCGGCAGAGCCGTTTCGACAAGCTCAAGGCCCCGAGCCTGTCGAGAGGCAGGGATGGGGTGCGCTGGCCTGCACAGTCCCGCCTCTGCCGAGGCGGGCTACGACCGGCACAGTTTCGCGCTAACCGATTGCGCCACGTGCATGCGCAACGAAGAGTGACCAGCGCATGGCCCGCTCCTTCCTCCTGCGCGAACTCCGCCCGACGCTCTCGCTCGCGGCGCCGATCGTGCTTGGGCAGCTCAGCCAGATGCTGATGGGCGTGACGGACAGCGCGATGATCGGGCACGCCGGCGCGGTGCCGCTCGCGGCGTCGGCCTTTGCCAACAACGTCTTCAACATCTTCTTCATCGTGGGCGTGGGCCTGATGATCCCGGTGGCGATCTTCGTCGCGCGGGCGCGGGGCGCGCAGGCGCCGGCGGAGGCCGCGGACTACCTGCGGCACGGCGTGGCGCTCGCCGTCGCGCTGGGTTTGGCGGAGACGCTGGCCATGGCGGCGCTGGCGCCCTGGCTGGATCGATTCGGCCAGCCGGCGGAGGTGGTGGCGATCGTAAGGCCGTTCTTCCTGTTCTACGCGGCGTCGCTGGTGCCGGTGTTTGTGCACCTCGCGCTGCGCCAGTTCGCCGAGGCGATGGGCCACCCGTGGGCGCCCACCGTGATCATGCTGCTGGGCGTCGGGCTGAATGCGCTGCTCAACTGGATCCTGATCTACGGGCATCTCGGAGCGCCGGCGCTGGGGCTCACGGGCGCGGGCCTCGCCACGCTGATCGCGCGCGTGGCCGGCGCGGCGGCGCTGCTGGCCTGGCTGCGGCGCGATGCGCGCGTGCGCGCCGCGTGGCCCGCGAAATGGCTGGGCGATTTCTCCCGCGCGCGGTTCCGCGAGATGCTCGGCGTGGGGTTGCCGGCCGCGGGCATGCTGCTGTTTGAGGTCACGGCGTTCGCGTGCTCGGGGATCATGGTCGGGTGGCTGGGCGCGGCCCCGCTGGCGGCGCACCAGATCGCGATGTCGTGCGCGTCGCTGGCGTTCATGGTGCCGCTGGGCCTGGCGATGGCGGCGGGCATGCGCGTGAGCCACGCGATGGGCGCGGGCGAAGCGGCGCGGCTGCGGCCGATCGCCCTCGGGGCGCTGGGCGCAGGGCTGGCGGCGATGGCAGCGTTTGCGACGGCGTTCGCGCTCGGGCGCGGCCTGCTCGCGGGGTTCTTCGTGGACGACGCCGCGGTGGTCGCAATCGCGGCGCAGCTGCTGGTGGTCGCGGCGCTGTTCCAGCTGGCCGATGGCACGCAGGTGATCGCCGCGGCGTGCCTGCGCGGGATGAGCGACGTGCGCGTGCCCGCGCTGATCACCTTGGTCGCGTATTGGGTGATCGCGCTGCCGCTCGGTTATGCGGCGGGTGTGCGCGGCGGGCTCGGCGCGACGGGTGTCTGGCTCGGCATCGCCGGCGGGCTGGGCTTCGCGGCGATTTTCCTCACGGTGCGGCTGGTGCGGCGGACCCGCGCGGCGGCCTAGAATTTCCAGCCCAGCTCGAGGGCGCCGAAGGCGGAGGCGCCGTCGGACTTGAGCTCAAACCCGCGGCGCTCGTAGTCGGCATTGAGCAACGGGAGCACGCCGGCCGCCACGCGGAGGTGCGCCGCCGGATCAAAGTTCCAGGTCAGCGCGGGACCCACGCGCACCGCGCGATACTCGAGGCGCGTGCGGTCGAGCGGCGGCCGCGTGGCGGTGCGCGGCGCCGGTGCGTCCGTGACATAGAACGAGCCGAAATCCGCCTCGGCCACGAACTCGGCGAGCACGCTCGGCGCGGCCTGCCAGGCGACGCCGGTGCGCGGGAAGCCGAGGAACGCGCGCCAACCCGGCGCCGGCGTCCAGTCAAACGTCGCGACCGGCAGCAGCCGGCCGGTGCCGCGCGCGAGCGAGTCGTAGACCACGCCGAATCCGCCGCTGAACTCCGCGCTCAGTTTCTTCGTCGCCAACGCCAGCACGCCCACCCCGAGGCCGCGCGAGGAAAACCCGCTGCCGGCGTTGGCCAGCCGCGGCGACACGCTGCCGATGAACTTCCAGTCCGGATCAAGCTGGCCAAACACGGAGGCGGAGACGCCGAGGCTGTGCAGCCGCGCGGGCAGCGGCGTGCCCGGCGCGCGGTCGAGGTCGTAGGCCTTGTAGCCGAGTCCGACGGAGGGAAACCACGTCCCGGCGATGGGCCGCAACGGCACGCTGAGCGCGAAGCCGGCTTGCGTCACCGCGACGTCGCCCGCCGGCGCGCCGCGCGCCTCGAAGTCCGTGCGCCCGGTGAACGCAGCGTCGAGGGTGAGCTTAATCGCGGCATGGGCGGGCCGGCCGGCCGCCGGCTGGGCGGCGGCCGAGGCGCCGGACACGAGGGCGGAGATAATGAGGAGGGCGGGAAGGCGAAGGGAACGAATCATCTGCGCCTGATACGGACCGGAGGCCCCGGAGGATGCGAGGAATCGCGGCGGGCTTTTTCCATCTCGGCCTGCGGCCCGTTGCGTGGAGTGAGCCGAGCCGCCGGGAAAATCTTCAGGAAGCCGAAGAGAGCCGCGCCTTCACCTCGTCGAGCGTGAGGCCGGCGATGCGGAGGAGCTTCTGGCGGGATTTGTCGCCGTGCGCGACGGTCACGGCGCGACGCGGGAGGCCGAGGGTGTCGGCGAGGAACTCGCAAAGTTCGTCGTTGGCGCGACCCTCGAGCGCGGGCGCGTGGACCTTGACCTTCAGCGCATCACCGAGCCAGCCCACGACCGCGCTGCGCGGAGCGTTGGGGATGGCTTTGATGGGGAGGGTGCAGGCCGAAGCTGTATCGCAAGGGGGAACGGACTCGTGAACATTACGCTGATGGCGGGTCGCTTTGTGGGATGTGTCCGTCATTTCTTGAGAATTGCGTCGAGTGCTGCAGCCGCCCAGTCCTCAACACCAACTACGAGGCCGATGTTCTTGTGCCTTGAAAAAGGAGACCGACTCATACCTGCCGCGCGGAGTGCTGCATCGGCGTGAGATTTGGCTGCTACGAGATCTCCTCTAGAATCTGCGACAATCGCTAGCACCGTTGCTTTCTGAAATCGATCAATCGGAAACATGACGTTCGGGTCTTGTGGAAAACCTAGCCATTGCAGGGCTTCGTCATAGAGAGAGGCCCTCCTGGCTTTTGCGATCTCCCAAGGGAAACGCACCCACAGATGAGTGCGCACGTTGGGATATGTTTTTTCAAACTCCAACGCCTGCCGATAAATCGGGGCGGCTTCGTCAAATCCGGACAGTGCATGAACGCATCGCGCCTTCAGACCTAGTGCGGACGCGATACCCACCGGCTGATGAAACTCGGAAAGCGCTCGGTCTAGTAGTTGTAGCGCGTCCACGTAGAGCGGAGGACGCGCGCCGATTAGGTGCCCTGCCTGAATGGATAGATACTGGAACTTATTCCAATCGGTGCGACATCGAGCCCAACGTGTCTCGAAATCCAATCGGTCATTTTGAGACCACGTTGTCTTCCGATACCATTCGTTTGCCATGGCCGTTACCCCAAGGCCTCCGCAATCGCCCCGATGATTTCCTCCACGGGCTCCGTGCCCACGCAGAGGCGGAGCAAGTCGGGGTCGAGTTTGCTCGCGGCGAGCTCGGCGAGGCCGGCGGGGGTCGTCACGAGATCGTAGTGGGCGAGATACATGAAGGGGCAGATGAGCGTGGTCTTCATGCCAAAGCTCGGGCCCTTGGGCAGGCGGAGCTTGTCGTGGAAGGGTTCCATCGGGCCGCGCAGGGTGAAGGTGATCATGCCGCCGGTGGCGTCGGGGGAGCGGGCGAGGCGGAGATAATTTTCGCGCGAGGCGGGGTGCAGCGCCCAGAAGACATCGCGCACTTTCGGATGGGCGGAGAGAAACGCGACGACTTGCGCGGTGTTGGCGTGGATTTTCTTCAGCACAGCGTCGGTCTCGCCGATTTGCGCGGCGAGGCGGGCGAGGTCGCGCGGATAGACCGGATCGACGAAGGAAGCGGTGCGGCGGCGGAGTTCGGCGGCGTCGGGGCCGGCGGGGTTGACGGCGACGAGGCCGGCGGTGAGGTCGCCCTCGCTCGCGGTGTATTTCGTGAGGCTGGAGACGACGGCGTCGGTGTGCCGGAGGAGGTCGAGGTTGAAGAGGCAGGCGACCGAGGGGTCGACGAAGAGGTGCGCGCCGTGGCGGCGACACAGGCCGGAGAGCGCGGCGAGGTCGGGCGTCTGGATGAGTGGGTTGGTTGGCAGCTCTGCGAAGACACCGGCGATGCGCGCGCCGTGTTTCTCGAAGATCCGGGCGATGCCCTCGGCATCCAGCGGGTCGCGCACGTAGACGTAGTCGGCGGGCGTGCTCGTGAATTTTTTCAGGATCGCGATGGTGTCGAGGTAGAGCCAGCCAAGCTGGAGCCAGACAGTGCGCCCGCGCGCGGCCTGAAGATCAGCGGAGGCGCGGAACGCGGCGTGGATGGCGTTCATGCCCGACGGGGCGAGGAGGAGGTCGGTGTCCGCGCACTCGGCGGATTCGGCAGGCTCATCGCATGGCCGCAGCGCGCGCCGGAGCACGCGGCGGATCTCGGCGGGAGCGTCGCCCGCGAAGGTCCTTTCCGCGTAGGGCGCGGCGAGCAGGCCGAGGCGCACGAGCGCATCCTCGGCCTCGCGCGAGGAGACAAAGCCGCCGATGTTTTGGAGAAACGTCTTTG
>JAEUHB010000303.1 GCA_016794665.1 Opitutaceae bacterium
CCCTGCACCGCGCGGCCCATTGACGCCGCCCCTCGAGTGCGTATGGAAGCCTGACCGCATCGGGATCGCCGCGCGCCCAAGCCAGACCAGAAAAAGGTGAACCTTTTCCAAATTCACTCTCGACACGCCTTCTCATGGAAGGCGCCAGAGCCAACGCCACCGTCTGTCACGCCTCGTGCTGACGCACGAGTCGCGCCAGCCGGCGTCGTGGCTCATCTTTGACGTTGTGCGCTTCGCGCCCAACCGCTGCGATCCAAGAACGAGGCGGTGACCGAAAGCGCGTCGCACGTTTGTCCCCTCCGAACGCCGGAGGCCGCGTTTCAACCACCGGCCTTTCCGCAAGCCATCAGCGTGATGCGCCTCCAACGTCACTTCATCACGCCGCCAATCCACTCCCACAGCGCTGCGGTCGCCGGGTCGCCGGGGGCACCGAGGTTGTCGTTGAGCTTCACGTGGTCGGTGTCCCGCGCACCGAAGACGCGCGCAGGCACGCTGGCCGCCTTGAGCGCAGCGCCGAGGCGCTGGGCCTGCGCCGTGGTGTCGGGGTGGCCGGTGACATGCAGGATGAAGAACGGCGGGATGCCTCGGCCCGCGGCGATGTGCGTGACGGCGGAGAAATCGCGGTGCAGCTCGGGGTCGTTGCCGAATTTCTGGCGGTGGCCCTTGGTCGGCAGCGGGAAGCCGTGCGCCCGCGCGCGCACCTCGGCGACCTCGATGATCGCGGGCACGTCGTAGGTGTCGCCGTCGACCGGGATGCAGCCCTTGATGGGCGCGAACGAAAGCTGGTGCGCGCGGAGGTAGCGCTCGTCGGCGCAGAGGATCGCCGCGAGCTGCGCCCCGGCCGAGTGGCCGCCGACAAGGATGCGCCGCGGGTCGCCGCCGTGGCGCGCGATGTTGGCGTGCGTCCACGCGAAGGCCGCCGCGACATCGCGGATGAGCTCGCCCATCGTCACGTGCGGGAGCAGGCGGTAGTTGGTCGAGACGAAGACAAAGCCGCGCCCGGCGAACATCGCGGGTTTCAACTTCACGTCGGTCTTGTCGCCGGCCTGCCAGCCGCCGCCGTGAATCCAGAAGACGACGGGCAGGTCCTTCGCGCCGGCGGGCGCGTGGATGTCGAGCACGTGGCGCGCATGCGTGGAGTCGGCGAGGTAGCGAAGGTCGCGCGTGACCGGGACCTCGGCCGCGGCGGACGCGGCGGCAACGCTCGCCGCGAGCAGGGGAAGCAGGGTGGATTTTTTCATGGGGGCAGAAGTTTTGGAGCGACGCCGGATCCGGCGCGGGCGCGGGGCTGAGGGAAAGTGCATCGTCAGACTGATTGGGGCCGATGTGGGCGGGGTGCCCTCACCCCGCATCTCCGGCGGATCGCATTGCCCTGCGGGGTGAGGGCACCCCGCCTACAGACATCGGCCGACGCGACGAGGGCGCCGAGTCTCCACGCAAAGCGACAAAACGAGGACACGATGAACTGCTATTCCCCGAACGCATACAGCTTCGTCTGCGTGCGCAGGTAGAGATTTTTTCCGACGAGCGCGGGCGTCGCGAGGATGCGCTCGCCGAAGTCCGCCGTGTGCAGGACCTCCGGCTTGGCGCCGCCGGCCTGCACGACGGAGACCTTGCCGGGGAGCGAGGCGACGTAGATGCGGCCGTCGGCCGCGACCGGCGAAGCGTAGTAGTTGCCCGGCGGGCCGAGCCGCTCCTGCGCGTAGAAGGGCTCGCCGGTCTTGGGGTCGAGCGACGACATCAGGCCCTGGTCGCGGACGAAGTAGAGGCGGCCGCCGTAGAAAAGCGGCGACGGCACGTAGGGCAGCGCGCGGCGGTATTTCCAGGTGACGTGCGACTCCGAGATGTCGCCGCGGCCTCCGGGCTTCACGGCGATGAGGACATTCTCGGCGCGGGCGTCGCCGGCCTTGATGCGGTCCCAGTCCTCCGTGGTGATCTTGCCGTCGCGGTTGCGGTCGAAGGCACGCAGGTAGTCGCGGCGTGCGACGTCAATCTCCTCGAGCGCGACGATGCCGTCGCCGTTTTTGTCATGGGCCTTGAGGAACGCCTCCCACGTCTGGCGCGGCGAGTCGGCCTGCCCCGGTGACCACGCGGCGAAAAACAGCAGGCCCTCGCCCACGACCGGCGTGGTGCAGACCGTGCCGGTGACATTCGTAATGGTCCAGCGCTCGGCGCCGCTGGCGAGGTCGTAGCCCTTGAGTTGCGCGGAGCCGGCGAGCACCACTTCCTCCGCCCCGCCCTGCTGCCAGATGGCGGGCGTGCCAAAGCTCCCGCTCGATTCAGGCCGCGGCGTCTCCCACACGGTCGCGCCGGTCGCGACCGCGACGGCGAGCAGCGTCGAGTAGCGATACTGGTCGCGGTTCAACAGCACGCGCCCGCCCACGATGATCGGCGAGGTGCCCGTGCCAAAGCGCCCGCCGCTCTCCGCGACCGGCATCGGCCGCCGCCAGAGTTCCTTGCCCGCGAAGTCGTGGCACACGAGGCCCCACGAGCCGAAGTAGCTCACGACGTGTTTCCCGTCCGTCGCGGGCGTCGAGGCCGCCGGGCTGCCATCGACACGGTGAAATTCCTCGATGCCCTCGGGTTTCAGCGCGCGCGTCCACAGCAGCTTTCCGGTCGCGCGGTCGTAGGCGCGGACCTCGAGGTTCGGCTCCGCAAATGTCGTGAGAAATATCCGGTCGCCCCACACGCACGGCGACGACGGCGACCACGGCACATCGACGCGCCACAGCACGTTTTCCGCGGGCCCAATCTTCAGCGGGGGCCGGGCCTCGGGCGCAGCGACGCCCGCGCCGTCCACGCCGCGAAATTGCGGCCAGTTTTCCGTCGCGTCTGACGCGCACAAGACAACGCCAAGCGAGAGCACGCACAGCAACCAAGGGCGGGGCAACATGCCGCCCACTGCGCCCGACTCCGGCCGGTTTCGCAAGCCCGTTGCCGCCACTTCACCGTTGCACCGCGGCCCGGTTACCCGCTCACCATTCGGCATGCGCTTCCTCCCCGCCGCCCTCGCCCTTGGCGTGAGTTTTTCCGCCACGGTCTCCCTCATCGCCGCCGAGCAGCGGCCCAACATCCTCTGGATCTCCAGCGAGGACCACGGCCCGCAGCTCGGCTGCTATGGCGACACCTACGCGACCACGCCCAACATCGACCGGCTCGCCGCCCGCTCGCTGCGCTACACGCACGCGTGGGCCGCCGCGCCCGTCTGCGCCCCCACCCGCACGGCGATCATCAGCGGCCTCCACGGCCCGTCCTCCGGCGGCGACCACATGCGCAGCATGGTGGCCTACCCCGCCGGCCAGAAGATGTTCCCGCAGCTCCTGCGCGAAGCCGGCTACTACACCACCAACAACGTGAAGGAGGACTACAACCTCCCGAAATCGGCCGCCGTCTGGGACGCCTCCTCCACCTCCGCGCACTGGAAAAACCGCCCCGCCGGCAAACCGTTCTTCGCGGTCTTCAACTCCACCAAGAGCCACGAGAGCCAGACCATCAAACCCGGCGCCACGCCCGTCCACGATCCCGCGAAAGTCCGCGTGCCCGCCTATCACCCGGACACCCCCGAGGTCCGCCGCGACTGGGCGCTCTACTACGACAGTGTCTCCGCCGCCGACGCCGATGCCGGGGCCGTCCTCGCCCAACTCGACGCCGCCGGCCTCGCCGACGACACCGTCATTTTCTACTGGGCCGACCACGGCTCCGGCATGCCGCGCAGCAAACGCTGGCCGTCCAACTCCGGCCTCCACGTGCCGCTGCTCGTGCACATCCCGGAAAAATTCAAGGACCTCCGCCCGGCCGACTACCGCGCCGGCGGCACCACCGACCGGCTGGTAAGCGTCGTCGATTTCGCGCCGACGTTGTGCAGCCTCGCGGGCATCAAGCCACCGGAGTGGATGCAGGGCCACGCGTTTCTCGGCCGCTTCATCGCGCCCGCCCAGCCATTCATCCATGGCTTCCGCGGCCGGATGGACGAGCGCTACGATTTCGTCCGCAGCGTGACCGACGGCCGCTACGTTTACCTGCGCAACTACCTCCCGCACCTCTCGCAGGGCCAGCACGTCGAGACGCAATTCAAGACGCCGACGACCGCCGTGTGGCGCCGCCTCTACGACGAGGGCAAGCTGAACGCGGCCCAGCGCATCTTTTGGCAGACACCCAAGGCCCCCGAGGAACTCTACGATCTCCAAAACGATCGCGACGAAGTGAACAACCTCGCCGCCTCGCCCTCGCACCGCGCGATCCTTGAGAAATTCCGCGCCGCGCAGCAGGCCCACGCCCGGCGCGTCCGCGATCTCGGTTTCCTCCCCGAGGGCGAACGCCTCACCCGCGCCGGCGCACTCGCGCCCTACGACTTCGGCCATGACGACACGAAATACCCCTACGCGAAAATCTCCGCCGCCGCCGAACTCGCCTCGTCGCTCCAGCCGGACGCCGCGCCGGCGTTGAAAAGACTCCTGGCCGATTCCGACAGCGCCGTCCGCTACTGGGGCGCGCTCGGCCTCCACATGCGCGGGCCTTCCGCCGTCGGCGGCGCGCACCGCGAACTCACCACCGCGCTCGGCGACGCATCGCCTTACGTCCGCATCGTCGCCGCCGAGGCGCTCGGCCAATTCGGCTCGTCCGCCGATCTCGCCGCCGCGCTCCCCGTGCTCACGTCACTCGCCGACTGGAGCAAGCACGACGTCTTCATTTCGCTCGCCGCGATCCACGCCCTTGAGGCGCTCGGCCCGCAGAAAATCAGCTCCGCCCGCGCGGCAATCCTCGCGCTGCCCGCGAACGGGCCGGCGCCCGACAGCCGCTACGTCGCTTACATCCCGCGCATGCTGAACAAGCTTCGCTCCGATCTGGGTGCCCCCGCCGGAGCCGCCCCCGAGAAAGCAAAGCGCGGAAATCGCAAGGCGGCGAAGGATTGAGCCCAGGGGTGCTGCGCAGCGGGCGCCGAAAATAGAACCGCGCGGTTCCGCGGGCAGGAGCCCGCTTGCGGGCGATTTCGCCGCATGGCGGCCCTGCGAGGCCCTATCCCATCGCGCGCAAGCGCGCTCCTACACCCGCCTTTTGCGCCGCCCGCTCAGAGCTCCTTGATCCGGATGTTGCGCCAGCGGATTTCCTCTCCCGGCTTTTTCTTTGTGCCGTCGCCGATGGAGTGGACTTGCAGCGCGATCAGGCCGCGCAGCGTCATGCCATCCTTGAAGTCCGCGGCCTTGACGCCGTTAATCCAGGTCTGGATGTGGTCGCCCTTGCACTGGATGCGGGCGGCGTTCCATTCGCCCGGCTTGAAGGCCTTCTGCGCGGCGGCGTTGCCCTTGAGGTCGGCGAGCCAGCCGCGGCGGGCCTCGTCATACACGCCGCCGGTGAAGGCGCGCGGCGACGGATCGATTTCATACTGGTAGCCGAAGACGCGGTCCGCGGGAAATTTCTTCTTCTTCCCGGCGATCTCCGCTTCGGTTTCCTTCGCGTAAAACTCGCTGCGAAACTGCACGCCGGAGTTCATGTCGGGCGCGACCTTGAATTCGAATTCGAGGACAAAATCACCGTAGGTCTTCTTCGTGCACAGAAAACTGTTTGCCGTGTTCGCCACCGTCTGGCCGACGATCATCCCACCCTCGACGCGGTAGAGCGCCTTGCCGCTGTGCTGCTCCCAACCGGCCAGGGTCTTGCCGTCGAAAAGGCTTACCCAACCGCTCTCCGCGGCGCGGACTGCCGCCGGGGCGGCGAGCGCGCCGATCAGCGCGAAGAGGGAGCAAAGATGGAGGGAGGAACAGGCGGGATTTTTCATGGGGAGGCGGAGAACGGGAGGCGTCTTGTCTCGCGCGCCGCCGTCCGGCCTTCAAACCTATTCCCCGTTGCCCTGCGCGGTCCGCGCCCGTTTCGTCATTCCGTCGCCCCGCCCCGTTTCACTCGTCTCCTCCCCATGCGCCCGACCCTCGTCATCACCGCCGCCTTCCTCCTCTGCTCCCTCGCCGCCCGCGCCGCCGAACTTCCCGCCGGCGTGCGCCGCGTGCAGGTCCTCAACTACCCCGACTGCCTAGAGCTCTCCAACGGCGAGACGCGCGTCACGCTCGGCCACCACGTCGGCGGCCGCGTGCTCGAATACGAATGGCGCGGGAAAAACGCGCTCTACCTCGATCCCAAGGAGGGCGAGTGGACCGCCGCCGGCGGCCTGAAGACCGCGCCCAGCGCCGGCCGCCTCGACATCGGCCCGGAGCAGATCATCCCGCGCCGCGAAAAACTCTGGAGCGGCGCCTGGACCGCCGAGGCGATCGGCCCGCGCGCCGCGCGGCTCACGAGCCAGCCCGACGAGGCGACCGGCGTGCAACTCGTGCGCGAGTTCCGCCTCGCGGCCAAGGGCACGCACCTCGAGTGCGAGCAGATTATCCGCAACGTCTCGCGCGAGACGAAATACTGGTCGCACTGGAGCCGCACGTTTGCAGTGCACGGCGGCATCGGCGTCGTGCCGCTCACGCCGGAGCTCAAGCGCTACCCCAACGGCTGGATCATGTATGCGCAGGGCGGCGAGCCCGCGATCCAGTTCAAGCCCGTCGATCCCAACGTGCGCGTGCGCGGCGAATTCCTCGAGGTGCTCGGGCCGCCGCGCTTCCCAAAGCTCGGGTTTGATTCCTACGCGGGCTGGATGGCCTACGTGATGCCGCACGGGCAGGCCTTCGTGAAACGCTACGCCACGCCGCGCGACGCCGTCTACCCGGAGGTCGTCGGGCTCACGCTCTGCCTCTGGTATCCGCAGGCAAGCCAGGTGCCCGCGTGCGAAATCGAGCCCCATGGACCGCGCAACGTGATCCCGCCCGGCGGCAGCGCGAGCTACACGGAGCACTGGCATCTGCTGCCGCACGCGTTCCCCGCCGGCGGCCAGTCGCTCGACCTGCAAAAGCTCGCGGCGCAAGTGGCGCGCGAGGCGCCGTAAGCCCTGGCCAGGCTCCTACCGCCAGCGCGGCTCGACTTGCGCGGCGTTCCACTTTTCCCACCGCGCGTTCAGCTCGGCGACGCGCGCCGGCTCCCGCGCGGCGAGGTCGGTCTTCTCGCCGATGTCGGCGGCAAGGTTGTAGAGTTCCCACGCGCCGCCGCCGTTGCGGATCAGCTTCCAATCACCGGCGCGCAGCGCATGGCGCTGGCCCACACGCCAGAAGAGCGTGTCGCGCGGCGCGGCGGTGGTCTCGCCACGAAGGAACGGCAGCAGGTTGACGCCGTCGGCGCCCGCGGGGGTCGCCGCGCGCGCCGCGTG
>JAEUHB010000352.1 GCA_016794665.1 Opitutaceae bacterium
CGTGGGCGTGATGCTGCTGGTTTTCACCGCGATGGTGCAGTTCGCGAACTGGGTGCTCGCGTCGGGCGTCGGCGGCTGGAGCGGCCTCAACGGCTGGGTCGCGCACACGACCGGCGGACGCTACACGGAGCTTTCGCTGCAATGCGTGATGGGGGTCGTGTTCGCTCCGCTCGCCTGGCTGATGGGGATCGACTCCGGCCAGCTCATGGTCTCGGGCCAGATCATCGGGGAGAAGACGATTCTCAACGAGTTCTACGCCTACGGCACGCTCGGCAAGCTCAAGGCCGAGGGAGTGATCGCCGATCCTCGCACGCAGGTGATCCTCACCTACGCGCTGTGCGGCTTCTCGAACATCGCCTCGGTCGGCATCTTGATCGGCGGCATCGGCGCGCTGGCGCCGAACCAGCGGCCGGTGCTCGCGCAGCTCGGGCTGAAATCGCTGCTCGGCGGCAGCATCGCCTGCTTCCTCACCGCGTGCGTGGCCGCGATGCTGATTTGAGCCAACCCGCGCGGCGTCTTAGCGCGGCGCTGACCGGACCGGCACGGAGGCTGGGCCCAGCCGGCCGCCTCACGCGCTCAGGCTCTTAATCAGCTCCACCATCGGGAGGAACATCGCGATGACGATGATGCCGACACCCACAGCCATGAACACGATCATGATGGGCTCGATGATGGAGGTGAGGGCATCGACGGCGTTGTCGACCTCCTCGTCGTAGTTGTCGGCGATGCGCACGAGCATGTCGGGCAGCGCGCCCGTCTCCTCGCCGACCTCGATCATCGAGGTCACCATGCCGGGGAAAACCCTTGTGGACTCGAGGGGCTTGGCGACGTTGTCACCCTCCTTCACGCGATCGTGCACGACATTGATCGCGTTGGCGATGTGGACGTTGCCGCTGGTGTCGCGGGTGATGATAAGGGCCTGCAGGATCGGCACGCCCGAGGCGAGCAGGGTGCCAAACGTGCGCGTGAACCGCGCCACGCCGGCCTTCAGGAAAAGGTCACCGAGCACCGGCACGTGCAGCAGCATCCAATGGAGGACACGCGTGCCGAAGGCGGATTTCTTGAAGAGCCAAAACAGGACGAACGCGACCGCCAGCAGCCCGAGCACCATGAGGATGTTGTTCCGCATCGCGTCGGCGATCGCCACGACCACGGAGGTCAGCCACGGGAGCGGCTTGCCTTTCAGCATGGTGAAAAAGACCTCCTGGAACTTGGGCACGACGAACACCATCAGCACGATCATGATGCCGCCCGCCACGCAGCTAATGATGGCCGGGTAGACCATCGCGGAGACGATCTTGCCCTTGATCTTCACGGATTTCTCCGTGAACACCGCGAGGCGCTCGAGCACCTTGTCGAGCACGCCGCCGGCCTCGCCGGCCTTGACCATGTTGACGTAGAGGCGATCGAAGGCCTTGGGGTGCGCGCCAAGGCCGTCGGAGAAATTGCCGCCGGAGCGGATGGTGTCGGCGCAGTCCTCGACGACCACCTTGAAGGCGGGCCGCTTTTCCTGCCGCGCGAGCACCTCGAGGCTGCGCATAATGGGCATGCCGGCCTTGACGAGCGTGGCGAGCTGCCGGGTGAAGACCGCCTGGCCCTTGGCGTTGATCGGCGCGCCAAAGGAGATGCCCTTGCGGCGCCGGGGTGGCGGCGGCGTGGCGGCGGCCGTGGTGAGCCGCGGCCCGCGCGCCGGCTTGGCGGCAAAGGTCGCCGGCTTCTCGGGTTGATCGGTGCGGACGGAGAGCTTGGCCATGAGGGAGGGGAAAGACGCGCGGCGGGCGCTCAGGTGTATTTGATCACTTCCTCGATCGAAGTGTGGCCGTCGAAGATCGCGCGGAGACCGTCGTCGCGCAACGTGCGCATGCCCTGCTCGATCGCCTTCTGGCGGATGACGAGTGTGGGCGCCTTTTGCGTGACGAGGTCGCGGATGGCCTCGCTCATGCGCAGCCACTCGTAGATGCCGAGGCGGCCCTTGTAGCCGGACTGGCTGCACGTGGGGCAGCCTTTGCCGAAGAAGAACTGCCGGCTGCCGACATTTTCCCGCGCGATCCCCAGCTGGTGGAGCAGATCATCCGGCGGGAGGTAGGAGGACTTGCATTGGACGCAGACGCGGCGCACGAGGCGCTGCGCCAGCACGGCCTCGAGCGAGGCGGCGATGAGAAACGGCTCGACCCCCATGTCGACGAGACGCGTGACGGCGCCGGCCGCGTCGTTGGTGTGCAACGTCGAGAGCACAAGGTGGCCGGTGAGCGAGGCCTGGATGGAAATCTGCGCGGTCTCGAGGTCGCGGATTTCGCCCAGCATGATTACATCGGGGTCCTGGCGCAGGAAGGAGCGGAGCGCCGCGGCAAACGTGAGGCCCACGAGGGGGTTCACCGGCACCTGCATGATGCCCTCGATCTCGTATTCGACCGGATCCTCGGCGGTGAGGATCTTGAGGTCGACCGTGTTCACGATGCGCAGGCCGCTGTAGAGGGTGGTCGTCTTGCCGGAGCCGGTGGGGCCCGTGACGATGAAGATGCCGTTGGGCCGGCGGACGATTTCCTGGATGCCGTTGAACACATCGTCAGGCATGCCTAGCTGAGTGATGTCGAGCCGCACAGCCGACTGGTCGAGCACGCGGAGCACGACGCTCTCGCCAAATTGCGTCGGCAGCGTGGAGACGCGGAGGTCCACCGCGCGGCCCCCGATGACGATCTTGATGCGGCCGTCCTGCGGGATGCGACGCTCGGCGATATTCAGGCCGGCGAGCACCTTGACGCGGGAAGTGATCGGGACGGCGAGCTGCTTGGGCGGGGGGGCCATCTCGTAGAGGGCCCCGTCGATGCGGTAGCGGATCTTGAACTCGTGCTCGAAGGGCTCGAAGTGGATGTCGCTCGCCTTGTCGCGAATGGCTTGCCCGACGACGAGGTTCACGAACTTGATGATGGGAGTCTGCTCCGCCATCGACTCGAGGTCTCGCTCGGAAAACTCGCGGTCGCCGGGATCGGTGGCGACCTTGGTGTCGGTGCTGATTTCCTGAAGCAGGTCGTCGATGCTCTCCTCGTCCTCGCCGTAGTGCTGCTTAATCTGGACCTCGACCTTGTCGGGATCGGCGAAGTAGAGCCGCACGTTGCGATCGAGTGCAAAGGCGAGGTCCTGCACGGCCTGGGTGTTGAAGGGATCCGCGACGACGAGGTCGATGTCCTGCCCGTCAGCCTGCAGCGGCATGACGCCGTAGTCGCGCGCAAGCTTGCCGGTGACGGCCGCAATGGCCTCGCCGGGATACTGCACCGGCAGCTCGTGGATATAGTCGTAGCCCAGATGGTCGGCGATGCGGCGGAGGAGGTCCTCCTTTTCCATAATCCCGAGATCGACGACAACGTCGGCTAGCGGCTTGCCCGTGGCTTTATGTTCCTCGTTGAGTTCATCGAGCTGCTCCTGGCTGACGAGGCGGTGCTCCTTCAGAAAGTCGTAGATAGCGGGGCTGTGGCTGGGAAACATGAAGGACCTAGGGACTGAACGCAGTAAGACGGGCGATGCCATCCAAAAGTCTCCTCGAATCAGCTCTCCGCGCCGACCGAGGATTCCGGCCGGGCGGCCTGCCGCCCGGCAATCGGGCGCGCCAGTGATTTTCCCTTCGCCTAGGAGTCCAGCCTACCGGCCCGTGACCCCGCGGCCTCGGGTCAGAGATCCCGGAGCTTAAGGCCGAGCTCGAGGAACTTCGCGCGCATGACGTTCGGATCCTGGGACTTTTCCAGCGCCTCGTCAGGAGAGACGAGCTCGCGGTTGACCAAGCTCATGAGGTGGGTGTCGAGCGTGATCATGCCGAGGTTGGCGCCGGTCTGGATGTCGGAGGTGATGCGGAAGGTCTTGTTCTCGCGAATGAGCGAGCCAATCGACGTGGTGTTAATCATGATCTCGTAGGCGGCGATGCGGCCGCCGCCGACCTTCTTGCAGAGGGTCTGGGAGATGACCGCCACGAGCGAGGAAGAGAGCTGCGTGCGAATCATGTCCTTCATGTTCGCGGGGAAGGCATCCACGATGCGGTCGATCGTCTTGGCGGCACTGTTGGTGTGCAGCGTGCCGAACACGAGGTGACCGGTCTCGGCCGCGGTGATGGCCGCCTCAATGGTTTCGAGGTCGCGGAGCTCACCCACGAGAATCACGTCCGGGTCCTGGCGGAGCGCGCGGCGGAGGGCCTCGGAAAAGCTGGGGACATCGACGTGCACCTCGCGCTGCGTGACGACGCACTTCTTGTGGTCGTGGTAATACTCGATGGGATCCTCGATGGTGATGATGTGGCCGTCGCGGTTTTCGTTGATGTAGTTCACCATCGAGGCGAGCGTGGTGGACTTGCCGGAGCCGGTGGGGCCGGTGACGAGGATGAGGCCGCGCGGCCGGTAGAGGAGTTCGCGAATCTTGTCGGGCAGGCCGATGTCGCGCAGGCTGAACATGCGCACCGGAATCTGGCGGAGGACGAGCCCGTAGTTGGTCTTGGCCTTGAGGACGGAGACGCGGAAGCGGGCCTTGTCACTGTAAGCGAAGCCAAAGTCCGTGCCCCCGTTGAGCTTAACCTGCGCGACATGGCCGTCCGGCGTGATCGAAAGCATGAGCTTCTCCGCGTCCTCGGGCGTGAGCGCGGGGCCGTCAATCGGGGTCATGCTGCCGTGAAGCCGGATGGTGGGCGGCTGACCGACCTGCAGGTGAAGATCCGAGGCACCTTGCTCGACGACGAGGTCGAGGAGGTCGTTCATTTCGTAGCTCATGGGATGAACTTGTCTTCGGCCACCACGCCCGGTGGCGAAAATTCGGTCGGCCTAAGGGCGAATTTCACGGGGAATTCATCAGATCGCGTCGCCGACCGTGATGGAGACGACCTCCTCGATGGTGGTGAGGCCGGCGATGACCTTGCGGGCGCCATCCTCGCGCATGGTCCTCATGCCGGCCGAGCGGGCCCGCTCGCGGAGCTTCTGGGTGCCGACGTTTTCGTAAATCATCTTCTGGATTTCATCGTTGATGACGAAGATCTCAAAGATGCCCATGCGGCCGCGATAGCCGGTGGCGTTGCAGCTCGAGCAGCCCTCTCCCTTGGAGAAATTGGCGCTGGCGGCCTGGGCGGGGTTGATGTTCAGGGAGCGAACCTCATTGGCGTCCGCGTGGTAGGGCTTCTTGCAGTGCTTGCAGATTTTGCGCACGAGGCGCTGGGCCATGATGCCGCGGAGCGAGGTCGAGACGAGGAATGGCTTCACGCCGATGTCGATCAGGCGGGTTACGGCGCCGGGGGCGTCGTTGGTGTGGAGCGTGGAGAACACCATGTGGCCCGTGAGCGACGCGTTGATCGCGATCTCGGCGGTCTCAAGGTCGCGAATTTCGCCAACCATGACAACGTTGGGCGCCTGGCGGAGCATGGCGCGCAGCGCCGAAGCGAACGTCATGCCCACGTCGTGGCGCACGGGGACCTGGTTGATGCCATTGAGCTGATACTCCACCGGGTCCTCGACGGTGATGATCTTGCGGTCGGGCTTGTTGATGAAGTGCAGGCAGCCGTAGAGCGTCGTCGTCTTGCCGGAGCCGGTGGGGCCGGTGACGAGGAGGATGCCATCGGGCAGCGAAATCAACTTCTCGAACGTCGCGGCGTCGTCGCTCAGGAAGCCAAGCTCGGGCAGGCCGAGGGTGAGGCCCTCCTTGTCGAGAATACGCATGACGATGCTCTCGCCATGGGCGGTGGGCAGCGACGACACGCGCAGGTCGAGCTGCTTGCCGCCGGCGGCGATCTGGATGCGGCCGTCCTGGGGCTTGCGTTTCTCGGCGATCGAGATGTTCGCCATGATTTTCAGGCGCGAGATGATCGAGAGCTGAAGGCGCTTGGGCGGGTTCTCGACCTCGATGAGCACGCCGTCGATGCGATAGCGGACGCGGAAGCGCTTCTCGAGCGGCTCGATGTGGATGTCCGACGCGCGCCGCTGGATGGCCTCGATGATGATGCCGTGGACGAGCTTGATAATCGGGGCGTCGGCCTCGGAATCGGTCGACGTGACGCCCACGCCGGGCTCCGTCGTGACGGCGGCAGCGTCACCCTCCCCGTCCTTGGTGGAGAGGTTGTCGAGGAGCGCGTCGATGGAATTGGTGTCCTTGCCATAGAACCGATCGATGGCAGCGGTGATGTCCTCGGGCGTCGCGACGGAGGGCTCGATCGGCAGCTTGACGATGTAGCCGAGGGCATCGATGCCGTCGGTGTCGAGCGGATCGGCGAGTGCGATGCGAAGCTTGGTGCCCTCACGCGCGAGGGGGATGAGGCGGTGGCGCGCGGCGACGGCGCGCGGCACCAACTCAAGGGTCTCCGCGGTGATGCGCGCGTTGGCGAGGTCTGGCGCCATCGGCATGCCGAACTCCGCCGCGAGCAGCTCCGCGACGCGGCGCGACGTGAGGGCCCCCTGCTGCACGAGCAAATCGATCACCCGGGGCGGCGGCGAGGCGGCGTCGGTGTGCCCCGCGGCCAGCGCCCGCGCCGCGTCGATCTGCGCCGGCTGCAACAGCCCGCGATCGAGCGCGAGCTGGATGACGAAATCATCGGCGGCGGCGGACGAAGGCGCGGCGGGCAACGGGTTCATGGGGCAAAACGGCGAGCGGTCACTTGGGCGCGAGGCTGAGCAAGAACTCGGTGTTGGACTTGGTCTTCTTCAGGCGCGTTATGAGCATCTCCATCGACTCGATCGGGCCGAGGCCCTGCATCGCGCGGCGCAGCGCAAAGATGCGCTGGAGCTCGTCAGGATGATAGAGCAGCTCCTCCTTGCGCGTGCCGGAGCGGTCGATGTTGATCGCCGGGAAGATGCGGCGCTCAACGAGGCCGCGATCGAGGTGGAGCTCGCTGTTGCCCGTGCCCTTGAACTCCTCGAAGATAATCTCGTCCATGCGCGAGCCCGTGTCGATAAGCGCGCTCGCGATGATCGTGAGCGAGCCGCCGCCTTCGATGTTGCGGGCGGAGCCGAAGAAGCGCTTCGGCTTTTGGAGCGCGTTGGACTCGAGGCCGCCGGACATCGTCTTGCCCTGGTTGCCGGTGAGGGCGTTGTAGGCGCGCGCGAGGCGCGTAATCGAGTCGAGGAGGATGACGACATGCTCGCCCTGCTCGATCCGGCGGCGCGCGATCTCGATGACCATTTCCGCGCAGTGGACGTGACTCTCGGGTGTCTCGTCGAAGGTGGACGACACGACCTCGCCCTTCGTGTGGCGCTTGAAGTCCGTCACTTCCTCCGGCCGCTCGTCGATGAGGAGAAGGATGAGCTTCACCTCGGGGCTGTTGGCCGTGATCGAGTTGGCGATGTTCTGGAGCAGGACGGTCTTGCCGGTGCGCGGCGGCGCGACGATGAGACCGCGCTGGCCGAAGCCGATCGGCGTGAGGATGTCGACGGCGCGCATCGACATGTCCTTCACGACCTCGGGATCCTCGAGGAGAATGCGTTTCAGCGGATAATAGGGGACGAGTTCCTCAAATGGCGTGACGCTCGCAATTTTCTCGGGCGCCATGCCCTGAACCCGATCAACGCGCACGATGGACGGGCAACGCTCGCCTTCCTGCGGCGGCTGCACGACGCACTCGACGAGGTGGCCGCGCTTGAGGCCCCAGCGCTTCACGAGGGCCTCGGGCAAATAGGCGTCCTCGGGATAGAGCCGGTAGTTCACGTGCTGGTGCACGATGAACGAGCCCCGGTCGTTCTGGTCGACGTAGCCGACATCGCGAAGCGGGCGCTTTTCGGCGGCGGCGAACTTGAAAATGTCGCCCAGAAGCTGGCGCTTGCCCGGCGCACCCTCGACGCGGACGCCGAGCGCGCGGGCAAACGCGGCGAGCTCGAGGAGCGTCTTGGCGTAAATCTCGTTGAGGAAAATCGGCGCGCCGGAGCCGCCGGCCAGCTCATCAGCGAGGGCATCAAGCGCCGCCAGATCCGCGAAGCGCGACGGATTCGGCAGATCGCCGAAGATGGGTGTGTTGCTCGGAGGGGGAAGCTGCGGGGGGAGCGGCTCGCGGCCGCCGTGGCCGCCACCCTGCCCACCACCACCGCCGCCCGGCTGCCATTGGCCGCCGCCATGGCGGCCGCGTTTGCGCTTTTTCCAGAAACCGCCCCGGTCCTGTCCGCCACCGCCTTGATGACCCTGCCAGTGGCCGCCGCCACCGCCCCCGCCGCCACCCTGCGGCTGGTGTTGTCCCCGCTGGTCGGAGGAATCGGAGGGCGCAGGGGAGAAGGCGGGCCGATCGTCGGGCTCCGCCGGAGAGTCGGAGGAGAAAACCGGAGCCGAACCCGCCGATTCGGTGCGTGCCTCGGGCTCACGAAATTCGCGCGGCTCGGGCTCGTGGGAACGCTCAGGCGGCGGGGGCGGCGGAGCCTCGACCCGGGCCGGCGGCTCCTCGCGCGGCGCCGGCTCAGGCGCACGCGACTCCGCGGCGGGCGCGGGCGACTCGGGGGCCTCGCCTTTCGCGACCGGGCCGCGGCGGGCGCGGCTGCGCGGACCCGGCTTGGCGGCCTTGGCGGGCTTGTCCTCCGCGGTCTTCGCGGAGGGGCGGGCGCGCGGGCGGCGTGTTTTCGTTGCGGCGGACGAGTCGTCGTCTTTGGGAGGCAGGGCCATGTCGGGTTATTTGCGGGAAAAACGGCGGGCCGCGCGACGGGTGACGCGAGGAGCCCGGTGAAGTTTCAGGCGGCCGGGAGGGCGCTGATCAGACGGTCCACCTGCGCCTCGAGGAAGGAAGGGGAGCCTTCGTTCCACAAGACAAAGTCGGACAGCTCGATTTTGCGCGCCAGCGGCAGTTGCTTTGAGATTCGCTGCCCGGCGAGCGCACGCGGGAGGCCGCGCTGCTCCAGTCGGGCGAGTTGTTGCTCCGGAGCACACGCGACGCAGATCGTGAAATCAAACCAATTCTCGGACTGGCTCTCGAACAGCAGCGGCACCTCGACCGCCCATCGCGCAGCCGGCTCGGCGGCAAAGGCCGCCCGCCAGGCGTCAAATACCACCGGATGCGCAAGGCCCTCAAGCCAAGCCCGCTCCGCGTCGTTGGCAAACACGCGCTCGGCCAGCACCGGACGGGCGATCTGCCCGCGAGGGTCCAGCACGGTCGCCCCGAAACGACCGGCGATCGCCGCGATCACCGCGGGGTCGGTGAGCACGTGGTCGCGCACGATCTGGTCGGAATCGAGCCGGCGGAAACCGCGCCGCTCAAGCGCCCGCGCGACCGTGGACTTGCCGCAGCCAATGCCACCGGTGATGCCGATTTTCATGCCGTAAAGGGGGCAGGCTTGGCCCCGGGCGTGCGCGCCGCAACGGCATTTCCGTCACCGAGAGGAGGCCGGGATGCGCCAATTTTGCGTCGCCTCCGCCCCACCCTTCGCGCTCCATTCGCGCCCCACCCCATGCTCGCGACGATCAGCTCAGCCGCCCTCCAAGGCATCGACGCCGAAATCGTCCACGTCGAGGTCAACGCGGGCGAAGCGGGAGAGGCGCGCTGGTTTCTCGTCGGCCTCGCCGACACCGCGGTCAAGGAATCGACCGACCGCGTTTTCACCGCGCTCAACAACAGCGGGTTTCGCCCACCCCGCACCCGCACCACCATCAATCTCGCGCCGGGCAACCTGCGCAAGGAAGGCCCGTTCTACGATCTTCCCATCGCGCTCGGCATTCTCGCGGCCACGGGCCAGCTCAAGTGCGACCGGCTGGGCGACTGGCTGATTGCCGGTGAGCTCAGCCTCTCCGGCGCCACGCGGCCGGTGCGCGGCGCTCTCGCCATGGCGCGGCTCGCCCGCAGCCTCGGCAAACGCGGCCTGCTTCTGCCGTCGGTTTCCGCGGAGGAGGCGGCATTGGTGGAGGGGGTGGAGGTTTATATCGCGGATTCGTTGGCGTCGGCGGCGCGTTTCCTCGCCGGGGAGAAAACCCTCAACCCTCTCGATGCGACGGCCGCCCGTCGCCGGGCGAGCACGCCGACCGCCGAGGGCGCCGCGGATTTTTCCGAGATCAAGGGCCAGCACGCCTTGCGCCGCGCCGTCGAGGTTGCCGTCGCGGGTTCCCACAATATCCTGATGATCGGGCCACCGGGATCAGGAAAATCAATGGTCGCCAAACGCATCCCGACCGTGATGCCGGCGCCCACGCTCGACGAGCACCTTGAGATCCTCGGCATCCACTCCGCCGCCGGCCGCACGATCACCGGCGAGATGACGTGGGGCGCGCGGCCGTTTCGTTCGCCGCATCACACCGTCTCCGATGTCGCGCTGCTCGGCGGCGGCAGCATCCCCGGGCCGGGGGAAATCTCGCTCGCGCACAATGGCGTGCTCTTTCTCGACGAGTTGCCGGAGTTCAAGCGCAGTGCCCTTGAAACGCTCCGCCAGCCCCTCGAAGACGGTGAGGTCTCCATTTCGCGCAGCGCCGGCAAAGTCACGCTGCCGTGCTCGATGATGCTCGTCGCCGCGATGAACCCCTGTCCCTGCGGCTACCTGGGCGATCCGAAGCGCGAATGCCGGTGCTCGCCCGTGCAGGTGCAGCGCTACCGCGCGCGCATCAGCGGCCCGCTCCTCGACCGCATCGACCTGCACATCGAAGCGCCCGCGCTGTCGCTGGCGGAGCTCCGCTCGGAAAAGCCGGGCGAGCCCTCGGCCGCGATGCGCACGCGCATTGACGCCGCACGCACGCGCCAGCACGCGCGCTTCGCTGGCACCAAAATCGCGGCCAACGCCCGCATGACCCACGCGCAAATCCGGAAGCACTGCGCGATCGATGCGACCCTGGGTGATTTGCTGCAGCAGGCGATGGAGCAGCTCCAGCTCTCCGCGCGCGCCTACGACCGCATCCTGAAGGTCGCGCGCACCATCGCGGACCTCGCGGGGGCGGAGAGCATCGCATCGCCGCACCTGCTCGAGGCGATCCAATACCGGAGCCTCGATCGCGCGGTGTTCTACTGACGATGAAACTCGCCACGTGCCTGCTCGCCGGCGTCGCTTTCGCCGCATCGCCCCGCGCGGTTGCGGAAAACTGGCCGCAATTTCGCGGCAATGGGGGCCAAGGCCGCTCGGCCACCGCGGCGCCGCTCGCATGGAACGTCGCGTCGGGGGAGAATATTCGCTGGAGCACCGCCATCCCCGGCCTGGGTCATTCCAGCCCGATCATCTGGGGCCCGCACCTCTTTCTCACCACCGCGGATCGGCCCGGGCCCAGGCCCAAGCTCAAGACCGGCGTCTACGGCGCCGGCGAATCCTACGCGGAAAATGAGCCGCACCAGTGGCGGCTGCTTTGCCTCGATCGCGACAGCGGGCGCATCCTTTGGAACAAGCCCGGCCACGAAGCCGTGCCCCGGCAGGAACGCCACCTCAAGGCCTCGCACGCCAACTCCACGCCCGCGACCGACGGCCGCTCCCTGGTCGCCATCTTCGGCTCGGAGGGGCTCTTTTGCTTCGAGATGGACGGCACTCTCCGTTGGAAAAAGGACCTCGGCAAAATGGACGCGGGGCCGTGGAACGAACCCAAGCTGCAATGGAGCTTCGCCAGCTCGCCGCTGCTCCACGACGGCAAGGTCGTCGTGCAATGCGATGTGCTGAGCGAGCAGTTCCTCGTCGTGTTCGACGCCCGCGATGGGCGCGAGCTTTGGCGCACCGCGCGGCAGGAGGTCGCCAACTGGTGCACGCCCGCGATCGCCGAGGCCAACGGCCGCACCCAAATCGTCCTCAACGGTTGGAAGCAAATCGGCGGCTACGACTTTGCCACGGGCCGGCAACTGTGGACGCTCTCCGGCGGCGGCGACATCCCCGTGCCCGCTCCGCTTGTGGTCGGCGACTGGGCGTTCTTCACCAGCGCCCACGGCAGCCACCGCCCGATCCGCGCGGTGCGTCTGGCGGCGGCGCAGGGCGACATCACGCCGCCCGACATCGCGGACTCCAGCGCCGCCATCGCCTGGTGCCACCCCAAGCTCGGCAGCTACATGCAGACGCCGATCGTCATCGGTCCTTTGCTCTGGAGCTGCGACTGGCAGGGCATCCTCACCTGCGTCGATCGTGCGACCGGGGAAATCCGCTACAGCGAGCGGCTGCTCCGCGCGGGCTCCGCGTTCACCGCGTCGGGCGTCGCCGCGGCAGGCCATCTCTATTTCCTCAACGAGGACGGCGAGGCATTTGTCGTCCCCGCCGAGGGCACCTTTTCCGTCGCCGCGCGCAATCGCATGGACGGGCTCTGCCTGGCGACGCCGGCCGTGGCCGACGGCACGCTCTTTGTGCGCACCACCGAGAAACTGCTCGCGATCGGCCGGCGTTAGGGCGCGTCGAGCGTCACCTGCACCACGGCGAGGCGGCCGAGCAAGCGCAGTTCCTCGCGCGCCGCCCACCAGTCGTAGAGCACAAACTCGAGCGGCTTCCACATCGCAACCCACCCGCCGATGATCAGGCTCTCCTTGATGCCGTCGCCCAGCGTCTCGTAGCCCATTCGACCGATTGCGGTGCCGAGAGCAAAGCAGCCGGCGAGGAACAACCCGCCGATGACCAGGTTGATCCGGCCGCGGCGCATGAGCTGGCGAAACTCGCGCTCTTTCAGCGCCGCGTGATCCCGGAAGTAGTGCCGCACCGCTTCCTCGAGGCTGGCCACACGCTCCGGCACAGGCGCCTCGCGCACGTGCACCACCAGCTCGAGCGGCCCATGTCGCGGCAGCTCCCGGGCCCACGAGACGATGAAGGTCTCCGCATCCTGATCGAGATCGCGCTCGTGAAACGGCGAGGGATCGAGAGAGTTGAAAAGCTGCGAGAGCGACTGCAGCCGGACCTCTATGCGCGCGGCGGGCTCGCTCACGGGGCAAAGGGGTTGTAGCGGAGTTCATTCTCCACCGTCGTCATCGGCCCATGCCCCGGCGCGATCGCCGTCGCGGGGGGCAGGCTGGTGAGCATGCGGCGGAGATTCCCGCGCAGCTTGTCGCGACAAAAATAGGCGCCGCCCACGGACCCCGCGAACACGAGATCACCGGAGATCAACAGGCCGGGCGCCGTGGGCGCGGCGCGACGGGTGATCAGGTAGCAGTTGTGCGCCGCGGCGTGGCCGGGCGTGAAGAACGCCTTCACGTCGAGCGGCCCGAAGCTCCGCACCTCCCCTTCCCCGAGGGGGCCGCCGCACGCGGCCGTCGCGCCCGGCGGGATGAAGGCCGCGGGCGCCCCGAAGCGCGCGACGACCTCGCACAGACCGCCCGCGTGCTCGGGCTCGACATGCGTGAGAAACACCGCCTCGAGCGCGCGCACTGCGGCGGGCCAGGCCGCGGCGAGGGCGTCGATGCCCGCGCCTGTGTCGAAAAGAATCGCGCGCGACGAGCCGCAGTCGCCCACGAGGTAGGCGTTGGCCACGCCGATGCCGTGCGGCATCCGCAGCGGCCAGACGCAGAACGGCAGCGCGCCAATCTCGGGCTGCGGGTAGGAGCCGCCGCCGAGCGCGCACAGGCCCACGTCGTTGAGACCGAGGGGCACCGCAAGCCTCTGCAATTCCGCGCACGTGAGGTCGGGGCGGTAGTCGATCGCGTCGTTGATGCGCGCGAGGGGGACGCCGGTGCGCGCGGCGAGCGCCTCGGGCGACAGGCCCGAGAGACGCAGGGCCTTCTCGAGCACGTCGCCGAGCTCGTCCTCGAGCGGCAGCGGTGCGGATTGTTTCACAACGCCGGCAGGGTGGCGCGCCGCCCGGCCGGAAGCAAAATTGATTTTGGCTTTTGTCGCGCGACCCGCAGCGTCGCCCGCATGGAAAACCGCCAGCAGGAAATCCTCGACATCTTCACGCGCACGCGGGCGCTGCTCACGGGACACTTCGTGCTCCGCTCCGGGCTGCACAGCGGGCACTATTTCCAGTGCGCGCAGGTCTGCCAGCGGATGGACGCCGTCGAGCGGCTTGCCGAGCTGCTCGTGGAAAAAATCCGCGCACTCGGCCTCCGCTACGAGACGGTGCTCGCCCCCGCGATGGGCGGCCTCGTGATCGGCCAGGAGGTCGCGCGGCGCGCCCAGGCCCGCTACATTTTCGCGGAGAAGGAGAACAACGTCCTCGTGCTGCGCCGCGGGTTCACGCTCGCGCCCGGCGAACCCGTGCTGATCGTCGAGGATGTCGTGACGCGCGGTGGTCGCGTGCTCGAGTGCCTCGACATCGTGCGCAAGGCCGGCGGCACGCCCGTGGGCATCGCGATGCTCGTCGATCGGAGCGCGGGCGGCGCGCGGTTCGACGTGCCGGCGGTATCGCTGCTGGAGCTGAGTTTCCCGACCTACGCGGCGGACGCAGTGCCGGAAGCCCTCGCGAGGATTCCGGTGCAGAAACCGGGAAGCTAATCAGCGCGGCACCGCCACGACGATGTGCCGCGGACCGCGGCCGTCGAGAATCATGAAAAGGTTCCGCTCCCCGCGCATCAGTTTCTCGCGCGCAGTCTTCACGTCGGGCACGGGCACGCGGTTGATTTGCAGGATCACCGTGTTGGGTGCGAGGCCTTCGCGATAGGGCGAATCGTCGGCCACGCTGCTGACGACGAGCCCATTGATGCGCGGGTCGCGGATGCCGAGGCGGCGGCGGAGGTCCGGCGAAAGCGGCGTCACGTCGACGCCGGGCAGCAGCTCGTTCGGCTTCTCCTCCACGCGGCCAAGCGTCACCTCGACCACGAGCGGCTGCCCATCCCGCATGACCTTCAGCGCCGCCGTCGCGTCGGGCGCGATCTGCGAGGTCAGCAGCCGCAGCTCCTCCCAGGTCGACACGGCGTGGCCGTTGATTGCGACAATCACATCCGTGCGCCTCAGGCCCGCGCGTTCCGCGGCGCTTTCCGGATCGATGTCCGTAATCACGACGCCACGCATTGTGCGGGCGAGGCCGAGCTGCTCGCCCACGTCGGGAGTGAGAGTCTCGCTGGTGACCCCAAGGTGGCCGCGCGCGACGGTGCCGGTGGCGGCGAGGCTGTCCATGACGAAGCGCGCGAGGTTGACCGGGATGGCGAGGCCGATGCCGATGTTGCCACGCGACGGCGAGATGATGGCGCTGTTTATTCCGACCAGCCGGCCCCGCGCGTCGACGAGCGCGCCGCCGGAGTTGCCCATGTTGATCGCGGCGTCGGTCTGGATGAAGTCTTCGTAGCCGGAAACATTCTCAAGGAGGCCGAGCTTGCTGCGGCCCTTGGCCGAGACGATGCCCATGGTCACGGTCTGCCCGACGCCGAGGGGATTGCCGACGGCGAACACGATGTCGCCCACACGGAGCTTGTCGCTGTCGGCCAGCGTGACGGTGGGCAAAGCCTGCCCGTCGATCTTCAGCACCGCGACATCGGTCTTAGGATCGGTGCCGACGACGGTGGCGATGAAGTCACGGTCATCGGTGAGCGTCACTTTCACCTTGTCGGCACCCTCGATGACGTGGTTGTTGGTGAGGATGTAGCCGTCGGCCGTGACGATGACACCCGAGCCCATGCCCTGCTGTTCACTGCGGCGTTCCTGCTCCGGAATATCCCCGAAGAACTGGCGGAAAAGCGGATGCAGCGCGATGCGCTCCTTGATGATTTTGGTGGAGTAGACGGAGACGACGGCCTTCTGCGCGGGCTCGACGACATCCGCGTAGCTGAGGACGAGGCCGCCCCGCGCGGCCGGGGCAAGCGGCGCGGCGTCGACCGTAACCTGCGGCTTGTCCGCAACGGGCGCGGCTTTTCTCCTCTCGCCCGCGGCGGCAAACGCGACGGCGGCGGACAAAAAAAACAACGCGGCACGGCGCATCAGAAGCCCTTCACGCGAAACAAGCCGGTCACGCTCTCGTTGCTGTTGATGCGCTGGATCGCCTGCCCGAGGAGCGGCGCTATGCTGAGGACCTTGATCGGAAGACCGTGCGTGTTGATCGGCGTGGAGTCGGTGGTGATGAGCTCGTCGATCACGCCGGACTTGAGCCGCTCGACGGCGACCTCGTTGAGGATGCAGTGGCTGACCGCGGCGCGGACGCTGCGCGCCCCGTGGCTGCGGATGATTTTCGCGGCCGCGGTGATGGTGCCGGCGGTCTCCGTGATGTCGTCGACGAGCAGGACGTCGCAGCCCTCGACATCGCCGACGACATTGATGGCCTCGACGTTGGTGGCGCTCTTGCGCTTTTTGGCGACGAGGGCGAGGCCGGCGCCGAGCGCATCGGCGTAGGCGGCGGCCATCTTCATGCCGCCGACATCGGGTGAACAGACGACGAAGTTCTCCGGCCGGCTCTTGGCGAGGTGCTCGAAGAAAACCGGCGAGGCGAAGAGATGATCCACCGGGATGTCGAAGAATCCCTGGATCTGCTGCGAGTGCAGATCCATGGTGAGGATGCGGTTCGCCCCGGCCGATACGAGGAGGTTGGCGACGAGCTTCGCGGTGATCGGCACGCGGGGCTGGTCCTTGCGATCCTGGCGCGCGTAGCCGTAAAACGGCAGCACGGCGGTGATGCGCTGCGCGGAGGCGCGCCGCGCGGCGTCGATCATGATGAGGAGCTCGACGAGGTTGTGGTTCGTCGGCGGGCAGGTCGACTGGATGATGAAGACGTCGTGGCCCCGGACGTTCTCATTGATTTTGATGCACGACTCGCCGTCGGGAAAACTGGTGACGGTGGCCTCGCCGAGCGGTTCGCCGATGGAGCGGCAGATGGCCTCGGCAAGAGGCCGGTTGGAGTTGCCCGTGAAAATCTTCAGCCGCGATTCGCCCATGGCGGCGGATGTTGGGGCGCGCCGGCCTAGGAGGAAGACTTTTTTGCGAGGCCGAGCTGATCGGCGATGGCGTCGACGCGCTTGAAGAGATCGGGCAGCCGCTGGGTGAGGACGGCGATCCGGCGTTCGAGCATGTAGGGGATGGCGGGGTTGCCGTTGACGAAGGCGCCCGCCGACACATCCGTGGTGATGCCAGCGCGGCCGCCGGCCTTGGCGCCCTTGCCGATCGTGATATGGCCGCCGATGCCGGCCTGGCCGCCGAGGACGACGTAGTCCTCCAGCACCGTGCTGCCGGAGATGCCGACTTGCGCGCAGATGAGGCAGTGGCGGCCGACGCGGACATTGTGCGCAATTTGCACGAGGTTGTCGATTTTGGTCCCCTCTCCGACCGCGGTGCGGCTGAAGCGCGCGCGGTCCAGCGTGGTGTTGGCGCCGATCTCAACGTCGTCGCCGATCTCGACATGCCCGACCTGCGGGACCTTTTCATGGCGGCCCTGCACGAACTCGTAGCCAAAGCCGTCGGCCCCAACCACGACGCCAGGTTGGAGGCGCACGCGGCGGCCGAGGACGCATTCGGCCTCGACGATCACGCCCGGCATGAGCCATGACCCCTCACCGATAATGGCGCCGCGGCCGACGAAGACCTGCGCCTGCAGCTGCGCGCGTTCGCCGATAACGGCGCCCGCCTCGATGACGCAGAGCGGGCCGACGGTGGCGGAGGCCGCGATCTGCGCGCCTGGTGCAACAACCGCACTTGGGTGCACGCCGGGCACGGGGCGCGGCCAGAGGGCCTGCTCAAGGCGCGCGCAGATGCGGGCAAGCGCCACGGATGGGTTGGCGACGAGCAGGTAGAGCTGATCGGCGGGCGGTTCGCCGGCGTAGTCAGCCGGGAGCAGGACGATGGAAGCGCGCGTGCGGGCGACCTCGGGCTTGTATTTCGCGTTGCCAAGAAACGAGAGGTCGCCGGGGGCGGCGTCGGCGAGCGCCGCGAGGCCGCGGATGACCCGGGTGGTGGCGCCACGCGAAGCCGTGGGCTGGACGATGGCGGCGATCTCCGCAGCGCTGAACGAAACCTGCATGGGCGCGAGCGTGGGACGATTTGGCGGCGCGGAGCAATGCAGCAAATGCCCGCGAGCGGGGCAAAAAAACCCCGCTCGCAGTGAGCGGGGCGGAAAAGCGGACGCGTGAGCGCCGGTTTACTTCTTGGGCGCGAGGCCGGGGACGGTGACCGCGGGGGTGGCCGCAGGGGCAGCCGAACCGGAGGCGGCGGGAGTGGCGGTGGGCGTGAGCGCGCCCGCCGGCTTGTCCTTGTTCAGCTCCTTGCCGACTTCCTCGGTGATTTCGAAGGCGGAGTCGAAGTAAAGGAGGCTGGGGATGCCGTGGCCGCTCGGGCCGGATTTATCGATCAGCAGGTTGGCGCCCTTCTTCTTGGCCATTTCGGATGACACCTTCGCGATGTCCTCAAGCAGCATGCCGCGGAAGCTGGCCTCGCGCTGGCCCAAGCTATTGCGGGTGTTTTGGACAAACTGCTGCACTTCCTGCTGCTTTTTCTGGATCGCCTCGTATTTCTTCTGGGCATCCTCCGTGGCCTTCTTCTTGCCGTCGGCGGAAAGCGCCGGGTTGTTCACGGCTTCGTTGAGGGATTTGAACTCCTCGACGATGGCATTGCCCTCCTTGTTCATCTTTTCGATCTCCTCCTGGGCCTTTTGCTCGTCGATCTGGAGCTTCGCCTGCATGTCGGCAGTCTTCCAGTGGGTCTGATAGAGCTTGGCCACATCGACGACGAGCACCTTGGGGGCAGGCTGGGCACTGGCGCCGAGGGCGAGGGCCGCCGCCGCCGCGAGCGCAAAGAGAGACTTGGTGGAGTTTTTCATGAGTGGTGTGGGAAAATGAAAGGGTGGACCGGAACAGAATCAGAACCGGGTGCCAAAGGAAAAATTGAACTGGTTGCCCTTCTTGGCGAGGGGGTCACCCTTGATCGGAATGCCAAAGTCCAGGCTGAGCGGCGCGCCGGCGACAAAGAGGCGGAGGCCGAAGCCGAAGTTGTCGTGGAAGTTGCCGGGGTTGAAATCATAGGCGCCCCGGTTGACGAAGCCCGCATCGTAGAAAATGGCAAAGCGGATGGGGCTCACGATATCGAGCGAGTATTCAGCGCTGAAAAAGCCGTAGGATTTGCCGCCGATGGGCTCGTTGAAGGTATCGCGCGGGCTGACCTCGCGGAACTCGAATCCACGCAAGGTTTGCGGGCCGCCAAGATACCACTTGTTGTAGTAGGGCACATCGTTGGCTTTGCCGAAATTCTGCACGACACCGGCACGGCCCAGGAAGCCGAGCACTTGGTTCTGCGCCTCGAAGACGGGGAAGAACTGGGCGCCGCGAAACTCCAGGCTGTAGTTGTGGTTGATTTTGCTGCCGCCGAGCGGGCCGCCGGAGAAACGGGCGTTGATCTCGACGCGATTGCCCGAAGTGGTGCTGATGATCTTGTCGCGCGTATCGCGCTCGAGCTGGAAGCCGATGCTCGAGGAGGCGTTGCTGCCGGCCAAAGCTTGGATAATCGAGGACGCGCTGGGCGAGATATCCTGGATGTCGAAGATCTCGTAGGTGTAGGAGAGACGGCCGTTCCACAGCTCCCAAAGGTGCTTGCGCAGGTAGACCTCGAAGCCCGTCTGGATTTGGGAGTAGAACGAGCTGTTGTATTCCGAGCTGGTGCGGAAGACGCTGAAACCAAGGCCCAGCTGCTTCTGGAAAAGCCACGGCTCCTCGAAGGAGAGGACGACCTCGCTGGACAGCGAGCCGAGCTGCATGCGGAGGCGGAACTTCTGGCCGTCCCCTTGGAAGAAAGAGCGGCGGTTAAAGAGGTCGAAATTGGACTGCGAGACCTCGGCAAAGAGCGTGGCGCGCTCAAGGGAGCTGAAGCCGGCGCCGAAGGTGAGGTTGCCCGTGCGGCCCTCACGGACGGCGATGCGCATGTTGCGCCGCCCGGGGATATTCGTCTCCTGCGGGGAGACGTCGGAGGTCTCGAAGAAACGGGTGTTCTCCAGGCGGAGCTGGCTGATTTTCATCAGCACGGTGCTAAACGTGTCGCCGGGGCCGAGGACCAGCTCGCGAAGGATGACGGTGCTCTTGGTCTTTGTGTTGCCCTCGATGACGATGGACTCGACGTTGAATTTCTCGCTCTCGAGGATCCGATAGTCGAGGTCGATGGCGCCGGTGGCGACGTTGGGCTTGCGGTTGAGCTGCACCCGCGTGTCGAGGTAGCCGTCCTTGCCGTAGAAATCGTCCAGACGCTGGCGGTCGGCATCGACCTTGGAGGGGACGAAGACGGCGCCGGTCTTCTGGCGCACCACGCGCCGGAGGAGCGCGGACGTGAAAAGCTTGTTGCCGGTGAAATTGACTTCGCCGATGCGATACTGGCGGCCTTCCTCGATATTGACGACGAGCACGAGCTTCTCGGGGCTCGGGTAGGTGAACATCACCTTATCCTGCGCGATGTCGACGTCGAGGAAGCCGCGTTCGCGGTAGGCGTCGCGGAGCTTGTCGAGATCGTCCTCGAACTGGTCGTCCTTGTAGCGGCCGGAACCGGTGAGCCACGAAAACATCCACCATTTCTTTGTCTCCATGACGCCCCGGAGCGTGCGGGCCGTGACGGCCTTGTTGCCCACGAACTTGATTTCAGCGATCTTAACCTTGGCGCCCTCGCGGACCTTGAAGATCACAGTGCCAAAGCCGCCCACGCGGTCGCGCTCGACCGTGTAGCTGATCGAAACCTGGTTGTAGCCGGCCTTCTGGTAAAACTCGCGGAGCTTTTCCGAGTCCTCCTTCACCTGGCGCTCGTCGAGGGCCTGGTTGGGCTTCACCTTCACCTCTTTCTCGAGGCGATTGGACTTCATCTTCACGTTACCCTCGAAACGCACGGCGAGGACGCGGAACTTGGGGGTGACCTCGACGACGAGGTTGAAGGTCGTCGGGTTGACCGGCTCATGTTTCACCTCGATGAACTCGAAGAGGCCGGTGCGGTAAAGCGAGCGGATGTCGCGGTCGAGGACGACCTCGTCGAAATCACCACCGTCGCGAATCTGCATGTTGGCGCGGACGACTTGCTCGTTCACATTCGCCGTGCCGACGAACTTGATGGTCACGGTGCCGACCTTGTAGGCGGGAGCCGGCGGCTGCGCCGAGGCGGAAGCGGCCGCGGCCTGGGCCGCACGCGCAGTGTTTTCCACCGTGAGCAACCCGAGGACCGCGAGACACAAGGCAACCGCCCTGCGCACAGGGCTACTGATGAAAGTTTTCAAAGCGGGTGATGTCTCGTAGGAACGTAAGCTTCAATTCTCCTACCGGTCCGTTTCGTTGCTTGGCAACGATTAACTCGGCGGAGTCGGCGGCGACTTGGAATTTTTCGTCGGCATCGCGCGGGCGGGCCAGCATCAGCACGACGTCGGCGTCCTGCTCAATGGAACCTGATTCGCGCAAGTCGGAGATTTTCGGGGTGCGGTTGTCCTTTTCTGAAGATCGATTGAGCTGGGATAATACAAGGACGGGCACGTTGAGTTCCTTCGCCAACGCCTTCAATCCGCGCGAGGCCTCCGCCACCTGCTGCTCGCGCGGCACGCGTGGGTCGGTGGGGCTGAGCAGCTGGAGGTAGTCGACCATGATGAAGCCGAGCTCATGGCGCGCATGGATGCGCCGCGCCTTGGCCCGCAGCTGCATGATCGAGATGGCGCTGGAGTCGTCGATGAAGATGGGAGCCTTGGCAAACTCGTCCGCCGCGGCGAGCAGGCGGTTCTGTTCCTCCCCGTTCTTGGAGAGCAGGCCGTCCCGCAGCAGCTTCATGTTCACCCGCGCGCGCGAGCAGAGCATGCGCAGGGCGAGCTGCGAGGCGCCCATTTCCAGCGAGAAAATCAGGACCGCCGCGGGCGGACCCTTCTTGGGCAGCGCGGCCGTCTCGGCGAAATTCAGCGCCAGCGACGTCTTGCCCATCGAGGGACGCGCCGCCAGCACGATCATCTCCGTCTTCTGGAAGCCCCACATGAGCGCATCGAGATCCTTGAAGCCGGAGGAGATCCCCGTGAGTTCCCCCTTCTTCATCATCATCTTGGTGATGACGCTCATCGCCTCCTTGGTCGCGCCCTCCATCTGCTTGGCACTCTCGCTCACACGGTTCTGCGTGACGCCGAAAATCTTCGCTTCGATCTGATCGACAAACTCGTCGATGCCGCCGGAGAACCCGTAGCAATCCTCGACCGCGCCCGTCGCCGAGCGGATGATCGCGCGCAGCAGCGCCTGCTCCCGCACTTTCTCGATGAAGTAGCTCGCCTGCGCGGTCGTCGGGATGCGGCTGCTGACCTGCGCCAGGAACGCATAACCGCCGATCTGATCGAGCTGGCGCGAGGTCTTCAGCTCCTCGGCCACCACGGAGACGTCGATCGTCACCTGCCGGTTGTAGAGATCGAGCAGGCACTGATAGACGATGCCGTGCTTGATCTCGTAGAACGAATCGGGCGTGAGACGGGCCTCGAGACAGCGCGAGACCACCTCGGCCCCGTCGAGGAGGCAGCAGGAGAGCAGGTGCTCCTCCGCCTCCAGGCTGTGCGGGAGCGTGCGCCCCGCCGCCGAGCCAGCGGCGACCGCGGCAAACGAGCGGGGAGAGGTGACGGCTGCTTCCTGCACGATGAAAACTTCAGTGAGATGACGCGGCCGGTGCCCGGCAACTGCGTCTTGTCCACATTCGATTCGCAGAACGACGAAGGCCGCACCCGCCAGGCGGACGCGGCCTCCATACGTGGGCGAAGGCGCTTACTCCTTCGTCTCCTTCTTCGTGCGCGCGGACTTTTTCTCGGTCCGTTCCGCGGCGGGCGCGGGCTCGACCGCGACCGGCTCGATCGGGTTTTCGGAGACCACGTCGAAGGGCAGCTCCACCGAGACATCGGCGTGGAGCTTGATCTTCACGGTGTGCTTGCCGAGGGTCTTCACCGGCGTGAAGAGATGAATCTTCTTCTTGTCGATCAGGTGGCCGTCGGCCGCGAGCTTCGCGTGGACGTCGGCCGCGGTGATCGCGCCGAACATCTTGCCGCCCTCACCCGTCTTCACGGCGAAAGCGAGGCTCGCCTTCTCGAGCTTGCGCGCGACTTCCTGGGCGCCGTTCAGCTCGGCCTGCTCGCGATCGGCGCGGCGCTTCTTGAGCGCGTCGATGTGGCGCTGATTCGCCGCATCCAGCTTCACCGCGATCTTGCGCGGGAGCAGATAATTGCGGGCAAAGCCGGCGCGGACTCGGACTTGATCGCCTTCGCCGCCGAGACCTTCGACGGGTTTGACGAGGAGCACTTGGGTATGGGCCATGTTCGGATGGGTTAAAAGGGTGGAGGTTGCGGGTGTCGCGATCCCGCGGTGGCGGGACCGACGGCGCCGCGCGGGATGCGCGGGCCGCTACAATAAGTTCGGTGTCGGTGGGCGTCTTAGAACGGAACGTCTTCCTCGACGCTGTCACCAGCGGCCGGCCTAGCCGGGCCACCGCTGCTCGCGCGAGGCGGCGGGGCATGGCGCTCGGGCGAGCTGCCACCAGTCTGGTCAAATTCGGAGGAGGGCGCGCCGCCGCCCGCTCCACCACCGCCGCGGCTGTCGCCGAGGAACTGGAAATTCTCGAGCACAACCTTCATGCGGCTGCGCTTTTCCTTGGTGTTCTTGTCTTCCCACTGGTCGAGGCGCAGGCGGCCCTCGACGTAAAGCGGGCGTCCTTTGGTGACATACTTGGCGATGGTCTCGCCTTGTTTACCCCAGGCCTCGACGTCAACATAGATCACTTCCTCTCGGCTCTCGCCGGACTCCATCTTGAACTGCCGGTTGATCGCCAGGGAAAACTGGCAGATTGGTGTGCCCTTGGGCGTCACACGCAGCTCTGGGTCGCGCGTGAGGTTGCCCATGAGGAGGACTTTATTGAGCGAGGGCATGGATTTAGGGGACTGCGGGACCAGTGACTCAGGGACCGAAATATGAAGTCCAAAAACCAGGGAGCGAACCGCATTCAGCACGCGGCGAACAGGACCCTTGTTCCTGAGTCAGATATTCAGGTCAAGCCGAGCGGACGAACGTGCGGTATACGCTGTGGTTGAGGCGCAGCTTGTCGTGCAGCCCGGCAGGGGCGGATGCCGGGCCGGAGAAGTCGATGTGCACGTAGGTCGCGCCTGTAAGCTTTTTGTCGGTCACGCGCACGAAATCACGGCGGCCGAGATTCTCGACGCCCGTGACCTCGCCCTTCACTTCGGAGATGACCTGCTTCACGCCATCGACGATTTGATCGATGGATTCTTCCTTCCCGCGGTTGTCGAGGATGAAGGTAGCGCGGTATTTGCGTTGGGTGGGATTCATTTGGATTCCTTGCGGTTGAGTTGATTCATGGCGGCCTCGGAGCCACGGGAGAGCAGCAATTCGAGGCCCTGCACGTAAGTGTCGAGCTGGCGGGTGACGGTGAGTTGTTGTTCGGAGGTGAATTTTCCGAGGACGAAGTCCGAGAGTTCCATCTGCGGGGGCTGCTTGGGGCCAATACCGAGGCGGTAGCGGGCAAAGCCATCGCCGACATGCGTGAGCAGGCTGGCGACACCATTGTGGCCGCCGGCGCTGCCGGTCACAGTGACCTTGATGCGGCCCAGCTCCATCGTGAGGTCATCGTAGACGACCGCGATGGCCTCGGGCGCGATCTTGTGAAATCGGGCCAAGGCTGCGACGGCGCGGCCACTGTCGTTCATAAACGTCAGCGGCTTTAGCAGCCAGCGCGTGCGGCCTGCACCGAGGTCCCAGCGCGCCACCTCCGCCTCGAACTGCGGCGCGGGTTTCCACGCGAGGCCGTGTTTCTTGGCAAAGGCGTCGAGCACCACCCAGCCGAGGTTGTGGCGGGTGGCCTCATAGTCGCGCCCCGGGTTACCGAGGCCGGCCACGAGCGAGAGGAACATGACTCAAAGAACAATCGCCCGGCGCCGCCGCTGAAAGGTGGCGCGGTGCGGAAACGGAACTTACTTCTTGGCGGGCGCGGCCGGCTTGGCGGCGGCTCCGGCGGCAGGCTTCGCCCCGGCGGCCGGAGCGGCACCCTTCGCGGCAGCAGCCGGCGCGGCCGCCTTGGCATCGCCTGCGGCGGCGGGGGCAGCGCCAGCGGCACCCTCGGCGGGCGCGGCGCCAGCGGCAGGAGCACCAGTGGCGGCCGAGGCCGTCGGGGTGGCGACTTCCTGCACGATTTCGGCGACCGGTTCGACGCACGAGACGACCGGCTGGCCCTTGGGATCTAGGAACTGCACGCCTGCGACGGATTTGAGCGACTCGACCTTGAAAGTTTCGCCGACCTTGAGCTCGGTCACGTCGACTACGATTGCCTCGGGCAGATCCTTCGGAAGCACGCGGATACGGAGAGTCGGCGAGGCCATCTCAAGCACGCCGCTCTGGTTCTTCACGCCGAACGACTCGCCCACGACGCGCACCGGGACGTTGATTTCGAACTTTTCGTCCGGCTTTACCTCCTGGAGGTCGATGTGGACATACTTGTCCGTAATCGGATCGCGCTGGACCTCCTGGAAGAAGGTCAGCGCCTTGTTCACCTTGCCCTCGCCGGTGAGCTCGATCAGCACCGTGCGGCCGGAGATCTGCTTGAGCAGGCGCGTGAACTCCGGAGCATCCACCGAGAGGGAGGTAGGCTCCGTATGCTTGCCGTAGAGAATCGCAGGCACGCGATTGGAGCGGCGAAGGCGGCGTGATGCGCTGCGGCCCGTCTGGGCGCGGTCAGCGACGGTGAGTTTGAACTGTTGGCTCATGGAATTCGTTCCCCCTGTCACCCCAGAAGTGGAGGCAGGCGTAATGGAAAGAGGGTCAGGTGATAGGACCGCGATCCCCGAAGGCAAACAAATCTTTGGCGGTCGGAAATATTTCCGCGGACGCGCCCGGCAGCGCATGCCGCGCGCCGCTTTGATGCAAAAAACAAAACGAGCATTGACAAGGCGGACGCGCGATCTGTTTTTCGCTCCCTCTTTGCCCGGCGCAAGCCGGTCAAAAGCCACGTTGCCCGGTAGCTCAGTGGCAGAGCAGGTGACTGTTAATCACTTGGTCGCTGGTTCGATCCCAGCCCGGGCAGCCAGTGTCGGCGATATCTGCCGAGTGCCGTGCCTGCGGGCGGCCTACGGACGCCGCCTACCGCCACGCAAATACGAATCGATCACGGCCTGTCAGGTCCTGGCGCGACTCCGTGCGGGTGTAGCCCGCTGCGGCCGCGAGCTCGCCCAGCCGCGCGTGTTGCGCGATGCCGGTCTCGAGCGCGAGCAGACCGCCCGGGGCAAGAACTCGCGGTGATTCAGCGATGATGCGCGCGAGGTGGTCCAGCCCGCCACCAGGAGAGGTGAGGGCGACGGCCGGCTCGTGGCCGCGGACTTCCGGCGCTGTGGTGGCTGTCTCCTCAGCGGAGAGATACGGCGGGTTGGCCACAATGAGGTCAAATTTCTCAGCGAGGACCGCGGTGAACCAATCGGATTCCAGGAAACCCACCCGCTCCCCCACCCCGTTGGCTGAGGCGTTTTCCCGCGCGAGCGTGAGCGCCTCGGCACTGACATCAACCGCTGTCACGACCGCCGCTGGGAGCATGGCCGCCAGCGCGATCGCGATCGCGCCGGAGCCCGTGCCCAAATCGAGGATGCGCGAGGGCGAACTAGCCGCGCAAAAAGCGATCACGTGCGCCACGAGGAGCTCAGTCTCGGGCCGTGGTATGAGCGCGCGTTTATCCACCTTCAGCTTCAGCCCGTGGAACTCCACCTCGCCCACGATGTATTGCAGCGGCTCGCGCTGGCCGCGCCGGCGGACGAGCGGACGGATTTTTCCCAGCTCCGCCTCGGCCAATGGCCGCTCGAATTCCATGTAGAGCTGCATCCGCGTGCGCGCGAGCGCGTGGCCGATGAGCAGCTCGGCGTTGAGGCGCGGGGAATCAACGCCCTTGCCCGTGAGGAACTCCGTCGTCCGCTTGATGATCTCGAGGACGGTGAGCATCTCAGTCGTCGTCCGTCGCCGACGCGGCGCGCGGCGTGAAGACGTGGCCGGTGAGCGCGGCGAGCTTTTCCTCGTAGTCCGCCTTTTGCAGAGCGGCGACCACAGGTTCCACCGCACCCTCCATCACCTGCGGCAAGGAATAAAGCGTGAGGCCGATGCGGTGGTCGGTGAGGCGGTTTTGCGGGAAATTGTAGGTGCGGATGCGCTCGCTGCGATCACCGGAGCCGATCTGGCTCTTGCGGGCCGCCGCATACTTCGCGCGCTCTTCGTCCTCCTTGAGCTTGAGCAGGCGCGACCGCAGCACCGCCATCGCGCTGGCCTTGTTCTTCTGCTGCGAGCGTCCATCGGCGCAAAACACGATCATGCCGGTGGGCTTGTGGATGATACGGACCGCGGAATCGGTGGTGTTGACGCCCTGGCCGCCCGGGCCGCTCGCGCGTTGCACGGTGATCTCGAGGTCCTGGGGATTGATGTCGATGTCGACCTCCTCCGCCTCCGGCAAAACCGCGACGGTGACGGTGGAGGTGTGGATGCGGCCGTTGGCCTCGGTCACCGGCACGCGCTGCACACGGTGCACACCGCTCTCGAATTTCAGCTGCTTGTAGACATCCGTGCCCGTAATCAGGAAAATGACTTCCTTCAGCCCGCCGCGCTCGGATGGGCTGCTGCTCATGTCCTGAATTTTCCATCCCCGCCCGGTCGCGTAGCGCGTGTAGAGGCGGTATAGCTCCGCGGCGAAGAGGCTCGCCTCGTCGCCCCCCGTGCCGGCACGGATCTCCATCACGGTGTTGCGCGAGTCCGTCGGCTCCGGCGGGATCATCGCGAGGAGGACGCGCTCCCGCAGATCAGCGCGGCGCCTTTCCAAATCGGGGAGTTCCGCGGCGGCGAGCTCGCGCATCTCCGCGTCGGCGGCCGGGTCCTTCATCATCGCCTGCGCCTCCGTGATCTCCTGTTCGGCGCGGGCATGCGCGTGATAATCGGCCACGAGCTGCGTGATCTTCTGGTGCTCGCGCGTCACCTCGGCGGCCCGGCGGGCGTTGGCATAGAAGGACGGCTCCGCCATCTGCGCCGCGAGTTCATCGAGGCGGCGCTGAAACGGAGCGAGATCGGGGAGTGCGTCCATGAATGGGAGGTCGGAAACGGCGGCGGGTGATTTGCGAATTGCTCGGGCCGCCCGTTGCGCTACGGATGACGGCCGGCATCACGCGAGGCGGCTAGCCTAGCGGTGCTGATCTGCAATGGCCACGACACTGTTCACTCAAAACACCATCGCGTGCATCTGGGACTTCGACAAGACGTTAATCCCGGATTACATGCAGTCGCCGCTATTCCGGCGCTACGGCATCGACGAAGCCACGTTCTGGGAGGAGACCAACAAACTGGCCGAGCACTACAAGAAGCGCGGCTACCACCTCTCGCCCGAGATCGCCTATCTCAATCACCTGCTCACCTACGTGCTCGCCGGCCCGCTCGCCGGGCTGAACAACAAGATCCTGCGGGACTGCGGCGCGGAGATAAAATTCTATCCCGGCCTGCCGGAGTTTTTCGGGCTGGCGAAAAAATTCGCCGCCGAGCGCCCCGAGTATGTGAAGCACGAGATCTCCGTGGAGCACTACATTGTGAGCACAGGCATCGCCCCAATGGTGCGCGGCAGTGCGATCGCCGGCCATGTGGACGGCGTGTGGGCGTGCGAATTCGTCGAAAACCCGCTCCAGCCGGGCTTCCTGAAGCAAAAGGAACTCGCCATCGAGGCCACCGCCGAAATCGCGCAGATTGGCATGGTGATCGACAACACCACGAAGACTCGCGCCATCTACGAAATCAACAAGGGCACGAACAAAAACCCCGCGATCGACGTGAACTCGAAGATGGCCGCCGAGGATCGCCGCATCCCGCTCCAAAACATGATCTACATCGCCGACGGGCCGAGCGACGTGCCGAGCTTTTCCGTCGTGAAGGGCGGCGGCGGCCGCGCCTACGCCGTCTACAACCCCGACAAGCCCGAGGAGTTCGCCCAGAATGATCGCCTCCTCCAATCGGGCCGCATTCACGGCTACGGACCGGCCGACTACCGTGCCGGCTCAAGCACCGCGCAGTGGCTCCGGCTCCATCTCCACCAAATCTGCGATCGCATCGTGGCGGATCGCGAGGCGTCCGTCGCAGCCAAAGCGACAAAACCCCCGCGGCACCTCAACGCCACGCCGGAGGAGGAGGCCGCGAAACGCGCGGCCAAGGCGCCCAAGCAGGCAAATTTCCTGGAGTAAGAGCGGCGCAGCGCCAGGGCCGCCCGCAACAAAAGCGGCCTCGGCTTCAGGCGTATGCGCGGCGGCTCAGAAATTATTCGGGCTCACGTTCGCCGCCGGATCGATGGGCGTAAACGGCGTGATCGTCGGCTGACCTTGCTGCGGCGCGGGTGGCGTCACGACGTTGTTGCCGCCCGCGGCGCCGGTCGGCGGAGTCGTCGTGCTGGTTGAGGTGCCACCCGGACCGGAAATCTGTGTCGTCACGGGACCGACCCCCGCATTGGAAAGGGTCGTGGTCGAAGTCGCGTTTGCACCGCCCGCCGTGGCCGTGGTCGTGATGAGAATCGAGTTGCTCGCTTGGTTCGGCGTCTGGGTGATCGTGACGGTGGGGGGCGTTCCGCCGGTCGTGCCCGTGGCCGCCCCCGTGTTCACTGCGGCGGCAATCGTCGTGGCGATACCGGCGGCGTTGGGGCCGCCCGTGCCTTGGATGGCAGAGGCCGTCGCCACATCGCCGATCACGCTGAGCAAGCCGAGCACCGTCGTGCCGCCGGACCCGCCCGGAGCGACCTGCGCGACCGCCTGCGCCGCGCCCTGGGCGGCGGCCGAGGATTGGGTGAGCGTGCCCCCGGCGCGGTTGACCGCCTGCACCGCGGCAGCGGTGATCGCCGAGACCGCGTTGAGCATCGTCTGGGTGCTGCCACTCGTCGCCGATCCGGGCGTGACGGCGGCTTGCACCAGCGTCTGCACAACGTAGCCGGCTTGACCCGGCAGCGCCGTGACCACCGCCGTTGTCACCGCCTGCAGCATCGCGGTGGCGACTTCAGGGCCGCCCACGGCGGACGTGTTGCCCGCGACGTTCGCCGCCAACGTCTGCACGGCTACGAGGAGATCGGCGGCAAGCTCCGGCGAGCTTGCGACCAGCGTCGCGAGCGCCGCGGCGGAGCCGGCATTGTTGAGCGCGGCCTGGCCGTAGGGAATGGCGATGGTCTGCCCGCCGCCAAGGTCGATGACGATGTTGCCATCGACGACGAAAGCCGAAGTGCCGTTGGCCACGGCCGAAACGCCATACACGGTGCCGCGCGCCGCCGCGACCCCACGAGGCGTGCGAATGCCAAACTTGGTAATCGCCTGTTTCGATGAATCGAGGGTCGAGATAATCTTGCCGCGTTCCAGCTCCAGCTCCGCGCTGCGCTTGCCGGCGTCGGCCCCGACGCTGAGCAGGCGGAGGCCGGCGAGCTTGACGCGCGAATTTTGCCGGATGGTCGCGACCGCGCCGGGGAACGTCTCGACGTAAACGTCAACGCGATCACCCGTCTCGATCACTGAGCCCTCGGCGATCGGCAGGTTCACGGCCGCCGCGGACCGCGTGCCGCCGGGCGCGGTAATCGTGGCCTGCTGGGGATTGCCGGTGATGCGGACGATCTTCGCCGTCATCTGCGCGAGCGCAGCGGCCGGAAGAAGCGAGGCCAGGAGGGCGCCAGTCAGGAGACGAACGAGGTGCTGTGCGGTGATGCTCATTGAGGCGGTGGTGGGCGAAGGGATTCGGGTCCGGGATTCGAGTAAGGGCATCGCAAGGAGGTATCAATAGGCAAAAAACTGGCGACAGCCCGCCGCGCCGCGACCGAGATTTGCAGTTTTCTCACCGCACCGGTCACGGCAGCCGCGCTTGCACGAGCTTGCTCACGGCGCCGAAGTCGATGAGCGCCACGTCCGGGTGCTTCTTCAGCGCGGCGATGACTTTGCCCATTTCCTTCTTCGAGGCCGCGCCGGTCTCCGCGATGGCGGCGGTGACCAGGGCATCAAGCTTCGCGGGATCGAGCGCCTTGGGCAGGTATCTTTCGAGGATGGCGATCTCGGCGGCGTTAGCCGCCACGAGATCAGCGCGGCCGCCTTTCTCGAACTCGGCCTTGGCATCGGCGAGGTTCTTCACGGCCTTGCGGATCGTCGCGATCGCGAGCGCCTCGTCCACGTCCTTGTTGGCGTCCATCGCGGCGCGCTTGATCGCAGCGTCGGCGGTGCGGAGCGCGGTGGTCGTGGCGGAATCACGGGCTTTCATCGCGGTGATGATGTCGGCGCGCAGGGTGTCGTAGGTCGTGGCCATGCCCCAAAATCAGATCGTGCATTGCGGGGCGCAACCGTGATTTCATCCTTACGGCCCCACCCTACCATGATGACGATTCATGCCCGCCTCCGCCTGCTTGCTTTCGCCGCGCTGTTCCCCGCCGCCCGCGCCGACGTGCCGTGGCTCCCTGCCGCCATCCCGCCGAAGCCCGCCAACGGCCCTGCGCTCACGCCAGGCAACTACCTGAAGCCCGAGGTCGGCCAGGCCACGCTCGACGCAGCGCTGGGACAATTCCCCGATCGTGCGTCTTGGGAAACCTACGCCGCGCACCTGCGCACGCGGATTCAGCAAGGCGCCAACCTCGCCCCGTGGCCCAAGCGCACTCCGCTCAACGCCGTCATCCGCCAGCGCCGCGCCCACGACGGCTACTCCGTCGAGAACGTCGCCTTCGAATCCGTGCCGGGTTACTTTGTCACGGGAAACCTCTACCGCCCGCTCAACACCCCGCCGCCTCACGCCGTCGTGCTCTCGACACACGGCCACTACGGCCGCATCAACAAGCCCGAGGACTACGACAACCACGCGCGCTTCTCGCCGACCATGCAGAACCGCTGCGCCAGCCTCGCGCGCATGGGCGCCGTGGTTTTCTCAATCGACATGTTTGCCGCGGGCGAATCGATGGCGATCCTCGGGCAGGACGCGCACAAGAACCCGCTCGCGGTGAGCGTGCAGACGTGGAACGCGATGCGCGCCCTGGATTTTCTCCTCGGCCTTGAGGGCACGGACCCGACGCGCGTGGGTGTGAGCGGCGAATCCGGCGGCGGCACGCAGACGTTCCTGCTCACGGCGCTCGATCCGCGGGTGACCGTGAGCGCGCCGGTCGTGATGGTGTCGTCGTATTTCTTCGGCGGCTGCGCCTGCGAGAGCGGCCTGCCCATCCACCGCAGCGCCGATCACTTCGCCAACAACGCCATGATCGCCGCGCTCGCCGCGCCGCGCCCCTTGCTCCTCGTCTCCAATGGCGACGACTGGACCAAGCACAACCCGACGATCGAGTTCCCCTTTCTCCAGAAAATCTACGGCTACCACGGCGTGCGCGATCAGGTCGCCAACGTCCACCTGCCCGAAGAGCGCCACGACTACGGCCCGTCGAAGCGCGCCGCGGTCTACCGCTTCTTCGCTGACAAACTCCGCCTGAACCTCGCCGCCGTGCAGGCCGCTGGCGGCAGGATCGACGAGTCGCGCGTCACCGTGGAAAAGTCCGCGCAGCTGCGCGTCTTCACGGCCGACTATCCGATTCCCGCGAACGCGCTGCACGACGCCACGTCGATCGCGCAGGCGCTGAAAAAGCTGCAGCAGTAGGCGGCGTCGCGGCGGCAAGGGATTGCGCCGGAATTTGCCGGACGACGCGGCGGCGGCGTTGTGCTACGGTGGCCGCATGAGATTGAGCCACGCCACGATGTTTGCCCGCGTCCTTGAGAGCGACGCGTCGTGCAACGGCCGCTTTTTCTTCGGCGTCACCTCGACCGGCATCTACTGCCTCCCCGCGTGCCGCGCGCGCAAACCGAGGCCGGAGAACGTCCGCTTCTTCCCCACCTGCGAGGCAGCGCGCGCCGCCGGCCTGCGCGCCTGCAAAAAATGCCACCCTGATGATTTCGCCCGCGGCGCCGACCCGGTGCTCGCTGACATCGAGACCCTCGTCGCCGAGGTGCGCGCCGCCCCGCAGAATTTCGCCGAGGCCCGCGCCATCGTGCGCCGCTCGGGCTTCGGCGCCACGCGGCTATTCGAGCTGCTGCGGCTGCACTACCACACGACGCCGGCCGATCTTTTGCTGCGCGCGCGGCTCGCCGCGGCGAAGACGCGTCTCCTTGAGACACGTGAGACGCTGGCCGCGACCGCCGCCGAGGTCGGCTTCGAATCGCTCTCGGTCTTTCACGCGCAGTTCCGCCGCCTCAACGGCCTCACGCCGGCCGCGTATCGCGAGCTGCTTGGCGCGCGCACGTTTGCGATCACGCTGCCGGAGGGTTACGCGCTCGGCTACCTGCGGCGTGCATTGAGCCGCGACATCCACAGCATGAACGAGCGCCTCGACGGCGATCGCTACGAGAGCGCCGTGCGCCTAAGCGGCGGCCCCACCCTGCTGCGGCTCATCCTCTCTCCAACCACGATCACGGCGGAAATCCCATCCGGCTCCGCCATCGAGGCCCACCCGCTCGTCGTCGGGCTGCTCGGCCTCGACCAGGACGCAGCCGCGTTCGCGCGGCTGGCGAAAAAACTCGGCCTCGCGCGCCTAGTCGCAGGCCGCCCGGAGTTGCGCATCACGCAGACGCCCTCGATCTACGACGGCCTGCTGTGGGCGATCATCGGCCAGCAAATCAACTTTCCGTTCGCGTGCCTGCTCAAGCGCCGGATTTTCGAGCGCGCGGGCGAGAGACTCGACGGCGGCCTGATCGCTGCGCCAACCCCCGCCGCCGTCGCCGCGCTCGATCCTGCGGATCTGCTGCCGCTGCAGTTTTCGCGGCAGAAGGCTGGTTACGTCGTGGCGACCTCACGTCTCATCACCGAGGGTCGGCTCGATCTCGCGGCGCTGCGGGAATTGTCGGCCACGCGCGCGGAGCGCACGCTGCTCGCGATCCGCGGGCTCGGTCCTTGGTCGGTGAATTACCTGATGATGCGCGCGCTGGGCTTTGCCGATTGCGTGCCGCTCGGCGACACGGGCGTGACCAGCGGCCTGCTCGACCTGCTGAAACTCGAGGAACGGCCCGATGTGCCCGCGACGCGCCGGCTCATGGCGATGTTTTCGCCCTACCGCAGCCTCGCCACCGCGCATCTCTGGCAGTTCAATCAACCCATCCCGACATGAGGCAATTCTACGACACCTTCCCCACGCCCCTCGGCGAATTCTCGGTCGCGCTCAATGCGAGCGGGTCCGTCATCGCCACCGCCTTCGGCGGCCTGCCCGAGCTGCGCGAGCGATTCACGCCGGACGAAGTGATCCACGATCCGACCCGCGCCGCCGTGGTGCGCCGCGAGATCACCGAGTTCTTTGAAAACAAGCGGCGGGACTTC
>JAEUHB010000361.1 GCA_016794665.1 Opitutaceae bacterium
CTCCACGCTCTTCGCGACGTGGGACGTCAAAACCGTCGAGACGAAACACGGCCCCGTGACCTACAAGACGCGCGGTGACTTTGTGCTCATCAACCGCCACGGCTACGCCTTCCCGCTGCCGCCGCACTCGATCAACTACCGCGCCAACATCGCCGCGCTGGCGCAGCTCGGCTACCACGACATCGTGTCGCTCAATTCCGTGGGATCGCTCAAGAAAGAGCTGCCGCCCGGCACCTTTGTCTCGTGCAGCGATTACGTGGGGCTGCAGCAGGGACCGGCGACGTTCTTCGACACCGAGCTGAAAGGCGGTGCGCCCGGCATCGCCAACAACCTCATCCCGAAAATCATTTCCGCACTCGCGCCCGAGTTCACGATTCATCCCGGCAAGGTCTACGTGCAAATGCGCGGCCCGCGTTTCGAGACCAAGGCCGAGATTAGGATCGTGCAGCACTGGGGCGATGTGATCGGGATGACGGCTGCGCACGAGGCCGACCTCTGCACCGAGGCGGGCCTCCGCTACAACAGCCTCGCGCTGATCGACAACTATGCGAATGGCCTCGAGGGCACGGAGATCGATTTCGCGAAGTTCAAGGATCTGGTGAAGGACAACCAGGCCAAGGTGAACCGGCTCTTCGTGCGACTGCTCGAAATCCTCGGGTGAGCGAACCGAGCGCCGTGCCCTCCGATGGGAACACCCGCTGGCGCTGGCTGCCGGTCGGCGTCGCGCTGGCGGTATGGCTCGGGCTGCTCGCGATGGCGGTTGCGCCGGAGTGGCGCCCGAGGGTGCGGTCGCAGCTCACCTGGATGATTGAGCCGCTGTTCCACGACTGGCATATCGTGCGCCTCGGATGGGAGGCACAGGCCGCGGGCGTCGATCCGCTCGTGGACCGGACAAATCCGTTCAACTACCCGCGGTTCGTGCTGCTCGCGGCCGAGGTGGGCCGGCTCGTGCCGCCGAATGTGGCGGCACTCGCGGGTGCGGCGGTGTTTCTCGCGGCATTGGTGGGGGTCCTGCGGCCGCGCACGTGCGGCGAAGGGCTGTTGGCGGCGGCATTGGTCGCGTCGCCGCCGGTCCTGCTGATCCTCGAGCGGGGAAATCTCGACGCGTGGGCTTTCGCGCTCGTGGCTGCGGGCGCGAGTGCAATGGCCGCCGCCCGTGAGCGCGTGATCGTCTTCAGTGGCGGCGCCGCCGCGATCCTGGTGGCGGCGTTGATCAAGCTTTATCCGGTCGTGGTCCTGCCGGCGGCGGCCTGCTTGGCGCGTGGCCGGCAGAGGTGGGTAGCGCTTTGCGCCGGTGTGGTTGTTGGCGGGTGGCTGGCTCTCAGTCTCGGTGAGATTGCGCTGATCCTAGAGAAGACGACGCGGGGCTACGTGGCGGCCTACGGTCGCGCCGTCGCCCTCGCGCGTCTGGCGGCGGAGGGCGGCGCGCCAGGCCTGGTCGCGGTGTTGAAGTCGAACTTTGTCCTCTGTGCCGCTGGACTGGCAGTCGGCGCGCTGCTGGGATGGAGAGGACGGGACCGGTTAGCGGCCGCGCCGTATGAGCCGCGTGAGGCGTGGTGGTTTGTGAGTGGCGCGCTGATCTACGCGGGCACGTTTTTTCTGGGCCACAATTGGGCTTATCGCCTCGTTTTTATCGCCTTGTGCGTGCCGTGGCTGTGGCGAATGGCCCGAGTCCCGGGGGCGCGCCTCTGGGCCGTGGCGACCCTTTCCGGTGTCGCCGTGACTTTGCTCGCTCCGTTTCACCTGTCATTGGGGCTATTCGTCGCGCAGCAGGCCGTGGGGTGGCTCATCGCATTTGCACTGATGACCGGGGCGGTAGCTTTACTTAGCGCCCGTCTGGGCGCTTGCGCGGATGCGGGCCGGGCCTAGCTTCGGCGGCCATGAGCGACTTTGTCCCGGTGGCGCAAATCACCGAAGCGGCCCAGCGACTGAACCGTCTCCGCGCCAACATGCGCGTCTCCATCCGCGGCAAGGACGATGTGATCGACGAAGTGCTCGTTTGCCTCGTCGCCGGCGGCCATCTCCTGATCGAGGACCTGCCGGGCGTCGGCAAGACCACGCTGGCCTATTCCCTGGCGCGCTCGATGGACTGCACGTTTTCGCGTGTGCAGTTCACGAGCGACCTTCTGCCGGGCGATGTCACCGGCGTGGCAATCTACGATGACACGCTGAAGGAATTTGTCTTCAAGAAGGGTCCGGTTTTCGCGCACATCGTGCTCGCGGACGAGATCAACCGCGCGACGCCAAAGACTCAGTCGGCGCTGCTCGAGGTGATGGACCGGGCGCGGGTGACCGTGGACGGGGAATCGCACGCGGTCGGGGCGCCCTTCATGGTGTTCGCGACGCAGAATCCCGTGGACTTCGAGGGAACGTTTCCGCTGCCCGAGAGCCAGATGGATCGGTTCCTCATGCGGCTGCGCATGGGCTACCCGGAGCCCGATGACGAGCGGGAGATTCTCCGCAACGCGCGCGGTGGCTACGACACGATTGCCGTCAATCCGGTGGTCACTCGCGGCGACATCCTCGCGCTGCAGGCGCTGGCGCCGCAGGTCTTTGTCGAGGACAGCGTGCTTGAGTTCATTCTCCGAATCGTGACGGCGACGCGCACTGACACTGAATTCCGCGCGGGCGTAAGTGTGCGCGCCGGCGTGGCGCTGCGAATGGCGGCGCAGGCGCGGGCCTTGCTCCGCAACCGCGACTTTGTCTTGCCGGAGGACGTCGCGGAACTCGTGGTGCCGGTGTTCTCGCACCGCCTCGGGCTCGTGCGCCAGAGCAGCGACGGGCTGGAGGAGCGTCGCGCAGTGTCGGCCGCGCTGAAGCGCATCGTTGCCTCAATCCCGTCGCCGGCCTGAGCGTCGCGCCTGCGTCCATGAACCTGCACGAGGCAGCGTGGGAGGGGCCGCGGGGGCGGCGCCGTCGGCGCTTCTCCTGGAGCGGCCTCGTCTGGTCATTTGTGTATCCTGAGCGCGGTCACCGCACGGTGCCGACCGCGCCGGGCTTGGTCCTCATCTTCCTGGCGCTGGGCATCGGCACGGCTGCCTACAACTCATCGAGCAACATCCTTTTTATCACGCTCTCGCTGTTGCTGGCCTGCCTGATCCTCAGCGGCGTGCTCGCCTGGCTCAACCTCCGTGGCGTGGAGTGGCGCCTGGTGCTCGCGCCGCCGTTGCGCGCCGGGCAGGAGACGACCGTGGTGCTTGAGGTGCGCAACCGGAAGCGCTTCCTGCCGACCTATGGGCTTTGGTTTGAGTTTAACGCCCGCTCGATGGACGACGCCGCGGCCGCCACGGGCCACACGTTGCACGCCTCCGGCGCCGAGGTGCGGCGGATTTTTTCAAAGGCGGCGGCGGACGAACAACGCGCGCGTGTCCCGCTCGCGCACCGCCTTGATCCCGAGAGCGAAGGGCGGGTCGAGTGGACGTTTCGGCCGGCGCGCCGCGGTCGCGTGCGGGTCGAGGTGTGCGCGGTCGGTTCGCTTTTCCCCTTTGGGTTTCTCCGCAAGGAGGCCGGGACGGCGACATGCGCGGATGCCTTGGTGTGGCCGGCGCCGGTCGCCTATCGCAGCAAGCCCGTGGCGGCGCCGCGTCGGCGGGTGGGCGGCGACCGCGTCGCGCGACCCGGCACGAGCGGCGACCTGCTCGCGCTTCGCAGCTACACGCCAGGCGACTCGCACCGGCTCATCCACTGGAAGGCGAGCGCGCGCTCGGGCGACCTGCTCGTGCGGCAGTTCTCCGCGGAAAGCGCCGAAGGCCATGCCCTCTGGCTGCGCACCGACGCGGCGGCGTGGGGGCGCGGCGAGCAGTTCGAGCGCCTGATCGCGCTGGCTGGCGCGATGGCGGAGGAACTCTTCCGCGGCGGGCGGTTGCTCCGCGTCGCGATCAACGGCGAGGCTCCGAGGCCGATGCGCCGCGCCCACGACCTGGAGCTTTGGCTCAACCGGCTGGCCACGGCGCTGCCTGAGCGAGAAACACCCACGGCGGAGCCGCGCGTGGCGAATGGCGCCGGCACGATTACGTTCGCTCCTGATGGCAAACAGGGTGTGGTCGCCATCATCGGCGGGGAGGTCACGGCATGGGCCTGATCCCACCGGCCCCGCGGCGCCCGCACCTGGCGGCGGAGGAGTTGCAACACCTCAAGTGGCTGCTCGGAGGCCTGCTGACGCTCATCAGCCTCGGTGCGGTGTTTTACCTCGATCTCGAGGCGCTCATGCTCACGGGCGTGGCCGCACTGTGCACGCTGGCGGCAATGGTGCGGCCGCGCCTGCTGGCGCGGGTGCCGCGACTGTTGCACACGCTCGCGTTCCCTCTGGTGACGGCGTTCTTCATCGGCGATGTCTGGCTGCGCAGCGAGGTCCTGCCCGCGATGGTGCGGCTCTGCATCCTTCTGCTGCTCTATCGCAACATCACCTACCGCCAGCGGCGGGACGAGCTGCAGCTCATTGTGCTTGGTCTCTTCCTTGTGATGGTGGCTGGCGTGCTCTCCGTGTCGCCGACGTTTGCGGTGCAGCTGCTCGCTTTTGCGGCATGCGCGCTGGGCTTGCTGCTCGCGATCACGCTGGCTGAACTGCAGCTCACGCCGGCGGCGCGGGCGCCGGTGCCGCCGGGCGAGACACCGATGTGGGCGCGTCGCGCGGAATTCGGGCATCTTATCCGGCGGATGCGCGCGGTGCTCGACTGGCGGATCGCGGCGCTCGGGGCTGTGCTGTTTGCCGGCGTGGTCGGCATGTCGGCGCTGTTGTTTCTGTCCATCCCGCGGTTCCAGCTGGAGAACAGCATGTTTCTTGAGCGCTTCATCGAGAAAAAGGCCAAGACCGGGTTCAGCGAGACGATCCGATTCGGCGATGTTACGGAGATTCAGCAGGACACGAGCGTCGCGCTGAGCGTCGATGTCTCAAATGTGCGCCGCATCCCGGCGTCGCCCTATTGGCGCATGCTTGTGCTCGATTCCTATCAGAACGGCGTGTTCCGCGCCTCGGCCGAGCAGCGTCGCAATGAGTTTGATCCCGAGCGCGCCGGCACGATTGCCCCCGGCGGGCTGCGGCCGCGGCGCGGCGAGGCGACGTATTGGACGTTTTACCTCGAGGCGGGCGTAAGCCGGTTCCTGCCGCTTGCGGGGGCGTTTCAGACACTCACGTTCCAAGAGGCGCAGCATTTCCGGGTGGCGCCGCGGCTGGCGATGGTGGCGCTGCGCGAGGAGCCGGTGACGATGGTGGCCTATCGGGTGGAGGATTTCGAGATGGGGCAGGCGTTGCCCGATACGCGCTTTGCCAACCGCTGGTCGGCGCGCGGCGAGCAGGGCACCCGCGCGGCAGAACCGCTCGTGCGCCTCGCGCTCAGCGACGCGGATCAGGCGGCGCTCGGCGAGGTCATTGTCGAGGCCACGGGCGGGGCGAAGGTCGTGCCCGCGGACTTCGTCCGTCGGGTCGGGGAATGGCTGCGGCAGCGGCACCCGTATTCCCTCAAGCCTTCGATTCCCGCGGGCGACGGCGATCCGCTGGTGCGCTGGCTGCGTTCACGCGAGAGCGGCCACTGCGAGCTGTTCGCCGGGTCGATGGTGCTGCTCGCCCGCAGCGCCGGTTTGCCGGCGCGCGTGGTGACCGGTTTCCGCGGCGGATCGTGGAACGGCTACTCGAACAACTTCACCATCCGCAACTCGGACGCCCACGGCTGGGCGGAGGTCTTCGACGAGACTGCCGGTGCTTGGATTCGCGCCGATCCGCTGGACTCCGGTTTGAGCGAGGCGGCCCAGAATCTGCACGGCGAGGCGGCGGTGGCCTCGCGGCTTGACCGGAGTTGGAAGGCCCGGGTCGACAGCCTCCGCGTCTTTTGGTATCGGCGCATCGTCAGCTTTGACCAGCGTGCGCAGGCGGAGACGCTGCGCGGCGTAAAGGATGCCACGCGCAGCGTCACCCAGGAATTGCGGGCGCGAATCGGCTCGCTCTTCGAGCGGGCGAAGACCTGGCTCGTTGCGCCGTGGGATCTCCGTCGTGCGTTTGGCAGCGCGGCGGCCATGGTCGGGGCGGGACTCACCACTTGGTGGCTGATCGTGCGCGGGCCGGCGTTGTGGCGGCGGCTGTCGTTCCGCCGTGGCGCCGGTCGCGAAGACCCGGTGCGCCGCGAGGCCGGGCGCTGGCTCGGGCGCCTCGCGGAGACGGAGCCGGAGCCCGATCACGCTGGCGTGCGCCAGGAATTGCAGCGACTGCGTTTTGGCCCGCGCGCCTCTTGGACGGAGCCCGAGGCGGTGTTCCGCCGCGCCCGGAAAACGTGCCGCGCGGCGCGGCCGCGCCAGCGGCCCGGGCGCCGCCGCACCACGATTACTCGGCCTTGAAGCGCACCGGCTGGGCGCCGGTCTGGGTCTGTTTCTCCGCCCACGTCTTCAGGATCGCGTGGGCGACGGGTGCCGCGTAGCGGCTGCCGCCAGTTTCCTCGCCGGGAGTGTCGCCCTCGATGGCCACGGCGATTGCGATCTGGGGATTCTCGACGGGGGCAAAACCGATGAACCACGCGAAATTGATCTTCTTGCCGCCCTCGGCGTCCTTTTGCGCGGTGCCGGTCTTTCCGGCGATCCGCAAGCCCGGGATTTTCGGCAGCAGCCGGCCTTGGGTCAGGATGCGCGCGGTGCCGGTGAGCGTTACATCCTCCATGGCGCGGATGAGCGCAGCCCGCTGAGATGCGGTGAGCCCAATGCGTTCCGTGCGTTGGCGTGGCCGATTGGGATCGTGGAGGAGCGTGGGCTGCGTCCAAACCTCGTCGCGCGCGACCGAGGCGGCGAAGCACGCCATTTGGAGCGGGGTCACGAGCACGAAGCCCTGGCCGATCGCCATCTGCACGGTATCACCGCCAGCCCAGCCCTGTTTGTGAACCTGCCGTTTCCACTCGGGGTGGGGTATGATCATCCGGCGCGTCTCGTCGAGCAGCTCGATGCCCGTGGGGCGATCAAGGTGGAAGCGCCGCGCCTCCGCGGCGATCAAGTCCGGGCCCATGTCGTGACCGGTCTTGTAGAAGAAGACATTGCAGCTCTTCTCGATGGCCGTGCCGAGGCCGATATCGCCGTGGACCGCGCCGTCGTGGCAGTGAAACTTGCGCCCCATGATAAAAAACCCGGGGCAGTTCACCGTGTTTTCCGGCTCGATCGAGCCCGCGCGCAGGCCGGCGATGCTCGTGAGGATTTTGAAGGTTGAGCCCGGCGGGTAGGCGCCCTGCAAGGCGCGGGGGAAGAGGGCCTGGCGCTCCATGGCATCCCGCCATGTGGCCGAACTGATTTGCGGGGAAAACTTCGAGAGGTCGTAGTCGGGCTTGCTCGCGAGGACCAGCACCTCGCCGGTGGCGACATCGAGCGCGACCGCCGCGCCCGCCATCTCGAACTCGCTGATGGCGGATTCGGCCGCCACTTGGAGGTCGATGTCGAGGGAGAGCCGCAGGTTGTTTCCGCGCCGGGGAAAAACTTGCTCGATCGGCTTGCTCACGCGGTTGCCGGCCGGATCCACGCGGTAGATGGCGCCGCCGGCCTCGCCTTGAAGCGTCGCGTCGAAGCGCTTCTCGACGCCGTTGCGCCCCATCGTGCCGGTCATCTTGAACGTCTTGAGGCCCTCGCCCGGGAGGGCCTCGACTTCGATGTCGTCGCTCGCGCCCACGTAGCCGAGCGTGTGCGCCGCGGCCGAGCCGTAGGGATAGATGCGCGCGCTCGACGGGTAGAGTTGCGCCGGCGAGTTGGACGGCAGGCCCTCCAGCAGCAGCGCGAATTCCTTGGGCGAGAGATCGTCGATGAGCGTGAAAGGCAGCAGCAGTTCGCGGCTGAAGTGGTTGGTCAGGCGGCCGGTGTCGATCTTCACCTCGCGGCCGATGAGCGCATTGACCTGATCGAGGTAGCGCTGGACCACGGAGACGCGGGCGAGCCGCATGCGCTGGCTGAACGAGGGCACATCCTTGTCGTCGGCCTCGCGGAATCGCTTGCGAATCAGCCGTTCCTCGCGGAGGAGCTCCGGGCGCAGTTCGTCGAGCATGAGGCGCACGGAGTGGCGCGCGCGGTTGCCGACCAGCAGGCGGCCGGCGCGATCCTCGATCTCGCCGCGGGGGCCGGGGTAGAGGATGCGCCGCTGCATCTGCTTGCGCTCGGCCTCGGCGTATTCGTCAACCTTCACAAGCTGCTGGTAGGCCAGGCCGCCCAGCAGCACGGCGAGGAGCAGCCCAATCACGAAATGGAAAAACACGATGCGCGGCTCGCTCGCCTGGTGCGAGTCGACCAGCTGGCCGTTGCGGTCCGCGAGGTTGACGTCGGTCGAGGGCATGGCGCTGGATTACGCGATGTCGAAACGCGGCACGCGCGCAAGCGCAAGGGCGCGCGCCTGCAGGGCCGACCACCACGGGCATACGAGCGCGAGCACGATTTGCGAGGCGAGCAAATCCATGAGCAGGCGGGCCCACGCCGCGGAGGGCACCGGGGCGTGGTGGATCTGCGTGAACGAGATCGCGAGGAAAAGCGCGAGGTTGACGACCAGGGCCACCGCGGTCGCGACGACGGCGTCATTGCGCGGCACGCGATTACGCACCCGGAAAAGGAGTTCGTGCGCCGCCGCAAAGAGCAACCCGTGGAGACCGAACGGCACGGGGGCGTGGGCGTCGCACACGAGGCCGGCGAGCAGCACGGCCGCCAGTCCGGCGCGATGCGGCTGCGTCAGCGCCGCAAAAACGACAAACAGGCCGCCGGTGAAGACATGGATGCGCCAGCTCGCGAGCGCGTGGTTGAGCTGGGCGACGAGCGCCCACAGCAGGATCGCGGCGGCGAGGAGCACCAGCGTGCGGCGGAGGAGCGCGGCCATCGTGGAGTCAGGGTTTGTCGAGCGGCACGAGCACGGTTACTTCCGTGAGCGAGCCGAGGCGCTCGTCGAGCTTGACCTCACCCGTCTGGAAAAGCCCCTCGGCGCTGCCGGTCGTGCGCGTGATGGTCCCGATCGTGAGGCCGGGCGGGAAGACACCGCCGAAGCCGGCGGTGACGAGGCGCTTCGCGGCGCTGGGAGTCACGACCACGTCGAGTGGCAGCGCCTCCACGAGGCCGCCGGGCGTGCCGAACGACGGGTTCACCCCGCCCGTGTAGCTGACCGGCCGCGCGTCGCCCTCCACCACGCCTGCGAGCCGCACGGCGCTGCTGCTCACAAGATCGACGACCGCGGTGGTGGCGCGGACTTCGGCGACCTTTCCGACGACCCCGCCGGCGAAAACCACCGGCGCACCGACGGGAATGCCGAAATTCTTTCCCTTCCGGATGATGATGCGCTGCCACCAGCCCGAGAAATCACGCAGCGCGACGCGGGCGTGCTCCGGCCGGTGCGCGGGGAAGGCTGGCAGGCGCAGCAGCCCCTCCAGCCGTGTGATCTCGTCGCGCAGCGCGGCGTTTTGCTGCACGGCGAACTCGCGTGCGGCGAGTGCGTGCGCCGTCTCCTGTCCTGCCTCGATGAGCTCGTGCTTGGAGTGGAGCCGCAGACTCCAATACTCCTTGAGGTCTGCGACCCGGGAGGCCGCCACCGGGATTGGCGCGGTGAACTCGAAAAATCCGGCGCGGAGAAAGGTCTTCGCCGCCGTCGGCACGAGCAGCCAGCCGCCGACGATGACCGCGAGCGTCGCAAACGGCCGGGCTTGATCGATGCGCTTGAAAGGCACGGGCGGAGGGGCGCAAGGGCCGGGCGGCGCCGCCGCGCGCTCAGCGGGACTTGTTTTCCAGATACGCGCCGGTGCCGTTGGCGACGGCGGAGAGCGGGTCGTCGGAGATGGTGACGGGCAGGCCGGTCTTCTCGGAGAGGAGCTTGTCGATCCCGCGGATGAGCGCGCCGCCGCCGGCCATCACGAAGCCGCGGTCGACGAGATCGGCGGAAAGCTCGGGCGGGCAGCGCTCGAGCGTGTAGCGCACGGCCTCGACGATCGCGGCGATGGTGTCGGCCAGCGCCTCACGAATTTCCTGCGAGGTGATGTGAATCGTCTTGGGCAGGCCGGCGACCGAGTCGCGGCCCTTGACCTCCATCGTGAGCTCCTCGTCGAGCGGGTAGGCGGAGCCGACGCGGCACTTGATCTCCTCGGCGGTGCGCTCACCGATCAGGAGATTGTAGGCGCGCTTCATGTAGTTGATGATCGCGCTGTCGAGCTCGTCGCCGGCGACGCGGATGGACTTGGAGAAGACGATGCCCGAGAGCGAAATCACCGCGATCTCCGTGGTGCCGCCGCCGATGTCGACGATCATGTTGGCCGCGGGCTCGTCGATCGGGAGGCCGACGCCGATGGCGGCGGCCATCGGTTCGGGAATGGTCTCGACACTGCGGGCGCCGGCGTGGGTGGCGGACTCCATCACGGCGCGCTTTTCGACCTCGGTGATGCCCGAGGGAATCGCGATGACGACGTGCGGCGGGGCGCGGAACGCGCTGCCCGTGACCTTGCGGATGAAGTAGCGGAGCATCTCCTCCGTGACGTCGAAGTCCGCGATCACGCCGTCCTTCATCGGGCGGATGGCGGTGATGTTGCCGGGCGTGCGGCCGAGCATCTTTTTGGCCTCATCGCCGACGGCGAGCACTTTGCGCGAAGTGGTGTCGAGCGCGACGACGGAGGGTTCGCGCAGGACGATGCCCTTGTCCTTGACGTAGACGAGCGTGTTGGCCGTGCCGAGATCGATGCCGATGTCGTTGGAAAAGTAGCCGAAGATGTTCGCCATGTTGCGGGGAGCGGGGAGCGGGGAGTTCGGCGGAAAGCCCTCGCGACCGAATCGGCGGCCGGCGGGGGTGTCAACGTGTGAAGTGGCGGCGGGGTGAGAGGCGAAAAAAAGCGCGCCCGCGGGGCGCGCTTGTTGGAGGTCGGGCGGGGCGGCGATTATCGCGCGGGCGTCTCGGTCTTCTTCGCCTCGGTGGCGGCCGGCGCGGCGGGCTTGGCCTCGGCCTCGGGTTCCTCCTTCGAGGCCTTCTTGAATTCCTTGATCGACTGGCCGATGCCCTTGGCGAGGCCGGGCAGCTTCGCGCCGCCGAACAGGACGAGCAGGATCACCAAAATGATGATCATCTCGGGCATGCCGAGGCCGAAGACGGCGAGGGAGTGGGTCGAGATCATAGCGGACGGAAGCTAGGCCGGCAGGCGGGCCTGTAAAGCGGCAAATCGGAAGCGAGGATCAGGGCGCGACCCAAACGACCTCGTCGCCGGCCGCGGGCTGGCCGCCGGTCACTTGCGCGCCGAGAATGCGGCCGCGAAGCTGTCGCGTCGCGCGCAGCCGCGCCGTCTCCTGCAGATCGAGCGTGCGTGCGATGAGTTCCGAGCCTTCCGCGGCGGCGGCGGCAGGTGCGTCGATGGCGAGCTCGACCACGGCGGTGCCGCGCGTCGCATCAATCGCGATCACGCGGCCGATGATCAGGCGCGGGCTGGGGACGAGCGCGCCTTCGGCGAGAATTGGGGCGGGTTTCTTCGCCGGCGCGCCGCAGCCGCAGAAAAAAAAGACCACCGCCAGTGGCGCGACCACGGTGGCGGTGCGTTTCATGCGCGCGGGTGAGGTCAGAGCTTCGGCAGCGAGAAGCCCAATCCGCCGGGCAGGGTGCCGGAGCCGAGAAGGCCGGGACCCGTGGGAGGCGGCGGGGGCGGCGCGCCGGGCGCACGGGTGGTGGCGGCGACCTTCATGAGGTTCTGCGCGTTGTCGATCTGCTCGGCGTCAAAGAAGCCGTGGAGCTGGCGAATGCGGGTCGGGTGGCGCATCTTCCTCAGGGCCTTGGCTTCAATCTGGCGGATGCGCTCGCGGGTGACCTTGAATTGTTTGCCGACTTCCTCGAGCGTGCGGCTGTAGCCGTCGACCAGGCCGAAGCGCAGCGAGAGCACGCGGCGCTCGCGCTCGGTGAGGGTGTCCAGGACATCGATGATCTTTTCGCGGAGGAGCGAATAGGCCGTCATGTCGTAGGGATTCTCGGCGGACTTGTCCTCGATGAAGTCGCCGAACGAGGTGTCGTCGCCGTCGCCGACGGGCGACTGGAGCGAGATGGGCTGCTGCGCCATCTTCATGATTTGCTGCACGCGCTCGACGGGCAGGTTCATTTCGTCCGCGACCTCGTCGGGCGTCGGCTCGTGGCCGTATTCCTGGAGGAGCTGCTTCTGCACCTGCATGACCTTGTTCAAGGTCTCGATCATGTGGACCGGGATGCGGATGGTGCGGGCCTGATCGGCGATGGAGCGGGTGATGGCCTGGCGGATCCACCATGTGGCGTAGGTGGAGAACTTGTAGCCGCGGCGATACTCGAACTTCTCGACGGCCTTCATCAGGCCCATGTTGCCCTCCTGGATCAGGTCGAGGAAGGAGAGGCCGCGATTCGTGTATTTCTTCGCGATCGAAATCACGAGCCGAAGGTTGGCCTCGACCATCTCGGTCTTGGCCTTGTGAGCCTCGCGGACGTGGACCATCGTCTGGTCGACGACCTTTTTCAGCTCATCGGGGGCGATGCGCTGCTGCGCTTCGATCTGCTTGAGGCGGGCGTGGACGTCCTTGGTGTTGATGGCGGCGTCCTTCTTCGTCTTCGGGTGCTTGGCGCGATCGAGCTGGGCGTTGAGGGCGTCGATCTCCTGCAGCACGGGGGCGAGCTGCTCGAGGTATTCCTCGTAGACCTTGAGCTTGAAGTAGAATTTCCCGAAGTAGGAGCGCAGCACGTTCTCGCGCTTGCGGAGCTTGGTCAGGACCTTTTTCCGTTCGGCCTCGCCGCGGGCCTTCAGGTATTCCTCCCAGCCCTCGGCGACGCTGGCCTCGGAGTGCTGGGTGTTTTGCACGAGCTTCTCGAGGCCCTTGAAGTAGGCTTCGCGTGACTCGATTTTCTTGTCGATGACGACCCGGTCGAAGCGTTCCTCGCGCTTGAGGAGCTTCTCGCCGAGCGTGCCGATGTAGCTGCCGATGACGGCGGCCTGAAAGAGCGCCTCCTGGGCCTTGAGCTCCGCGGTCTCGATCCGCTTTGATATCTCGACTTCCTGTTCGCGGGTCAGCAGCGGGACCTGGCCCATCTGCTTGAGATACATCCGCACGGGGTCGTCGAGGATGTCGTTGTTGGAGGTGCGGGACTCTTCCTCCTCGGCCTCCTCCATGCGCTGCTTGTAATCCTCGACCTGATCGGGCTCGAGGATCTCGATCTCGAGGTTCTGGAGAATGGAGAGGACGTTATCGATCTCCTCCTGGTTCTCGACGGATTCCGGGAGGGCCTCGTTGATGTCGTCGAAGGTCAGGTAGCCCTGCTCCTTGGAGAGGCGGATGAGGCCGCGGATCTTGTCGTTGATTCCGCCGGCTGGGATATCGGCGCCGCCCTCCGGGGCGGTGGCGGTCTTGGCGAGTGCGGCCTCGACGGCCTCGGATTGGGCGGAATCGGCGGGAGCGGACTTGGTCTTGCGCGACATGGAAAGAAGATGGACGACCGAAAGAAAGAAAACGACCGGCGGGGGGCGCAAAAAAGCGTCAGCCCGCCACGGCCAATACGAGCGGCGAGCGGAGCTGGCGTTGCAGTTCTGAGCGTTCTTTCAAGAGAGAAATTGGGTCAGATTCAATGTCCGCGTGGGGGTTGGCCAAGGCAAGTTCTATTTCCCGCAGGCGGGGCTCCAGGGCGCGGGCGCGGAGTTGCCGAAGCCCTTCCTGCGCCACCTTTACGGGATCGTCGATGGCGGGTGATTCGAACATGAGGTTGGCCACGAGGGCGCGCTCCTCGGGCGTCTCGAGCAATCCGTCGAGGTGGCCGCGGCCCGGCCACGCGTCCTGCTCGAATTCGCCGAGGAAGCGGTTGAGCAGCACGCCCGCCGCGTGCCCGGTGTCGATCCAGTCGTGCGGAAGAGCGCTGCTGAGCGGACGGCCGAGCGACTCAAAGTGCAGGATGAGAAGGAGCAGGTGGCGTTCGGAGGTGTGCGCCGACGAGCTGCCGTTGGCGGCCGCGGTCGGCGAGCCGAGGCTGGGGCTTGCCCCGTGAAGCTCTGAATCGGGCGCGGTCCGCGGCGCAGCCTGGCGGGTCTGGCGCTGGAGGAAAGCCTGGAAATCCTTTTGCGCCGCGGCCAGCGGCAGCCGCAGCTGCGACGAGGTTTCCGCGAGAAACTGCGAGCGCGTGACCTCGCTCTCGGTATTTGCGATGATCTCGAACATCGCCTGGGCGGCGCGCGATTTCAGCTCGGCGGAGGCTTGCGTCGGGTCGGGCAGGGCGGCACGGCAGGCAAAGGCCATCGCGGAGTCGCGCCGGAGGCCGCGGTAGACCTCTGCCGCACGCTCCGGACCGCTCTCGAGGAACAGCAGATCGGGGTCGAGCTTCTCGGCGCCGGCGAGCGTGAGGAACCGGACCTCGAGGCTCGCCTTGAGCGCCATTGGCAGGAAACGCAGCGCGGCCTTCTGCCCCGCGCTGTCGCTGTCGAAGAAGCACTCCACCTGCGCGTGGTAGCGCCGCAGCAGCACGAGCTGGCTCTCCGTGATCGAGGTGCCCTGCGGGGCGATGGCGGTCTTGAGGCCGACGCTCCAGCAGCGCAGGGCGTCGAGCTGGCCCTCGACAAGCACGAAGGGTTTGCCCTCGCCGACGGCCGTGCGCGCGCGGTCCAGGTTGAAGAGCAGATTCCCCTTCGTGAAAATCGGCGTCTCGGGCGAGTTCACGTATTTCGCCTCGCGCGCCGGATCGTCCTCGGGCGTGCGGTCGGTCTGCCGCGCGGTGAACGCCACGACGCGCCCCTGGTGATCGCGGATGGGGATCATCAGGCGGCCGCGGAAGCGCGGGCGCAGCGCACCTAGCGTGATCTCGACGTCGTCGTAGATGAAAAAGAGGCCGCACTTGCGCAGCGCCTCCTCCGAGAATTTTTTCCGCAGCAGCAGCGCGCCCAGGCCGCTCCCGCCCTCGTCGGCCGCGCCAATCTTGAATTCGTCCGCGATCTCCATCGGGAACCTGCGCTTCTCGGTCCAAAGCGCGCGGAAAAAGTCCCCCGTGGCGTCGCGCGCCTTGAACGCCTGGAAAAAGTGCTCCGCCGCCGCGTCGTGCAGATCGAAGATTTCCTGCCGCAGCGAGCGCTCCTCGCGCGTGGGTCCGCCGGAGCCCTCCTCGTATTCGATCACGATGCCGAACCGCTTGCCGAGGGCCTCGACCGCCTCGGTGAAATTCAGCTGCTCCGTCTCGCGCACAAACGTGATCGCGTCGCCGGCCTTGCCGCAGCCAAAGCATTTGTAGAAGCCCTTGTCCGGATCGACGTTGAAGGACGGGGTCTTCTCGTTGTGAAACGGGCACAGGCCCTTGAGCCGCGCGCCGCCGGCCTTGCGCAGCGTGACGGTGCGCGACACCACGTCGGCGAGGTTCACGCGCAGCTTGAGGTCGCGCACGCAGGTGGGCTTGATGACGGGCATGAGGCGGCGAAGGAGCGCGGCCGGCGCCCGGATTTTGCGGCGGCGCGATCGCGAAGAATGCACTTTCAACCCGCGCACCCCGCTGTCAAGGTTCGCGCCCCTCGTGGCCCCGCGGCGGAATTATTTTCGCTGCGGCGGAGGAAACTTCGCGCGCCGCCAGACGACACAACCACCCATGCGCCTCCTTTTCGCCCCGCTCCTCGGCCTCGCCGCACTGCTCTGCGCCCGTGCCTTTGCCGCCGACGCCAAGTCGCCCCCGCCCGCGGCCGAGCCCGTGTGGGAGTCGCGCCTCGAGCGATTCGACGAGGGGACCTACGACCGGCAGGTCGAGAAGATGATCGCAACCTTTGAGCGGGCGACCGGCAAGAAGCTCGTCCCCGGCGCGAAGAAAAAAGTCGGGCTGAAAATCTACGCCGATTCCGGCCCCGGCATGGCGACGCCCATCCCGCTCGTGAAGGCCGTGATGGCCGCGCTCAAGCGCCGCGGCTTCGCGCACGGGGATGTTTTCATCGTCGGTCTCAACGCCCTGCGGCTGCGCATGACCGGCTACCTGCCGTCGCTCGTCTCCGAGGAGACGCCGTTCTCCGGCACGCCGGTCTACGTGCTCGAGTCCGGCCGCTACTACGACAAGGTCTGGTTCTACGACTCGCCGCTTCCGCAGCGTTTCGACCCGATCTTCGCCGAGAAGCAGACCGAGGGGGTTTCGCCCACGACCACCAAGGATCAGGATCGCAAGAGCTTCCTTGCGACGCCGCTCTTCCTCGACGCGGACTTCTGGATCAACCTCCCCGTCTACACGGATCACCCGACTCTCGGCATCAACGGCGCCCTGGTGAACGCGACCCTGTGGAACGCTTCGAACACCGCGCGTTTCTTCCGCTCGCCTGCCAACGCGCCGGCCGCCGTCGCCGAGATGAGCGCCATCCCCGAGCTGCGGCAGACCTGGATGTTCACCCTCGCGAGCCTCCAGCACTACCAGTTCATCGGCGGGCCGTTCTTCAACTCGCTCTACACCCGCTCCGAGCCGCTGCTCTGGCTGAGCAACGACCCGGTGATGCTGGACTCGCTCGTGCGCGACCGCATGAACGCCCACCGGAAAAGGGAAGGCTTCGTGCCCGTCGACGAGGAGATTCGCACCCTCGAGTTCGCCGAGACGCTGGGTGTCGGCTCCACGAAGACGAAGGCCGTGCGGATGATCGCGGTGGAGTAGGGCGCGGGTCCGCCGCCGCAACCTTGGCCGGCAGAGCCCGGCCGGCAACTTCCCGCTTGCGGCCCGCGCGCCGCTCCGGCGGAGTCGTGCCCGTCCCGCATGAACGCCTCCGCGTATCTCCCGTTTCTCATCCAAGCCGTGCTCGCCGCCGCGATCACGGGCGGCGTGATCGCCGCGAGCCACTTCTTCGGCCAGCGCTTCAAGCCGAACAAGATCAAGGACTCCGCCTACGAGTGCGGCGTGCCCGCCGAGGGCCTCGTGCACACCCGCTTCTCGGTGAAGTTCTACCTCACCGCGCTGCTTTTCATGCTGTTCGATCTCGAGGTCGTGATCCTTATCCCATGGACTTTCATTTACCGCGAGTTCCTCGCCGAGAACATCGCGATCCTCGGCCCGATCCTGTTCTTCATCGGCGTGCTGATCCTCGGGCTCGTGTATGAAGTGAAGAAGGGCGCGCTCCAGTGGGAGAAGTGAGCCGCGCGGAGCGCGGCAAATCCCAAACGCCAAACGTCCAAATCTCAAAGAAACTCCAAATCCCGACCGCCCTTGGAATTTCCGAGTCTGAGAAATTTTTGGCGTTTGGACCTTTGGAGCCTGGGATTTTCTAGGTAATGCGCCTCGACAAAATCATTTCCCGCGGGCGCATCGTGGATTTGCGCAGCCTCGATCTGGAGGGCGCGCTGCAGGAGCTGCTCGACGTGTGCGTCGAGAAATTTCCCGACCTCAAGCCGGAGTCGCTGCTCAAGGGCCTGCTCGCCCGCGAGAGCACGATGACGACCTACCTCGGCCACGGCGTCGCGCTGCCGCACGTCCGCATCCGGATGTCGCGCCGCTACATCCTCGCGGTGGGCCGCAGCCGCGTCGGCATCCGGCACGACGGCGCGCTGCCCGAGGAGCGGGTGCATCTGATCGTGATGCTGATCGCCGGCGAGAAGGCGCGCGACTACCTGCAGGTGCTCGCTACGATCGCGCGGCAGGTGAAGGACCGGGAACTGGTGGACAATGTCGTCCACGCGCCCGACCTCGACCTGCTGCACGAGCGCCTCGTGGGCGGATTTGGCGGGATGCGCGCGGTCGAGGCGCAGCAGAACCGGGTGAACCGGCTCATGTTCAAGCAGGCCGAGCGCGTGGCGCAGGGCGCGGGCTGCGGCGCGATCATGGTGTTTGGCGACACGTTCATCGGCGGCCTGCAGCACGGGGCGGTGCGCTCCAAGCTGAAGACCATCCTCGTCACGCGCGGCGCGCACGACACGACCGGCGACGACGGCAACGACTTCAACGAGACCATCCAGGTTCGGTCGTTCTCCCGGCAGCGGCTCGCGCAGCTCCGCAGCGCGATGCTCGTGGCGCTCACCCGCGGCGTCGTCTCCTTCACCGACCGCATCTGCTGCCTCGGCGGCATCGTGGGCAGCAACCAGTTCGACACGCTCGTGGTCGTGGACATCGAGCGTGAGTTCCAGACGCTGCTGACCGGCTCGACCGCCGACCTGTTGCCCGAGGACGTGAAGCCCGAGGTGCTCGAGCGCGTGATTGCGGTGGCGACCGAACTCGCCGTCGAGGGCCGCGAAGGCCGGCCGGTGGGCTGCCTCTTCGTGATCGGCGACACCGAGAAGGTCGCGGGCCTCTCCAAGCCCCTCGTGCTAAATCCGTTTTACGGCTACAAGGAGGAGGACCGCAACATCCTCAATCCCTTCATGGACGAGACGGTGAAGGAGTTCTCCTCGATCGACGGCGCTTTTGTGATCCGCGGCGATGGCGTGGTGGAGTCGGCGGGCAGCCTCTTGCAGGCGACCGACAGCACGCACTCACTCCCCAGCGGCCTCGGGAGCCGCCACGCCGCCGCCGCCGCGATCAGCGTGATGACGAACTGCATCGCGATCGCCGTCTCCTCGAGCACGGGCCAGGTCACGCTCTTCCGCCGCGGCGTGATGCTGCCGCTGACGGAGAAGCGGATTTGAGCGGGCTGGCTCCGCCCGGGCGAAAAAAATCCCGCCGAGTTGCTCGGCGGGAACGTGTGACCGGGCGACCTATTTTCCGGCTTATCGGCCGAAGCCCTGCATCAGGCCCTTGAGCATGCCGCCCATGTTGCCCATGTCGAATTTGGTGTAACCCTCCGGCACGGTGAAGAGCGCCTCGTCGAGCTTCTTCTTCTCGATGGCCGTCGCTTCCATGCGGTTCGTCTCGTTGCCCTTCTTGTCCTTGTTCACGATGCGGAGGGGAAAGAGGTTTTTGCCCTGCAGGGCCTTTTCCCAGCTCTTGGCCGGTGTCCCGCGGCCGCCGGCCATCGGGTTGGAGCCGGGCATCATGAAGGCGCCGAGGCCCTCGGCCAGCCACATGTCGGTGGCCTCGCCCTTGTAGGTGGAGATGTATTTGGTGGCGGTGTAGCCCGCGATCTTTTCGGTCTCGTTGGTCTTCTCGAAGGTCACCTCGTCGGCCACTTCCTTCGCGGTCTTTTCCGCGACGTCCTTCAGCGACATGGTCATATACATCCGCTGCTCGGCCATGACCATGATCATCTCCATCTTGGGCATGTCCATGACGGTGTAGCCGCCTTCCTTGCCGGCCTTCATGTCGACGCGGAGGCGGGAGTCCTTGACGCTGTAGAGCATCTCCGAGGAGCGCTTGCGGCTGTCGGTGGTCTTGAAGTTGACGGTGCCTTCGAACGTGGCGGCGACCAGGGCGGGCGCGGCGAGGAGGGTGAGGAGCGCAAACAGTGTTTTCATGGGCGGGAAGGGGATGCGGTGCGACCCGCAGAGAAAAGGGAAGTGCCGCGGGGTGCAACTGCGGTTTCGCGGCTTGCCTCGCGGGTGCGCGGCCGGTGCAGTCGGCGGCATGGCACTTTTTGGCACCCTTCCCACGCTGCGCGCGCAGGCACCGCAGACGCCTGCCTTTGCGGCGGCCTTCGCTTACGTTGAGGATCTGATGCGGCCGGATTCGCCGGCGCTCCAGCGGCTGCGAGCGATTGGCCGCGGCGAATCCAAGAAGATCGAGCTGGCCCACGGGGCCCTCGCGATTGAGCAGGTCTACGAGACCAAGGCGCGGGCCGACGGGTTCTTCGAGTCGCACCGGAAAATGATCGACCTGCAGGTCGTCGTCGAGGGCGAGGAGCTGATGGAGGTCGTCGATCTGTCGCGGGTCGCGGTGCGCCAGGCCTACGACGCCGAGAAGGACTACGCGCTCTACGCCGACGCGGCCGACGCCTCGCAGCTCAAGCTCACGCCCGGGCTTGCGGCGATTTTTTTCCCGCCCGACGTGCACATGCCGACGTTGCGGCTGCGCGGCGTGCCGGTGCTCGTGCGCAAGACGGTCGTGAAAATCCCCGTGGCCTGAGCGCGGAGGCGCGGCGCGCGGATGAATTACCGGCACCATTTTCACGCCGGCAACTTTGCCGACGTGATGAAGCACGCGCTGCTCACCGGGCTCGTGCGCGCGATGCAGGCGAAGGAGAAGGGCGCCCTCCTGCTCGACACCCACGCCGGCCGCGGCGCCTATCACCTCGGCGGGGCCGCGATGGGCGACACGCTCGCGCGCCGGCCCGAGTGGCCCGAGGGGATTGGCCGGCTTTGGCCGCACGCCCCGGAGGCATTGCCGCCGCGGGTAGCGGAGCTGCTCGCCCTCGTGCGGCGGCACGATCGCGACGCGGGCGGCGGGGGCGGGTCCCCCCGCCATTATCCTGGCTCACCCGTCCTGCTGCGCGAACTCGCGCGGCCGGTCGATCGCGTGGCGGCGTGCGAACTGCACCCGGCGGAGTGCGAGGCGCTGCGCATCGCGCTCGGTCGCGGCCGCCGCGTCGAGGTGCGCGAGGCTGACGGCTACGGAGCGCTGCGGGCTTTTTTACCCCCGCCTGAGCGCCGCGCCCTCGTGCTCATTGATCCCCCCTTCGAGGCGGCGGACGAGTTTGCGCGAGCCGCGGCGGCGCTGGGCGAGGCGCTGCGGCGGTTTCCGGGCGGCGTGTATGCGCTGTGGTATCCGCTGACCGGGCGGGCGCGGGTGGATGATTTCTTCACGGCCGTGCGTGCGCTCAACCCGCCGCCGGCCGTCGCGTGCGAGCTTGCGATCGCAGGCGAGGGCTCGGCCCTGAAGATGAAGGGCTGCGGCCTGCTCGTGCTTAATCCGCCGTGGCGCTGGGCCGAGGAGGCGGGGGCGGTGCTCGCGTTTCTCGCCGCCGCGCTCGCGCAGGAGCCGGGCGGCGGCTCGCGGCTGGAGTGGATCGTGCCGGAGCGCTGACGGGTCGGGCGCGGCTCAGTCCAGTCCGCGCCCGGCGATCTCGTCCTCGTCCCAGCCGAAGTAGTGGCCGAGCTCGTGCAGGTAGGTCACGCGCACTTCGTCGCGAAAAATCTCCGGGTCCTCGTCGGCGAACTCCCACAGGTTTTCGAGGTAGAGCATGATTTGTGGCGGCGCGGGTTGGTCGTGCGAAAGCTCCGTGCCGTGTGCGGCGCCGTTGAAAAGCCCGAGGATGTCGTCGGGGAACCCATCCGCAATCACGTCGGCGCCCGGCTTGCGCTCGTAGTGCACGACCACGCCGCGGGCCAGCGTGCGGAGCTCGGGCGGGAGCTGGCGTTGCGCGGCGCCGACGGTGTCGGCGGCGATTTGAACGAGGCGCGCGGCGTCCATCGCGGGTTCAGGTGGGTCGTTCCGTCGAGAGATCAAAACGCTCGAAGCGCCGGCCCAGCCAGCGCACGCCGCACCACACCTCAATCAGCAGCACCGCCAGCGCCGCGACCGCCGCGCAGGCCACCGCCGCGGGCACGCCCACGATCCAGTGCAATGCCAGGATGACGGCCGTCCCGAGCCCCGCGGCCGGCAGCAGCGCGCCGATCATCGCGAGAAGCTGCGCGAAAAAGAAAATCATCCGCTGGCCGACGACCTCCGGCCCGCCGCCGCGGGCCCGCGTGGCTTGGAACCACGCGGGAAACAGGAGCGCGGCGGCGTTGGGCACGAGCAGCTGCACCAGCACGAGCGCCGGCATCACCAGCGCGAGCCCGAGCGCCGCGATCACGTGCCCTGCCGCCGAGAGCATGCTCCCGGTTTCCGGAGCAGGCCACAACATGATCGCCGCGGGCGCGAGCAGCAGCCAAAGCACGCCCGTGAGAATCGCCGCGGGCGTGAGCAGCTGGCCGAGGATGATCTGCCAGCCGCGCAACGGGTAGGTCTTCAGGATGTCCGCATGGGTGAGATCGCTGCGGATGTCCTGCCGTGCGAACTGCGGGCCGACGACCAGGGCGTAGCCGGCGAAGATCAGGATCGTCAGCGCCGCCTCGGACGCGAACCCGGCAAATGCCTCGCTCCGCGCGATCCACCACGCACCCGCCACCGCGACCGCGAGGCCGGCGAGCCACACGCGCACGGTGAAGTAGGGCCACGTCGAGAGCAGGTTTTTCCAGAAAAACGCCACCTCGGGGCGGCCCGGGGCGCGCAGCGGAAACGGTCCCGGCCGCGCCTGCGCCGGCCCGCCCGCGCGGCCGCCACGGCGCCACGCCGTGATGCGGGCGGCGCGCTGCGCGGCCTGATCGACCGCGGTGTCCTCAAACGCCACGACGCTGCGCACGACCCAGAGGTAGTGCAGCCCCACGAGCGCGAGCGCCGGGCCGAGCGCCCGCGCAAAAGCGCCGAGATCCAACGCGAGGAACGGCGCCGCCACGATGTGGAAAGGCCACAGCAGCCAGGCAAGCGGCGCGGTCTCGCCCAACGCCACCGCGAGCTCCACCACGGGGCGCAGGCTCGCGGCGCCCCGGGCGGCGGCCGGCATTGCCTCGGGCAGGCGCAGCACCGTCGCGCCGAGCACCACCAGCAGCAGCGCGGCCCACAGCACCCGTTGGCGCCAGAGGACCGTGCCGCCTTCGGCGAGCCGCGTGAGCGTGAAGCGCGCCGCACTGAAATGCAGGCTCAGCGCGGAGAACACCAGCCACCAGCCGAGCGCATGGGTAAGGACGTTGCCCCCGAGGATCGGCGCGCGGTTCGTGAACAGCGTCATCACCAGCGCACCCGCGAGGCTGCGCAGCTGCATGCTCAGGAGCCGGAAATGCACCAGCGCCTCGCGCTTAATCGGCGCCGGAAACAGGAACGCGATTTCCGCCTCGGTGAACCCGAGCGCCGGCCGCTCCGTGGGCACCAGCCACGCGCACGCCACCACGAAGAGCAGGCCGAGCGCGCCGAGCGCAATCATCGCCGGCAGCCAGTCGACGGGCAGCTGGGCTTGCGCGCGCGCCAGCGCCTGCGCGACGTGTTCGTCTGCGGGCCGCGGCGCCGCCGGGCCGCCCATGCTGTGGATGAAAAAGAAATAGATGTAGGCGCAGCCGACCGCGGCGCCGATGAGATTCTTCGGCCGGCGCAGGCTGCGCACCCGCGTGAGGAGCCAGTTCCACGCCGAGACGAACCGGAGGTAGAGCAGGGCGCGCAGCACGGCGGCTCAGTGCTCCGTCCCGCCCGTCGCGCGGATGAAGACTTCCTCGAGGTTCACGCCGCCCTCCGCGGAGCCGAAGCGGGCGGCGACCTCCGCAAGCGTGCCATCGGCGATCTTTTCGCCGCGCTTCAGGATCAGCACGTGGGTGCAGACTTCCTCGAGCAAGTGGAGCAGGTGGGAACTCAGCACGATTGCGGCGCCGGCGCGTGCCCGGGCGATGATGGAGTTTTTCATCCGTCGGATCCCGAGGGGATCGAGGCCGGTCAGGGGCTCGTCGAAAAACATCACAGCCGGGCCGTGCAGCAGGCCGCACGCGATGGCGAGTTTCTGCTTCATGCCGCGCGAGAGCTCGCCGGGGAGCTGGTCGGCCTTGTCGGCAATCTCGAATTCATCGAGGAGCGGCTGCGCCAGCGCCTCATGGTCGCGGACGCCATAAATTCGCGCGACAAAGGCGAGGTGCTGCCGCACGGTGAGGTAGTCAAAGAGCCGCGGCTCATCCGGGAAGAAGGCCAGCGCGCGCTTGGCCGCCACCGGGTCGGCCGCCAGGTCGTGGCCGGCGACGCGGATCGAGCCGCGGGTGGCGGGGATGATGCCCGCGAGGCAGCGCAGCGTGGTGGTCTTGCCCGCGCCGTTGGGGCCCACGAGGCCCAGCACCTCGCCGGGTCGCACCGTCAGCGACAAGTCCTTCACGGCGGAGAAGCTGCCGTAGTTCTTCGCGAGCTGACTGGCTTCAATCATGGGGCGCACGGTGGGTGCCGGCCGGGGGCGCCGCAAGCTTGCGCAAAAATCCCGTAACCCTTCACGGGGCGGGGCGTCTTGTGCAGAGTCCGGTTCATCCGGACACCTCCCCCTCAAACCCTACCGTTAGCATCCAACCCGTCCGTTATCATGAAGTCCCTCAAGGTTCTCATTTCCGTCATCACGCTCGGCCTCGTGGCTGTCGCGTCCAGCGCCTCCGCCGCCGATGGTGGCAAGGGCCGCGGCCAGCAGACGCCTGAGCAGCAGGTCGCCGCTCTCGAGCAGGCGGTCGGCTCCCTCACCGCCGACCAGAAGACCAAGATCACCGCCGTCTACGCCAAGGCCGCCGAGGCCCTCCGCGCTGTTCCGAAGGAAGAGCGCAAGGAAAAGGGCGGCGCCCTGATGCAAAAGACCCGCGGCGAAGTCCGCGCCCTCCTCACTGCCGAGCAGCAGGCCAAGTTCGACAAGATGGGCGGCGGCGGCAAGAAGAAGAACTAAGAGAATCCCTTTCCCCTTTTGTCAGGGGTTGGTGTTAGTGCCGCCGAGGATCGCAGCCCTCGGCGGCTTTTTTATGCCCTGATCCGACCGAGGGAAAACGTTGCGCGGCGGTCTTCCTCCCGGCCACCGTGCCCGAATGGCTGACGCGAAGGTGCAAGTCCGGGTCGTGGGGGGAGGGGCCGCCGGGTTCTTCGCCGCGATTGCGTGCGCCGAGACGCTCGGCTCGCGCGGTGAGGTCGTGCTGCACGAGCTGACCGCCCATCCCCTGGCCAAGGTCCGCGTCTCCGGCGGCGGGCGCTGCAACGTGACCCACGCCTGCTTCGAGCCGCGGGAGCTCGTGAAAAAATACCCGCGCGGCGGACGCGAGCTGCTCGGGGCCTTTCATCGCTGGCAGCCGCGCGACATGATCGCGTGGCTCGCGGACCGCGGCGTCGAGACCAAGACCGAGGCGGACGGTCGCATGTTTCCCATCACCGACGACTCCGCGACGATCGTGGATTGCCTGCGGCGCGCCGCGGCGGACGCCGGCGTGCGCATCGTCACGGGCTCCGGGGTGCGCACCGCGGAGCGTGACGGCGCGGGTTTCCAGCTCACGCTTACCGACGGCACCCCGGTGCGCTGCGACCGCCTCCTGCTCGCCACCGGCGGCAACCGCTCGTCCGCGGGATTCACGATCGCGGAG
>JAEUHB010000384.1 GCA_016794665.1 Opitutaceae bacterium
CGCGGGCGCGGTGAAACGGGCGTTGGGGTGCGCGGCCTTGGCGCCCGTGGCCTTGGCGATCTCGGGGGTCCAGATCTTGCCCTGCCAGTCGGTGCACATGGCGGGCGGCTCGTCGGTCATGCCTTCCCACCAGACGCCGCCGTCAGGGGTGAGCGCGACGTTGGTGAAGATGGTGTTCTTCGCGAGCGAGGCCATCGCGTTGGGATTCGTCTTCTCGCTGGTGCCAGGCGCGACGCCGAAAAATCCCGCCTCGGGATTGATGGCGTGAAGGCGGCCCTGCTCGTCGGGCTTGATCCACGCGATGTCGTCGCCGACGGTCCAGACCTTCCAGCCCTGCTTCTGGAAATGCGGCGGCGGGATCAGCATCGCGAAGTTGGTCTTGCCGCACGCGCTCGGAAACGCCGCCGCGACATAGGTCTTCTTCCCCTCGGGATTCTCGACCCCGAGGATGAGCATGTGCTCGGCCATCCAGCCTTCGTCGCGCGCCATCGCGGAGGCGATGCGGAGCGCGAAGCACTTCTTGCCGAGCAGCGCGTTGCCGCCGTAGCCGGAACCGTAGCTCCAGATTTCGCGGGTCTCGGGAAAGTGGACGATGTATTTTTCCTTGTTGCAGGGCCACGGCACATCCTTCTGCCCGGCCGCGAGCGGCGCGCCGACCGAATGCACGCAAGGGACGACGCGCTTGAAATCCTGATCGATGAGCTCGAAGACTTTTTTCCCGATGCGCGCCATGATGCGCATGTTGACCACGACGTAGGGCGAGTCCGTGAGCTGCACGCCGATCTGCGACATCGGCGAGCCGATCGGGCCCATGCTGAACGGGAGCACGAACATCGTCCGGCCCCTCATGCAGCCGGTGAACAGGCCCTTGAGGGTCTTCCGCATCTCGAACGGGTTGACCCAATTGTTGGTCGGGCCCGCGGCCTCCTTGGAAAGCGAGCAGATGAACGTGCGATCCTCGACGCGCGCGACATCGCCCGGATCCGAGCGGGCGAGGTAGGAGCCGGGCCATTTCTTGGCGTTGAGCTTGGTGAAGGTGCCGGCGGCCACGAGCTGCGCGCAAAGGGCCGCGTTTTCCTCAGCAGAGCCGTCGACCCAATGGATGTCGGCCGGCTGGCAGAGGGCGGCCATCTTCTCGACCCACTTCAGGAGATTCTGGTTTTGGGCGAGGGGCCTGGCGGGGTTGCGCTTCAATTTGGGCATGGACCGACGATGCCCGCGCGCGGAGCCGAGTAAACGGGAAACCCGGCCGCGCGGGCGTAAGAAGCAAAAGCCCCGCCGGCGATTAGTCGCGCGACGGGGCTTGGCGGGACCGGCCCAGGGCCGCATCAGAGCTTCTTCGTGATCTGCAGCGAGAAGGTGCGGCCGCGGGCGAGGACGTTGTAGAGCGAGGGCTCGTAGCCGCGCGAGTCGGCCGAGAGCGGCGGCTCCTTGTCCAGGAGGTTGTTCACGCCGAAGCGCACGCTCGTGCGCGAGAGCCAGCGGCTCTGCGACTGCACGCGGTAGGTCACGTAGGCGTTGTAGGAGATCGAGTCACTCACGACGTAGCGGTATTGGGTCGCGCCGTTGGTAAGCACCGGGCGAATGTAGCCGGGACGGCCCAGGCCGTCCCAGACGAGCTGCGTCGTGGTCGCGCCGGTGTCCGTGAAATCGCCGGTGTAGTAGGCCCCGAGGCCCGCGCCCCACTCCTTGCGCGTCCACGCGATGGTGGTGGAGCCGCGCCACTTGGTGGTGGCGGTGCCGGCGGCGTTGGAGCCGCGGTATTCGGTGCGCGCGGCGCCGGCGGCGCTGTAACCGTGGAAGTCGTTGAGCAGGGTCCAGCTCGTGTTGAGCGTGACGTTGCCGAGCGCCAGACGCGGGAGGCGGTAGGTCACGTCGAAGTCGAAGCCGTTCACAAACTCCTGCGCGCGGTTGAAGTAGCTGCTGCGCAGGATGTCGATCGCGCCAACCACGGCGCGCTGGTTGCCGGGGGCGCGCGTGGCGTTGTAGGCGGAGAAGGCGTCGCGGTCGGCCTGCGTGACGGGCAGGCGCACCACGGCGCTGTCGCCCTGATAGCTGGCGGTGCCGCTGCCCAGATCGATGGCGCCGATTGCAACGCCGCGCGCGAGCGCGGCCTGCGTGGCGGCGTTGAGCGCGGCGGTGTCGTCGGGGATGCCCCCGCCGGCGGAGATGACGTTCTTGCGGCGGATCTCCCAGTAGTCGGCGGAGACGGAGAGGCCCTTGATGAAGGGCACGTCGAGCACGACGCCGGCGGACTTGCCGGTGGACGTCTCGGGCGAGAGCTGGCGGTTGCCGGAGGCTACGCTGCGGCGGTTGCTCGGGCCATCCGTGATGAGGCCGGTGACCGCGCTGCGATAGGTATCGGTGCTGCCGGTGACGGTGCGGATGAGCGTGCCGGTGAAAAGCTGCGCGAGGTTGGGCGCGTGGAAGCCCTCGTTGTAGGAGCCGCGCACCATCATCCACCGGGCAGGCTTCCAGTTCACGCCATACTTGGGTTTGGTGGTGTCGCCAAAGTCCGTGTAACTCTCGTAGCGCGCGGCGGCAGTGAGCTCGAGCGACTCGACGAGCGGGAAGCGCAGCTCACGGCCGACCAGCGGCACGACCGCCTCGGCGTAAAGGGCGGCGACGTGGCGGTTGCCGTGCGTGTCAGAGTTCGGCGAGAAACCGAGGAAATCGTTGCTCGCCGGGTCGAGGCCGGAGTTGGCCGGATTGAGTCCCGCGTAGGGCGGGCGATAATCGTCAAAGGCCTCGAAGCGGAACTCGCCGCCGAAGGCGCCGCCCACCTTGTTGCCGCCCCACAGGGGGAAAACATCGCCGCTGGCGCGGAAGTCGCCGCTGCCGAGGCGGGTGATGCCGTTGCGGATGAAGCTCGAGCGAAACGTCTGCTGCACGCTCTCGGGGTTCACGTAGTCGCCGGTGGCGACCAGCGCGCCGTTGCGCACGGCAAACGTGCGGGTGAAGGGATTGAAGGCCCGCGCCGGATCGGTCTGGTTGATGGCGGTGATGAGGAGGCTCTTTCGCGAGGGTCCTTCCTCGTTCTCGATCACGCGGGCGGCGGACCAGAGCAGCGCGGTTTCCCACGTCCACGTGTCCAGAATTTTTCCGCGCGCACCGGCAACCCCGCGGTAGACCGCGGTGTCCACCCAGTCCGTGCGAGTGGCGATGTCGGTGAGGCGCTTGTTGGTGATCGAGACGGCAGACGGGGTGCCGGTGAGGCGCGCGGTGCCGTCGGCATTGGGCGCGCCGGTCGGCGACCAGAAGCGCGTGCCGAAGGGGTTCCACGGATTCGTCGCGGGGACGATGATGAAGCCGTCCGTGCTTTGTGTGATGCCGTCCGGCTCGCGGTATGTGACGGAGTGCGCGCGGTAAATGCTGGCGTCGGCGAACAGCGTGATGCGCGAGTTCAGATCAAACTCGGCGCTGGCGAAGACGTTCGTGCGCGCGGTCTCGGGCTGGATGACGCGGTAGGCGTTGTTGTTCCAATAGTAGTCGCGCGTGACGCCCGCGCGGCTCGGCGCGGCGGTGCCAAACACGGCGCCACCGGCACCATCGGGCTGGAGCACAAAGAGCCCGGAGGCCGCCGCGAGCGTGGCGGGCACGCCCGCCGGCCGGGCGCCGGCAAAACCGGTCACGCTGCCAAACTGGTTCGTGGCGGTCACGGTGCCGAGCAGGTAGTTGCCGTAGGCGGTCGTGGCGGAGCGAGCGTTAAAGGTGGTGACCGTCGGCACGTTCCACGGCGCGGGGGCAAGGTTGCTGTGGTCGTTGTCCGCCGAAAAGGACCGATCGCGCGCATACATCGCGGCGCGCTTGTAGTAATCGACGGTCACCATCGCGCGACCCCGGTTCTGCGCAAACGCAAGGCCGTGGGTGAGCGTGGCGCGGTATTCCTCGCCGTCGTTGTGGCCGGTCTGGCCGTAGCGCAGCGCGAGCTCGGTGCCGCGGTAGCCGCGCTGCATGGTGTAGTTGATGACGCCGGCGACCGCATCGGTGCCGTAGATGGAGGACGCGCCGTCACGCAGCACCTCAACGCGCTCGAGGCCGCGATTCGGAAGCACGTTGACGTTCGTTGAGAGCGTGGGCGTGCCGCCCTCACCCTGGCTGATTGGGTGGGGCACAAGGCGGCGGCCATTGAGGAGAACAAGGGTGTTGCTCGAGCCGAGGCCGCGGAGCGAGAGGCTAGCGTTGTCGCCGCGCGCGGTGGCGCCGAGCGTGGCGGTCTCGTTGCCGGGGAGGCCGGTGACCTGCGGCAGCGCCGTGAGCAGGTCCGAGGGCTGCGATGCGTCGCGCACCTCGATGGCGGTCGTGTCGAGCACGGTGACGGGCAGCACCTTTTCGACCTCGATGCGCTTCAGGTTGGAGCCGGTGACTGTGAACACCTCGAGCCGCAGCGGCTCGTCGCCGGCGGCGGGGGTTGGGCGGGCAGGAGCGGGCGCGGTCTGTGCGCGGAGGTGGAGCGCGAGCACGGACGCTAGGAGGAGCAGTTTGGTTTTCATGCGGTTTAGGTCGGTCGGATCAAAGGGTGACATCTAAACCAACTGCGCCGCCAGCGCAACGCGCTACTTCATCGGCTCGATGTGCACCGCCACGTCGCTGATGGCGTGCGGCGCGGAGGCCACCAAGGCGTCCTTCACCGCATGGGCGATGTCGTGGCCCTCGCGCACGGTGAGGTCGCCGTCGACGCGCACCTGAATGTCGACGAGATGTGAAAGCCCGCTTTTGCGGACGCGCACCTTGTCCAGCGCGCGGACCCCGGGGACGGCCAGCGCGATGGCGCGCACCTCGGCCTCAAAATCGGCGGAGACCGCCGTGTCCATCATCTCGCCGAGCGCCTTGCCCACCATGCCCGCGCCGTTGAACGCCACGATCACGCAGGCAAAGAGCGCCGCCCAGTCGTCGGCCGTTTCCCAGCCCTCGCCGCCCCACAGCGCGATGCTGATCCCGACGAACGCCGCCGCGCTCGTCATGGCATCGGACCAATGGTGCAGCGCCTCCGCGCCCAACGCCGTGCTGCCCGTCTCCTCGCCCGCTGCGACGAGCCGCCGGGAAAACCAGACCTTGGCCACAATGACGCCCCCCAGCAGAACGAGCGTCCACCAGGCCGGTCCTTGGTGCGGGGTCCTGATCTCCAACACCGCATGCCACGCAATCACGCCGGCCATGAGGAACACAAAGACCGCGACACCGAGAGCCGCGAGCGGCTCGGCCTTGCCGTGGCCGTAGGGGTGATCGGCGTCGGGCGGCTTGGCCGCGACCCGAAAGCCCGCCCAGACCAGCAGCGACGAAAGGATGTCGAGCAACGACTCCGCCCCGTCCGCGATGAGTGCGTAAGTGTGGCCGAAAATCCCGCCCGCGAACTTCACCGCGGCCAGCGCCGCGTTGAGCGCGATGCCGCGCAAAACCAAGCGCGCCCCCGCCTGCGCGCGGCGCTGCGCGGCGACATGAGGGCGGTCGGCATCGGCGGGCATCGCACTGCCACCGTGGTATCACCCGGGCCCGCCCGCCAGCCCGCAATTGACCCGCCCGCCCTCGCCCGTTCACTCTTGCCCCTGCATGGCGCAAATCAGCACGTCGCCCAACGACCCCGTGAAGCAGTTCTCGGTCTTCACGGAAAACCGTGTCGGCCGCCTGCATGATCTCACGTCGCTCTTCAAGGCGCACAACGTCCACATCATGGCGCTCACCGTGCTCGACACGACGGACTGCGCCATCGATCGCCTCATCGTCGACGATCCCGAAAAGGCCCGCGAGCTCATGGTGAGCAACGATTTTCCCTACTCGGAGTGCAATGTGCTCGCCGTCGAGATTGCCGACGAGTCGCAGCTCACGGGCACGCTTGCCGCGCTGCTCGAGGCCGAGATCAACATCCACTACATCTACAGCTTCATCAAGCGGCCCGAGGGCAAGTCCGCGCTCGCGATCAACACGGAGGACCTCGACGTCGCCGCGCAGGCGCTCGCTTCCCGGGGCTTCCGCGTGCTCACGCAGAGTGACATCGCACGCTGAGCGCGCGGTTCCACGCGCCGCGCAAATCACAAACGCCAAAAAGCCAAATCACAAAGAATCCCGGGGCCACCCAGGCCGCCGGGATTCTTGCTGGGGGCGATTTTTTTGGCGTTTGGAAGATTTGCCTTGGGATTTTTCCCAAGGCCTCAGCCCTGCACCGCGCCCATCTTCTCGCCCTCGAGCTCGTAGAGGCCGGTCATGTAGCCGTTCTCGAACATCGCACCTACCTTCAGCTCGCCGTAAAACTCAACGGGCACGTCCATCATCGGCTGCACGCCTTTCTTCATCTTCACCACGACCCACTCGTTCATGTTGGGCACCGTGCCGAAGCAGCACGCCATCGTGTTGCGCATGAGCAGAAATTCCGTGACGAGGCCCTTGTCCATCTTCACGGGCACCATGTAGCCGGTGATGATCGCCTTCTTGCCGTTCCACGATTTCACCATCGCGGGGATCTGCTCCTCGCCGGTCGGCGGCTTGGCCTTCGGATCCGCCGCGGGATCAAACGGCGGGGGCGTGAAGGGATAGGACGCGAGCTGCTCGAAGCCGAGCTTGAGGTAGCCGTTCTCGATCGCGGGCGCGGCGAGGGGCGCGGCCGCCTTGTCCGCCGCCGGCTTTTCCGGCGCCGCGCCGTCCGCGGCCCATGCCGCCAGCGGCAGCACGATCAAACCGAGGAGGGCGCGGGACGAAATGCGGGGCGTTTTCATGGTGACCGCACGCTATGAGCCTCCGGCCTCCCGTCAAAAAAGATCGCGCTCACGACACCGGCGCGATCGTCTCCGCCACCGGGGTGCGGTAGGCCTTCAGCGCCGGCACGATGCCGCCAAGAGCGCACAGCGCCACCAGCGCGAGCGGGCAAATCCACAGCACCGGGTGCCAGGCGCCGATCTCCAGCACCACGCCCGTCTCGGCCCGAATGAGCGCGGCCACGCCGGCGTAGAGCGCAAGGTAAACCGCCAGCCCCGCCGCCGCGCCGATCGCGCCGATGCACGCGGCTTCCGCGAACACCGCGCCAAAGATCGTCCCGCGCCGCGCCCCGAGCGCGCGCAGGATGGCGAGGTCCCGCCGGCGCGCGCTCATCGAGTTGTAGATGCTCGCCACCACCGAGGCCGCGGCCACCAGCGCCACGAGATAGGCCACGAGCGTCAGCACCGCATCGAACCACGCGATCTTGCCGAACAGCTCCGCCATGATCGCGCCGACGGGGAAGGCCAGGGTCAGCCGGTTGCCCTGCTTGTTGTAGAGCATGTCGAGCTGGAGGCCCGCCATCGGCGAGCGGAACTGCAGCAGCACTGCGCTCACGTCCGTCGCGGCCTTCGGATCGTGACCACCCATCGTCTGCAGGCCCTTCAGCGGGATCCACACGACGCGGTCGGCGGGCGTGTTCGTCGGCTCGAGGACGCCGGTGACGGTGAAGATGTCCGCGTGCTCCGCCTTGGCGTCAAACGCGAGGCCGTGGAAGGGCTTGAAGGTGTCGCCCACCTTGAGCCCGAGGCGCTGCGCGGCGAAGCTGCCGGCGACGGCCTCCTTGGCATCGCCGTTGAACACTTTCCCGCCGGCGCGGACCACGAACTTCTTGCCCGGCGCGAGCTCCACGTTCGTGAACAGCTCCGGCACGGTGCCGACGAGCCGGAAGCCGCGCAGGTTGTCCCCCACCGCGATCGGGATCGCGGTCTTCACCATCGGGTGGCGGCGGATGGCCTCGAAGTCCGCCGCAGCCACGTTGCCCGGCGACGCCTCGAGGTGGAAGATGGCGTTGAGCACGAGCTGGAGCTTGGACCCGCGCGCGCCGAGCACCGCATCGAAGCCCGTCGTCGTCTGCGTGAACGCCGCCTGGGACTGCGTCTTCACCATCCACACGCAGAGCAGCAGCCCGCACGCGAGCGCGATGCTGCCCGCCGTGATGGCGGTCGACAGGGCGTGCTGCCGGAGGGAGCGGCGGATGAGGAGCGGAAGGGTCATATCAGTTTGAACAGGAAGATCGGGAAGAACGGAAAGAAACACCTTCCCTAAGCTTCCCGTTCTTCCCGGCCTTCCTGTTCAATTTCATAGTGTCACCTCGGCGCCTCCTGTCGCGCGGCGTTGATCTCTGCAAAGTCCCGCCGCGTCTCGAACTGCGCGAGCACCTCCTCGTCGTGGCTCACGAGCAGCAACGCCGCGCTTTGCTCGCGGCAGACCTCGCGGATCAGCGCGAGCGCCTCGCGCGCGTGCTTGCGGTCGAGGTTGCCGGTCGGCTCGTCGGCCAGGACGAGCTTGGGGCGGTTGGCCAGCGCGCGCGCCACCGCCACGCGCTGTTGCTGCCCCGTCGAGAGCTGCCGCGGAAAATGGTCCAGCCGGTGCCCGAGCCCCACGCGCTCCAAAACTGCGCGCGCGTGCGCCCGGTCCGCGCCGCGCGGTCCGAACGACATGCCGAGCACGACGTTCTCCAGCACGGTGAAACCTTGGAGCAGGTTGAAGGTTTGGAAAATGTAGCCGAGCTTCTCCGCGCGCAGGCGATCGCGGCCCGCTTCGCTGAGCGCCGTCATCTCCGCGCCGTCGATCGTCACCCGCCCGGCGTCGGCCGCGAGGATGCCCGCGATCAAGTGGAGAAAGGTCGTCTTGCCCGAGCCGCTTTCCCCGCGCAGCGCGAGCTGCTCGCCCGCCGCCAGCGCAAAGCTCGCCACGCGCACGATTTCCGCGCGCGTGCCGTCCGGCGCAACAAAGGACTTCGTGAGATCGGCGACGGCGAGCATGGGGAGCAAGGTGATGGCGGCGAATTTTTGGAAAAGCTCAAGCGCCACCGGCAGGTTCAGCCCGGGATTTTTTCAGGGCTTTGCGGCCCCTCGCACCGGTGCGTTCAGGCCGGTCTGGGGGAATTTCACTGCCTGTTAGCGCAAAACATGCGTGCCCCGCCGAACCCCGGGGGCACCGTGCTGTCCCTCGCCTTCCGGCTTCGCGCCACCCAACCCACCCAACCTCGATGTTCTTCCCTCGCATGAAAACGAGATCCTCGCTGCTTCGCCTGTCTCGCGCGCTCGCCGGCGCGTCCTTCGCGCTCTGCGCGTCCGCCGCGCTCGCCCAGGCGCCCGCCATCACCACTCAGCCGGCGTCCGCCACCGTCGCCTCCGGCGCGACGGCGACCTTCACCGTCGCGGCCACGGGCGCCGCGCCGCTCACCTACGCCTGGTTCAAGGAAGCCCGCCTCGTGGCGTTCGGCGGCAACGCCACCCTCACGATCACCACGGCCAATCCCGGCGACGCCGGCGCGTATCGCGTCGTCGTCTCGAATTCCGCCGGTGCCGCGACTTCCAACTCCGCCACGCTCACCGTCACGGGCGGCAGCGGCGGCGGCGGCCCGCCGAATCCTCCCGCTCCGGTCGGCACCGCGCCCACGATCACGACGCAACCGGCCTCGCTCGCACTCACCGCCGGCGGCAACGCCACGTTCACCGTCGTCGCCACCGGCACCGCGCCGCTCAGCTACCGCTGGCACAAAAACGGCCGCTCAATCGGCAACGCCACCGGCGCCTCGCTTGCACTCACGTCCGTGAAGCTTGACGACGCCGCGGTCTACACCGTCCAGGTTTCCAATTCCGCCGGCAGCGTCGTCTCCACGCCCGCTGCACTCACCGTCAACAGCACCGCCGGCCTGATCGCGACCGCGCCCGCGAGCCAGACCGTGAACGCCGGCGCCGAGGCCAAGCTCACCGTGACCGCCACCGGCACGGGCCTGCGCTACCAATGGCGCTTCAACGGCCGCACCATCAAGGGCGCCACCACCGCCACGCTCACCCTGCCCAACGCCGGCGTCACCGCCGGCGGCAGCTACGGCGTGACGGTTTCCACCGCCACCGGCCCCGTCGCCGCCTCCGCCGCCGCGCTCGCGATCCGCACGGACGCCCGGCTGGTCAACATCGCCACGCGCGGCCACGTCGGCGCCGACGATGAGGTGCTCATCAGCGGCTTCGTCACCCGCGGCACCGGCACCAAGCGGATCCTCGCGCGCGCGGTCGGCCCCACGCTCGGCACGCAGTTTGGCGTCACGGGCGCGCTCGCGACGCCTCGCATCACCCTCTACCGGGGCAGCACGACCGTCGACACCAACGCCGGCTGGGGTGGCTCGGCCGCGCTCGCTTCGGCCTTCACGCAGGTCGGCGCGTTTCCCTTGCCCGCCGCGTCCGCGGATTCGGCGCTCCTCACCAGTCTCGCCGCCGGCAACTACAGCGCCGCCGTCTCCGCGCCCGGCAGCCAGCAAGGCGTCGCGCTCATCGAGGTCTACGACGCCGACACCGGCACGCCCGTCGGCGAGGTCGTCAACATCTCCACGCGCGCGCTGGTCGGCGCCGAGGTCGCCAACACCCTCATCGCCGGCTTCGCGATCGCGGGCACGACCTCCGACACCGTGCTCGTGCGCGGCGTCGGCCCCAGCCTCGGCACGCTCTTCGGCATGCGGCGCGCGCTCGGGGCCTCGCACATCCGGGTCTTCGACTCCAAGGGCGTTGAGGTTGCCGCCAACACCATCTGGGGCCGGGGCGGCCGCGGCGGCGATGACGACGACCGCGACGAGGACAAGGAGGACGACATTGATGACGCCAGCGACCGCGTC
>JAEUHB010000462.1 GCA_016794665.1 Opitutaceae bacterium
ACCCGTTGGCATTGAAGCGCACGTCGCCGCGCGCGACGGAGTCGGGGTTGATCATCGGGACGAAGCAAAAGACATTTTCGTCCCGCAGCCGCTGCGCCGCGGGATCGCTCGAGGCGACGAAGCGGAGCGCGCCCTCGAGGAGATACGAGGTGCCGGTTTCCCAGGCATGCTGCCGGGCCTGCATCCAGATGATTTTTTTCGCGGCGTCGGGCTTTTGGAAATTCGTCACGGTCACGAGGTGCAGCGGGCGGCCGAGCGCCGATTGGCCGATGACCTCGGCGCGGGCGTGCGGGAGGCGCGCGATCTCCTCGATCAGTTTCAGGGCGCGCGTGTGGGTGTAGAGCGGGATGTGCGCGAGCCACAGGCGATCGGCGCGCGGGGGCAGCGTGAAACTCAGCTCCTTCTTCTCGGCATCCCACGCGGCTTCGCCGACGTGCGACCAGTTTTCGCCGTCGTCGCTGAAGACCGGCCGATACCACGCGCCGGCCCATGAGACGACGGGGCGGTCGTTGTATTCGCCGTCAAAGCCGGTGACGCGCACGGTCACGGCGCGGCCGGCGAGATTCTCGAGGCGCGTGGCCCACCAGGTGGTCTGGCGGTTGCGGCCGCGCGCGTCCTGCTGACCTTTCAGGAACAGGCGGAACTCAGCGTCGCCGAGCGCCTCGATTTTCCAAACCGAGGCGCTTTCAAACGCGGTGTTGAAATAGATCGGGCCGGGCGTGGGGGTGTCGGCGGCGTAAATGCCGGCGGCCCCGAGCAGGGAAACGAGCAGACGAGGGCGTCGCATGAGTCGGATTAAAACTTGCCGCCGCGGACGGCGCCACTCTTTCCCGTCTGCATCAATCCAGCCGCGGGAAAAACCGCCCGAACCGCGGTCGCAGCCAGCGATCCAGAACCGCCGCGACGGCGACAGCTTTTACCTCGCCGACGGTTTTTTCGCGGGGGAGGAAGCTCGCCCGACTTTTCGTTTGTTTCGCGACAGGTGGACGGCGATAGTGGCGGCCATGCTCGCCAAGTCCCCCACCGCTGCGTTTCGGCGGCTGTTCGATGAAGTCGGCACGGTTGACGCCGTCGGCGTCGAGGAGCGCGTCGCCAAATTCACCACGCGCTCGATCAAGAAGGCGTCGAAGGTGAAGGGGCTGAAGCTCGCGACCTCGATGGTCGATCTCACGACGCTCGAGGGCAAGGACACCCCGGGCAAGGTCGCCTCGCTCTGTCAGAAGGCGCTGCAGCCGCATCCGGGCCTGGATGCGCCCCAGGTGGCGGCCGTGTGCGTTTACCCCTCGATGGTGCGCCACGCGCGCAAGGCGCTCGGCAGCGACACCGGCGTCCGCATCGCGTCGGTCGCGACGGCGTTTCCGAGCGGCCAGGCGCCGCTGCGCACGCGTCTCGCCGAGGTAAAGGCGGCCGTCGCCGACGGCGCCGACGAAATCGACATGGTGATCAATCGCGGGGCGTTTCTCGCGGGTGAGTTTGGCGAGATGCAGGATGAGATCGCCGCGGTGGTCGAGGCGTGCGGCGACGCCGCGCTCAAGGTCATCCTCGAGGTCAGCGAGCTCGAGACCTACGACAACATCCGCGCCGCGTCCTTCCTCGCGATGCGCGTGATTCGCGAGGGCGATTTTATCAAGACCAGCACCGGCAAGACCTCGCTCAACGCCACGCTGGGCAACAATCAGGTGATGCTCGAGGCCATCCGCGACTACTACCTCGACACGGGCATCGCCATCGGGATGAAGCCCGCCGGCGGGATCCGCACGGCCAAGCAGGCGTTGCAATTCCTCATCGCGGTGAAGGAAACGCTCGGCGACGCGTGGCTCACCAACGAGCGCTACCGGTTCGGCGCGAGCTCGCTCCTCAACGACCTGCTCCGCCAGCTTGAAAAGGAAAAGACCGGCGCCTACCAGGCGCCGTATTACTTCAGCGAAGCCGCCGAGAGCTACTGAGGCGACTGCCCGCGAATTGCGCGAATCGCTGCGAATCACTTCCCAATCAAACGTCGAAATCTCCGCAGATATTCGCGCCCATTCGCGCAATTCGCGGGCAAAAAGAAATGGCTACCCTCACTTCGGACAGAAAATCCACCCGCCCGTCGCGTCCCGCGCCCGAGCTGATCTTCGGCGATCTCTGGGAGTTCGACCCGTCGCCGGAGACCGCGGACCCGAAGCTCAAGCCACGGTATGATCTCTTCATCGGCGGCCAGTTCACCGCGCCGAAGTCGGGGAAGTATTTCGATTCCATCAACCCCGCCAACGAGCAGAAGCTCGCCGAGATCGCGCTCGCGGGCCGGGACGACGTCGACGCCGCCTACGCCGCGGCGCAGCGCGCCTTCGACACCACGTGGGGCAAGCTGCCCGGCCGCGAGCGCGCGAAATACCTCTATCGCATCGCTCGCCTGCTGCAGGATCGCGCGCGCGAGTTCGCGGTCGCGGAGACACTCGACGGCGGCAAGCCGATCAAGGAATCGCGCGACTTCGACGTGCCGATGGCCGCGGCCCACTTTTTCTACCACGCGGGCTGGGCGGACAAACTCGACTACGTCGCCCCCGGTCGCCGCGTCGCGCCGCTCGGCGTGGTGGGGCAGGTCATCCCGTGGAATTTCCCGCTCCTCATGCTCGCGTGGAAACTCGCGCCCGCCCTCGCGATGGGCAACACCGTCGTCCTCAAGCCCGCCGAGACCACGAGCATCACGTGCCTCAAGCTCGCGGAAATCTTGCAGGACGCCGGCCTGCCGCCGGGCGTCGTGAACTTTGTGACGGGCGCGGGCGAGGTCGGCGCCGCCGTGATGAATCACCCGACGCCCGCCAAGGTCGCGTTCACCGGCTCGACCGAGGTCGGCAAGATCATCATGCGCGCGCTCGCGGGCACGGAGAAAAAGATGACGATGGAGCTCGGCGGCAAAGCGGCCAACATCGTGTTCGACGACGCGCCGCTTGATCAGGCGGTCGAAGGCATCGTCAACGGCATCTTTTTCAACCAAGGCCACGTGTGCTGCGCCGGTTCTCGCCTGCTCGTGCACGAGCCCGTCGCTGACCGCGTGCTGGCGAAACTGAAGAATCGCATCCGCGTGCTGCGCGTGGGCGACCCGATGGACAAAAACACCGACATCGGCGCCATCAACTCCAAGGAGCAACTCGGCAAAATCGCCGCGCTTGTGGACAGCGGCGTGAAGGAGGGCGCGGAGATGTTCCAGCCGCCGTGCCGCCTGCCGGCGAAGGGGTTTTATTTCCGCCCGACGATCTTCAGCGGCGTCAGCATGAGCCACCGCATCGCGCGCGAGGAGATATTCGGCCCGGTGCTGAGCATCCTCACCTTCCGCACCGTCGACGAGGCGATCGAGAAGGCGAACAACACGGCTTACGGCCTGAGCGCCGGGGTGTGGACCGACAAGGGATCGCGCATCCTCAAGATGAGTGTCGAGCTGAAGGCCGGCGTCGTCTGGGCCAACACCTACAACAAATTCGACCCGACCTCGCCCTTCGGCGGCTACAAGGAATCCGGCTTCGGCCGCGAAGGCGGCCGCCAAGGCCTCCTCGATTACGCGAAACTCGTCTGACGCGCACCACCATGTCCCGACTTCCCATCAGCAAGACCCCCAAGCCCTACGTCGGCGGCGCGTTCATCCGCTCGGAAAGCGGGCGCACGTTTCCCGTGAAGGACGCGGCGGGGAATTTCTTCGCCAACATCCCGCAGTGCACGCGCAAGGATCTCCGCAACGCCGTCGAGGCCGCTGCCAAGGCCGGCCCCGGCTGGGCCAAGCGCACCGCCTACAACCGCGGCCAGATTCTGTATCGGCTCGGCGAAATGCTCGAGGCGCGGCGCGCGGAGATGATCGAAACCCTCGTGTGCTTCGGTGTGGCCAAGTCCGCCGCCGCGAAGGAGACCGACACGGCAGTCGACCGGCTGATCTACTACGCGGGCTGGGCGGACAAGTATGAGCAGGTGCTGGGCAACGTGAACCCGGTGGCGTCGCCGTTTTTCAACTTCACCGTCACGGAGCCGATGGGCGTCGTGGGCGTGATCGCGCCGGACCTGCCGCCGCTGCTGCCGTTGATCTCGTTGATCGCGCCCGCGATTGTGAGCGGCAACACCGTCGTCGGGCTCGCGTCCGAGAAGACACCCTATCCCGCGATCCTGCTCGGCGAGATGCTCGCGACGAGCGATCTGCCGGGCGGCGTGGTGAACCTGCTCACGGGCTTCCGCAAGGAAATGGTCCCGACCTTCGCGACACACACGCATCTGCGGGCGATCAGCGCGGCGGGCGTCACCGCCGAGGAGCGCAAGGCCCTGCGGCTCGGCGCGGCGGAAAGCGTGAAGCGCGTGCAGTTCGCCGCGGCCGCGACCGAGCGCGAGTGGTTTGCCGAAGCCGCGCAAAGCCTGCACGCGATCCGCGAGACGCTGGAGTTCAAGACCACGTGGCACCCCATCGGGGCGTGAGGTAGCGCCCGCGGTCTCGACTGATCGCGGGGCCTGTTGCACTCCCAGCGCAATGCCCGCCCGCCCCCCGGAGAAAAAGCCCCGTGCCCGCTCCTGGCCCGCGGTGCTGGTGATAGTCCTGCTCGTGGGCTGGGTGTTTTCGCTTTCGATTCGCGGCGAGTTCCTGTTGTGGGACGACGACATCAACCTCACGGGAAATCCTCACCTCCAGAACGGGCTGACGGCGGAGAGCGCGCGTTGGATGTTCACCGACGCGGGCTACATGCGTCGCTACATTCCGTTTGCGTGGCTCGGTTGGGCCGTCGAGCGAGAGGTGACGGGGCTGACGGCGCTATCGGCGCACGCGGGCAACATGATGCTCCATGCGATCAATGCGGTGCTGGTCTTCTTCCTGGCGCGGCGGTTGGTGCCGCGGCGCGACGACGACGACCCGGCGTTTGCGCGCAATGTCGCGGCGGTCGCGGCGCTTGTCTGGGCGCTGCACCCGCTGCGGGTCGAGGTCGTGGCGTGGGCTTCGGGCCGCATGTATGCACAGGGCGCCTGCTTCGCGCTCCTTGGCGTGCTCGCCTACCTGCGCGCCGCCGATGGTCCGCGGCGCGCAGGGTGGCTTGCGGTTTCGCTCGCGGCGCTGGCGATCGCGATTCTGACCTACCCGGTCTTCGTGCCCGTGGTCGGCGTGCTGCCGCTGCTCGATCTTTATGTGCTGCGGCGCTTCGAGACGGGCGTGCCCTTGTGGGGCGGGGTGCGCAACCGCGCAGTGTGGCTTGAGAAACTCCCTTTTCTCGCGCTCGCCGCCGTGATCGCGCTCGTGACGATCGCGGCCCGCGCGAAGGCGCAGGGCATCTGGGCGCCGCCGCCCACGCTTGAGCAGTTTCCGCTTTTCGACCGGGTCGCTCAGGCGGGCTACGTGTGGGCCTACTACGTTTGGCGTCCACTCTGGCCCTCTGGCTTTGCGCCGGTCTACACCGCGCTGGTGGAGTTCGACTCGCGCGGGTTCGTGTTCCTCGCGAGCATCGCGTTGGTGCTGGGCGTGTCGGGTTTCCTCTTCTGGCGGCGGGCGCGTTTGCCGGGCGTGTGGGCGCTGTGGGTGGCGCACCTGCTCTTGATCGCGCCGATGCTCGGCCTCGCGGAGCACCCGCACTATACCAACGACCGTTACGCTTACCTGCAGGGCGTGGTCGGGGTGGTCGCGCTGGCGTGGGTGGTGAGGGCGGGCGGGACCGTTGCCCTCAGGCTGGCTACAGCCGCGGCCATCGCCCTCGGCGTGCTGAGCAACGCGCAGACCAAGATGTGGCGCAGCAGCGAAACGCTGTTCCGAGGACTTTACGCGCATGTCGGACCCACTGAGTATCGGTCCGACATAGCGATGCGGCTTGGTGAGGTGCTGCGGGCCCAGGGGCGTCTGGCGGAAGCGACGTCCTTTTTCGAGGAGTCGCTGAAGATTTTGCCGCAGGTGACACGAGCCGCCGTGTCCCACACCGGTCTCGGCCGTATCGCGTGGACACAAAACCGGCTGCAGGACGCGGCGGATCGGTTTGTGACGGCGACCCGCATGGATCCTAACTTTGCGCCGGCGCACCGGGGGCTCGGTGAGTTGCTCATCGGCGTGGGGCGCTGGGCAGAGGCGGTGCCGCCGTTGGAGCGGGCGGTGGCGTTGAACGGCGACGATGCGGAGGCCAGGGACTGGCTCGGCGGGGCGCTCGTGCAAGTGCGCCGCCCGGCCGAGGCGGTGGCCCAGTTTGAGGCCTCGCTGCGGCTGCGACCGCGGAGGCTCGACACGATTTGCAATCTCGTGGTCGCGCTCGCCGACGCGGGCCGGCACGACGAGGCACAGACCCTCGGGCGCGATGTCGCCGAGAAGGCGGCCCGCGCGGCGCAGGCGCATTTTGCGCTCGGCCACGCGCTGCGCGCGGCCGGAAAAAGAGCCGAGGCAATCACAGCCTACGCCAAGGCCCTCGAGCTCCAGCCGGATCATGCCGCGGCGCGCGAGGCGCTGGCGGCTTTGCGCGCGCAGTAGCACGAGCTTACTGCGGCCACGGCATGCCGGGCTGGCCAAAGCGCGTGCCTGGCGGGAAACGCAGGCCGAAAAACTCCGCGAGGACGACGAGCAGCTCGTCGGCGGTCGCGATCGTGCGTTGCTCGACGCGGCCGTCGGCGTGGCGGATCTTGAATTCGGCGTTCAGCAGCGTGAAACGCCGATCGGCGACCGTGCGCGAGGCGCGGAGGTTTTTCAGGAACGCCGACTCCGGGTGCGCGCAAGTAAACCAGTTCGAAACTTCGAGATCGATGCCCGGCGCCGCGCTGGGAGAGAAGATGTAGACGTCGCCCCACGCCTCGCCAATGAGCGCTTGGTGCGCGAACGAGTCGCCGCGGCGGGTGAGGCGGCGCGGCTCGAGGCCGCAGGGCTGTGGGGCGTCAAGTTGCCAGCGGAGCGGCCGGTAGAGCGTCATGCTGCCGAAGCCGACATCCGCGAGGTGCAGCCCGGCGTCAGGCGTTTCAACGCGAAGGAACGCGTGGACAAGCGGCGTTTGCACATCGTCGGGAATCTGCCACCGCACCCGGCCGAGCAGCATCGTGACGGCAAAGCCCAGCGCGCGCAGCACGGCGGCAAGGAGGGTGTTTTGCTCGAAGCAATAGCCCCCTCGGCGATTCTGGACGAGTTTCCGCTCGATCGACGCGAGATCAATGGCGATGCGCCGGCCGAGCTGGATGTCGAGGTTCTCAAACGGAATCGTCTCGGCGTGGCACCGGTGGATGGCGTCGAGCGTCGCGTGCGAGACCATGCGGGAACCCGTGTAGCCGATGCGCGCGAAATAGGCGTCGAGATCGGGGGACTTGGCGGCGGACATGAAAAAAGGCGGGCTCGGAAAGAGCCCGCCGGAAAATTCCGGGGCCGGTTGGCCCGTGGGTCAACCCTTCTGCAGCTGATGCGGCGCGACGTCGGCGTCCTCCGGGTTGATCGGGATGCGCATGCCGTAGAACGAGCGGTAGACGAACACGAGCGCGATGGCGAAGATCACGGCGCCGAGGCCGAGCTTCAGGCCGGCGGGCATCTTCACCGCGATCTCCACGGCGAGCAGGCCGAAGAGGGTCGTGAACTTAATCACCGGATTCAGCGAGACGGAGGAGGTGTCCTTGAACGGATCGCCGACCGTGTCGCCGACCACGGTGGCCGCGTGGAGCGGGGTGTTTTTTTGCTTCAGCTCCACCTCGACGATTTTCTTGGCGTTGTCCCAGGCGCCGCCGGCGTTGGCCATGAAGATGGCTTGGAAGAGCCCGAAGAACGCGATGCCGACGAGGTAGCCGATGAAGAAGAACGGATCGAAGAACGCCAGCGCGAGGCTGAAGCAGAAGATGGCGACGAAGATGTTCACCATGCCCTTCTGGGCATACTGCGTGCAGATCTTCACGACTTCCTTGGAGGCCTCGGTCGCGGCCGTCGCGGCGTCGAGCTTCATGTTGTCCTTGATGTAGACGACCGCGCGGTAGGCGCCGGTGACGACGGCCTGCGTGCTCGCGCCGGTGAACCAATAGACGACCGCGCCGCCCATGAGCAGGCCGAGGATAGCCTCGGGATGGACGAGCGAGAGCTTCTCGATGGTGTCGGGGTAGATGCCTTTCAGCATCATGATAATCCCAAAGACCATCGTGGTGGCGCCGACGACGGCCGTGCCGATGAGCACGGGCTTGGCGGTGGCCTTGAAGGTGTTGCCAGCGCCGTCGTTCTCCTCGAGCAGCTCCTTGGCCACGTGGAAGTTCACCTTGAAGCCGTGGGCCTTCTCGATCTCCTGCTCGATGCCGGGGATGGTCTCGATGAGGGAGAGCTCGTAGACCGACTGGGCGTTGTCGGTGACCGGGCCGTAGGAGTCGACGGCGATCGTCACCGGGCCCATGCCGAGGAAGCCGAACGCGACCAGGCCGAACGCGAAGACCGCGGGCGCCAGCATCAGCGCGCCGAGGCCCATCATCGAGACGTAGTAGGCGATGGCCATCAGGATCATGATGGCGAGGCCCAGCCAGTAGCCGCTGAAGTTGCCGGCAACGAGGCCCGAGAGGATGTTGAGCGACGGACCGCCTTCGCGCGAAGAGGTGACGACCTCGCGCACGTGGCCCGAATGCACCGAGGTGAACACCTTCACGAACTCGGGGATGATGGCGCCGGCGAGCGTGCCGCAGGTGATCACCGTCGAGAGCTGCCACCAGAGCGACGTGTTGCCGCCCAGGTCGGGGATGAGCATCGCCGAGAGGACATAGGTCAGGATGACCGACACGATCGAGGTCATCCACACCAGCCAGGTGAGCGGCGCCTCGAAGTCCATCTTCGACTGGGTGCCGTACTTGCCCTTCTGGATGGCGTTGTTCACCAGGTAGGAGCCCGCCGACGCCAGCACCATCATCACGCGCATCATGAAGATCCAGACGAGCAGCTGGACCTGGATGACCGGGTCTTTCACCGCCAGCATGATGAACGAGATGAGCGCCACGCCGGTGACGCCGTAGGTCTCGAAGCCGTCGGCCGTCGGGCCCACCGAGTCGCCGGCGTTGTCGCCGGTGCAGTCGGCGATGACGCCGGGGTTGCGCGCGTCGTCTTCCTTGATCTTGAACACGACCTTCATGAGGTCGCTGCCGATGTCGGCGATCTTCGTGAAGATGCCGCCGGCGATGCGGAGGGCCGCGGCGCCGAGCGACTCGCCGATGGCGAAGCCGAGGAAGCAGACGCCGGCGTACTCACCCGGGATGAAGAGCAGGATGGCGAGCATGAACAGCAGCTCGACCGAGATGAGCATCATGCCGACGCTCATGCCCGAGCGCAGCGGGATGTCGCACACGGGGAAGGCGTGGCCGCGCAGCGACGCGAACGCCGTGCGCGAGTTGGCGAGCGTGTTGATGCGGATGCCGTACCACGCCACGCCGTAGCTGCCGGCGATGCCGATCAGGCTGAACAGGATGACGATGGCGATGCGCGAGGCCTCGAGGCCGGTGAGCGCGAAGTAGGCCACCATCACCGTGCCGATGAACAGCTCGAGGATCAGCAGGAACTTGCCCTGCTGCACGAGGTACGCCTTGCACGTCTCGTAGATGAGCTCCGAGACGTCGGCCATCGACTTGTGCACCGGCAGGTTCTTCACCG
>JAEUHB010000394.1 GCA_016794665.1 Opitutaceae bacterium
TGAACGCCGACATCGGCGCGCCCACGGCCGGCAGCAGCGCCATGCCGGTGAAGAACACCCCCGGCCCGAGGTCGCGGATGAACGCGATGAACTGATCAAGCCATGCCACCATCCGCGGCACGCCCACGCCGCGCAGGACCATCACGCCCGCAATCGCGAGCACCACGAGCGCGATCGTGAGCTTCACCACCGGCAGCTTGCGAGCCGGCGCCAACGTGTTTTCCGACGACATCGCGGGAGCCTCCCGGCGCCGCGCGCCACCGTCAAGAACTCCGGCTGCACCGGCGGGCTTGCGGCCGGTTCGTTGCCGCCTTGTCATGCGGGCCTCGATGACGCGCGCTGCCAACTCCGCCCCGATGCTCGTCGGCGCGCTGTGGGCCGCCGGGCTCGGCGGGCTTGCGCTCATCACGCTCGTGAACACCGGCGCCACCCGCATGCACGCGTGGCCGTGGACGCTCGCGCTCGCCGCCGCCGTGGGCGCGCCCGTGGCCTTGCTGGCGCTGCGAGCCTTTGATGCGCGGCGACCGCTCGTGCTGCCGGCGCGCGCCTGGACCTGGACGGCGCTGCTCGCGATCGTCGTGTTTCCTGCCTCGGCGCTCGCCAGCCCGTGGCCGGGGCCGAGCCTGCGGTGGAGCGCGCCGCTGCTGGGCGGCGTGGCGTTCTTTGCGGTGGTCTTCGACTGGATGCACGCGGCCCCGGAGCGCACGGCGGAGCGGCGCGCGCGGTTGCCGGCGCTGCTCGCGGTTCTGCTCGCGTTGGTGGCGGCGCTCGGCCTCGCGATGTGGATCGCGTGGCGGCCGGCCGCGGGGCTGGGCGAGGCGCTGGCCATCCGCAACGCCTACCCGCTGGGCCACTCCAACTACACCGCCGGCCTCGCGCTGCTGCTGCTGCCGTGCGCTGTCGCGGTCGCGCGGCGCGGGGACGAGGCGTCGCATCTCACCGGGCTTTTTGCCGCGCTGCTCGCGCTGGCCTCGCTCTTCACCAGCGGCAGCCGCGCGGGTGTCGTCAGCCTTGCGGTGCTGGCCGCGGGCGGGCTTGCGGCGGCGCCACTGGCGCCGAAACGCAAGCTCCTGCTCGCGCTCATCCTGGTGGTCGGCGGCGCGGTTTTTGTCGCGGCCAATCCCCGCACGCGGGCCTTTCTCGCCCCCGCCGATCCCGCTGCACCACCGAATATCAGCAATGTCCAGCGCAGTGCGATGCTCGAGGCCGGAGTCCGCCTGGGATGGGAGCGGCCGTTGCTCGGCTGGGGCCCGGGAACCGTCCCGCTCACCTATCCGCGCCAGCGCGCCGCGCTCGACGGCGGGGTGGAAAACGCGCTCCAGCTCCACTGCACGCCCGCGCAGCTCTGGGCGGAGCTCGGTGCGGCCGGCGTTGCGGTGGCGCTGGCTCTGGTGGTGCTCGTGGCGCGCGGCGCACGCACGCACCCAAGTGCGGCGGTGGCGCTGGCGGGCTACGCGGCCTTTGCCGTTTTTGACTGGCAGCTCGACGTGCCGGTATTCGCCTGCGTCGTCGCGTCGCTGGCCGCGCTTGTCGCCGGTCCTCCGGCGGCCGTCACTTCGGCTGTCCTCGGCCGGGTGCTCGGCGGTGCGGCGCTCGCCGCGCTCGCGAGCATCATCGTCCTCGGCCGCGAGGATCCCGCGCCCGGACTCAATACCCGCGCGCTCGCCCTCACTGTCGAGCGCACGCCCGTAAACGACACGCGCGCCGTCGCGCTTCTCCGCGAGTCCCTCGCCCTCAATCCCGAACAGGAGATCGCGCACTCCAACCTCGCGTGGCTGCTGGTGGCGGCCGACCCGATCGCGGCGGAGCGACACTTCCGCGCCGCCGCGCGGCTCGTGCCCGACAAGGGCGGCGTCTACTTCGGCCTTGGCCTTGCGTTCCTCAACCAGGCGCGCAGCGACCTCGCCGCGCGGGCCTTCGCGCTCGAGGGCCTCAACGACCCGGCGTTCTTCGCGTCGCCCTACTGGCGCGAGCCCGCGATCGCCGCGCTGTGCGGCGCGACGGCGGCGAACTTTTCGACCCTTGTCACGCGGGCCCGCGCGCGCCTCCCGGCCGGCACGTGGGCCGCCGCGCAGCTCGACCGCGTCGCCGCGCTCGCGCCCGGCCGCGTCCCCGACGGCCCCGAGCGCGCGTATCGCCGCGAACGCCCGGGCTACCCCGTGCTGATGCGCAACCTCGATCTCGGCGCGCCGCTCGACGTGTTCGTGGTCCGCGAGCCGGCGACCGCCCCCGGTTCAAATCTTCCGCCCAAGGGCTGGCTACCGTCGCCCGTTCTCGTCGAGGCGCTCGCCGCCACCCTTCCGCCAATTCCGAAATCGTAATTCGTGATTCCCCAATCGTAATTCCTCCTCCGTGCCCCGCCCCGCCAACCCGCTCCGCGAAACGATCCTGCCGCTGACGCTCCTCGGTGGCGACATCGTCGCGGCCTTCGGCGGCCTCTCGCTCGGCTACTGGTTCCGCTACGAGTCCGCGCTCGCGCAGCTCGGCGTGGCCGTGCCCGACGCCGACTATCGCGCCTACCTGCCGCTTCTTTTCTTGGGTGTGGGCCTGCTGATTGTTTCGTTTGCGCAGTTCGGGCTCTACGACACGCGCCTGCTCCTGCGCCGCTACCAGAGCCTCAACGTGATCCTCAAGGGCGCCGCGCTGTGGCTCGTCGCCTACCTCGGCGTCTCGCTCGTCCTGAAGTTCGATCCGCCGATCTCGCGGCTGTTCGTGGTGGTGGCGTTCGTGTGCGTGGTCGCGACCCTCGGGGTGTGGCGCTCGCTGGCCTACCGCGTGATTTCGCGCGGCGCGCTCGTGGGCAAGCTTCGCCGCCGGGTCGCGCTCCTCGGC
>JAEUHB010000398.1 GCA_016794665.1 Opitutaceae bacterium
ATACGGCACGCCCGCGTTCGAGCGGGTGCTGGCCGGCTACGGCCGACTCGGGCCCTACGGCCTCGTCTGGAACCTCGGGCCGGCACAGCACGCCGCCTTCGCGGAGATTCGCGATTTCCTGCTCGCCGAGTTCGGGGGCGCGACGCGGCCCGCGGGCTCGGAAAACAGCATCCTCGGCCAGCTCGTGCTCGACGGCGCGCTCGACGCCACGCTGCTGGGCAACCTGATCTACATGGTCGAGATGGGGCGCTACGACACCTACTCCCTGTTCCGGTGGCTCGTGAAATACGCCGCCGACCATCCGGCCCTGCTCGAAGCCATCGCGCGCGAGGAGACCGCTCACTCGCCGGCGCCGGGCCGGCGCTCGATGGCCGAGGCATTTGTGCTCGAGGCGCTCCGCACCGACCAGAGCGAGCGCCTCACCCGCACCGCGCAGCGCGACATCGTCTTCGAGGGTTTGCTCATCCCGAAATTCTCGACCGTGCGCGTCTGCCTTTGGGAGCCGCACCACGACGCGGCCGTTTTCCCCGATCCCTTTCGCTTCGATCCCGCACGCTTTCTAGCCGCCAAGGATCCGGGCGCGGATGAGTTCGCGCCGTTTGGCCTCGACGCCCACCAGTGCCCGTTCGGCGACCTCGCGATCGGCCTGGCGGTGATTTTCCTGCGCGCGCTCGCCCGCGCCTACGTGCCCGAGTCGATCGGTGATGGCCTGCCCGTGAAGGGCCTTTATCACTGGGAGCCGGCCAGCCGTTTCGGCGTAAAGTTGCAACCAAGGGGGCCGATCACTTAAGGCCCGATGTCCGGCCCGCTCGATTCCAACCTCGCCGCCCTCGTGCTCACCCAAGCGGTGGCCACCCCGGCGGCCACGGCGATCCTGGCGGGGAGCGAATCCGTCACCTATTGCGCCCTGGCCCACCGCGTCGCGGTGATTGCAACCCACCTGCGCAAGCGTGGCCTGGCAGCGGAGGAGCCGGTCGGCGTCCTCATGAAGCGCTCGCCCGACATGGTCGCGGCCCTGCTCGCGATCATGCACTGCGGCGGCGCCTACGTGCCGCTGGATCCGGACGATCCGGCTCAACGCAACCGGCGCATCCAGCAAAAATCGGGCGCCAAGCTCGTGCTCACCGATCGAGAGCTCGGCGCCATGGCCCTGCCGGGCGCGGGCCTGGAATTCGCCATCGTGGCCGATTTGACGCCGGCCGATCCGCTGCCACCTGCGGCCCCCGGCGGCGCGCGACTCGCCTACATCCTCTTCACCTCCGGCAGCACCGGCGAGCCGAAGGGCGTCGAGATCGAGCATCGCGCCGCGGTGAATCTTTTGCTGGCCGCGCGCGATTTGCTCCGTTTCGGCCCAGCGGACCGCTACCTCGCGACGGCGACCATCGGTTTCGACATCTCGGTCGCCGAGCTTTTCGTGCCGCTCATCAGCGGCGGGAGTGTGCTGCTGCGCGATCGCAACCTGTGGCTCGACCCGCGCAAGCTGGCCGCCGAAGTCCGCCAGCACGGCGTGACCATCGTGCCCAGCGGCCCATCCGCGTGGGCGGTGCTCCTCGCGGAAGTGCCGGATTTCCCTCGCACGCGCGTGGCGATCACGACTGGCGAACCGGTGCCACCGGCCTTGGCCCAGAAGCTTCTCGGCATCGCCGACGAGGTGTGGAACCTCTATGGACCCACCGAGACAACCGTGTGGTCCACGGCGCACCGCATCACTCGGGATCAGTCCGGTGACTCACCCATCTCCGCCTCGATCGGCCAGCCGGTCGCAAACACCACGGTCCACATCCTGGATGAGCAGGGCGCTCCGGTCGCGCCCAGCGCCGAGGGCGAGCTGTGGATTGGCGGCCTCGGTCTCGCCCGCGGCTACCGCGACGACCCGGCTTTGACGCGCGAGCGGTTCGTCGCGCACACGGCGCTCGGCGAGCGCCTCTACCGCACCGGCGATCTCGTTGCGGAAAAACCTTCCGGCGATCTCGTCTATTTCGGGCGCAACGATGACCAGATGAAAATCCGCGGCGTGCGCATCGAGCCGCGCGAGGTCGAGGCCGCCATCCTCACGTGCCCCGGCGTCGCGCAAGCGGCCGCAACGTGGTTCGCCTCGGCCGCCGGCACGCGTTCGATCGTCGCGGCGGTCGTGCCACAAGCGGGCCGCACGCTCACGCCTGCGGCGGTGCACACCTGGCTGGCAGCCCGGCTGTCTCCGCAAATGATCCCTTCGCGCTGGCTCTTCGTCGAGGCGTTGCCCCGAGCCCCGAGCGGCAAAGTCGACCGCAAGGCGATTCGCCAGCGCGCCACCGATCATCAGGAGGCCGCTCCTGCCGGAAGCAGCCGCCCCCTCAGCCCGACCGAGGCCGATCTCGCCGGAATTTGGCGACGGCTCCTTAACCTGCCCGGGATCGCACCCGAGGATCACTTTTTCTCCATTGGTGGCGACTCGCTCGCCGCCGTCCGGATGATCACCGAGGCCGAGGAGCGGTTCCGCATCAAGCTGCCGGTGCAGGCCGTCTTCGAGGCTCCCACGCTGGCCCGGCTCGCAGCGCGGATCGACACGGCCCAGACGGAAACCGGCACTGGCTACATTTTCCCGCTCGTCGAAGCCGGCTCCGGCCGGCCGGTCTTTTTCAGCAACGTCGACCTCAAGCTGGCCTCTCACCACGCGTGGCGCATCGACGCTCCACTCTACTGCATATCGCACTGGGCGCAGGGCAGCGGCTTCGTGGGGGCCGACTCGGTCGAGGAGCTCGCGGGCATCCATGTCGCGGCGATGCGGACCGCGCAGCCACGCGAGCCGTATCGGCTGGCGGGATTTTCCTTCGGGGGCATCGTGGCATTTGAGATGGCGCAGCAGCTCCAGCGGGCCGGCGAGACAATCGA